>NZ_JABXKO010000015.1:0-78350 GCF_017114965.1 Nostoc sp. JL31
AGTTTACTTTGACGCATTCATTGACCTTGCTACAATTCATATCTGGATTAACAAAATATTATTAGTGGGATAGGTTCTTAGTTAAACCTAAAAAAACGTTTGTAGTAGCGCTACTCTGGGAAAACCCAGTCTGCGTCTATAGTGCTAAAAGCGCTACTACAAACATCAAAGCAATTTATGTGTAATTAGGTTAACTTATTTATTTTAGACTGTTCAATTTGTTGGTTAAGCCACTGAGTGAATAAGTTTAAAATTATATTTGTGCGGAGTTTTTCATTTAGGTCTGGTTGAATTAGTTCCTCTACTAAAATTAAGTGTACTCCCTTAGAAGTCACTATCGGTTTAATAACCTGTGGTGGTTTAGCAGTAAAAACAGCAGTAGAAATCTCTGGTTTTAAATCTTGGCGACGCACTATCCCCAAATATCCACCTTTGCGGCGTAATTCTGTATCTTGAATGTATTTGTGAGCAACATCATAGAAACTCATCTCACCTTCCTTAATCGCATAGAAGAGTTCTATGGCTAAATCTTCATCATCCAGAACAACTTCATACATCACCACGCCAACATAATCTAGTTGGTTCTCAAAGAAAGAGGGTTCAACTTTATCAGCGAAAAGATGATTAGCTAACTTCCCAGAGATGAGACTGATGTCAGCAATTTCTTCAAAATCATCTATAGACAAACCATGTTTCTCTAACCAATTCCAGGTATCATCAGCACTATCGAGTTTATTCGCTAATCGTATTTGGTCTGCTGCTTTCTGAAGTTCCTCAACCTCCACTTTTATACCAGCTTCTTCAGCAGCCGCTATAATCACCTTGCGGGTAACAATCTGCTCAACTATCTCAGGAATTTTACAAGATACCTTAACTTGGTGAAGAATGTCTTCCTTGGTAATGGTGATAGGTTGTGACATGATATTCCTCCTAAATTTGGTTTGACTTATTAGCTGGATGTAGAGACGTTACATGTAACGTCTCTACATTCCTAATTCCCATGTCCTTTGGACGTAGGGAAGGGGGTTGGGTTCTCTACAATTTCACTCCCCCCTGCTGTAACTTCTTAAACGGGTCAAGCAGAAAATCAATAACCCGACGCTGACGCACAATTACCTCTGCCGTCGCCGTATCCCCAGGATGCAAGGCAATACATTTATTAGCTGAGGGAATACAATTTTGTTTTAGGGCAATTTCCAAATCATAAGCTGCTACCTTTCCATTAAGTGTTTCCACCTCTATAGTAGTAGGAGAAATCTCTAACAATTCTCCTTCCACTATTCCATAATCCTGAAACGGATAAGCATCAAACTTTAACTTGACTGGCAATCCTCTTCGCAAAGAACCACTCTCAGTTGTCGCCATTTGCGCCCGAATTACTAAAGGCGAACCTTGCGGTGCAATCTCCGCAATCATTGTTCCAGGCTGCACTACAGACCCAGCCCGTTGTATTGGTAGCTGAAACACTCTACCATTCACGGTGGCTCTTAACTCTCGTTGTCCTAACTGAAATTTTAATGAGACAATCTGACTCTTACTTTGAGCAATTTCTGCCTGAAGTGTAGTAATTTCTGTCTCTAAATTATTCTGTTGTTCGTCGATTTTGAGCAGAGCTAGCTTGCTGGAACGAGTTAAGGTCTGATAACTCCTTTCCTGCTCTTTCAGTCGCAACTGTGCCTGTTCAATATCTGCGCTTGCCGAATAGTCCGCTCATAACTACTCTGTTGTTCTACCAAACGTAGTTTAGCCTGCTGAATATCTGACTGATTTTGTTCGTATAACTGTTGCTTGTCTTTAGCTATATCTTGCTTTTCCACAACGTTAATTTCTGGAACAACTCCTGACTGCCAAAGACTGCGATAGCGTTCAACTTCCCGCTCGGTACTTGCTAAACTACTGTTTACTAACTTATTAGCAGTTTGACTATGCTCAAGAGTTTGCCGTGCCTGATTGACTTGAGCTAATTTTTCGTCTTTTTGTAAATCATAGGAATTCCTCAGAGCATTCATATTCTGTCGCGCTTGATCAATTTGAGCCTGCTTTTCTAACTGTTGAGATTGGTTTTGTTGCTGTTGAGTTGTCAAAGATACAACTAACTGACTTTTAGATGAATTTAACTGAGAAAGGCGATTTAATTGTCCCTCCAATTTATCCTGTGCCTGCCGCAATTCTGCTTTAACTAACTCCGATTCCAACACCAATAAAGTCTGCCCAGCTTTAACTAAATCACCTTCCTTGACTCGAATTTCGGCAACAGTACCTGCCACAGCAGCATCCAGTCTAACTGTCTTTCCCTTTGGCTCAAGTCGCCCTCGTGCTGTACCCGTTTCATCCACCTTAGATAGCATCGCCCAAGGTAAAATAATCGACACAAACACCACCAAAAAATACAGCAATCCCCTTGTCCAAACCTGGGGCAAACTATCAAGTAAATCTTTGGTTGCGTAAGCCCAATCATCAGTTGAGCTAGCTGGTGTTTGCTCCCTTAAAACTTCGTCGTACTGTTCTACCTCATAAATTTGGGTTTGAACTCTTCCATTTAATGTGTTTGGCATAATTTTTCCTGATATCAATTTTGGATTTTGGGAGATAACAAAAGTTTCCTGCTTATCTTCTTTTTTCACCCCGCAACATCCATCTGCTGATGATTGAGATAAAAATAATGTCCTCGCTTGGCCATCAACTCTCGGTGAGTCCCACTCTCAATCAACACGCCGCGATCCAGCACTAAAATCAAATCTGCATTTCGTACAGTTGAAAGGCGATGGGCAATTACTAAGGTGGTTCTACCCTGAAGAATTGTGTTTAAATTCGTCTGAATAATCCTTTCTGACTCTGCATCCAGATGAGAAGTCGCCTCATCCAAAATCAACAGCTTGGGATTGCCTAACAACGCTTTAGCGATCGCAATTCTTTGTCGCTGTCCTCCAGACAACATCCCCCCTCCTTCACCAATCTGGGTTTCATAACCCATAGGTAACTTTTTAATAAACTCATCAGCACCCGCCAATCGCGCCGCCTCAATTATCTCTGCCAAAGTTGCCCCAGGATGTGCCAAGCTAATATTTTCCCGAATCGTTCCGCCAAACAAAAAGGTATCTTGGTCAACTACCCCAACTTGCTCGCGTAGAGAACGCAACGAAAGACTGGTAATATCCTGTCCATCAATCAACACTTTGCCATCTGTGGGGGGATATAACCCCAAAACCAGCTTAGAAATTGTGGTTTTCCCCGAACCACTCCGTCCCACCAGGGCAACCATTTGCCCACTGTGGACTTCAAAACTGAGATTTTCTAAAACGTTGATATCGCTTTCAGGGTGATACCGAAACGTCACGTTATCAAAACGAATGTTCCCTTGAATGGGTGGTAAAGATTGCCGCGCCTGCTGCTGCAAATCCTCTTCTGGTTCTGCATCCAATACATCATTAATACGTTCCACCGCAATCACCACTTCTTGCAATTGATTCCACAAAACTGTTAATCGTTGGAAGGGTCTAATAATATTTCCCAACAACATATTAAATGCTACCAATTGCCCAATGGTTAACTGGTTGTGAATTACTTGGTATGCCCCAAACCACAGCAAGATGGTAGTTACCACTGCTTCAATTGTGTTGCTGAATATTTGCAGGCGATTGCTGATAATTTGCCCGGAAAAATTAGTTTTGATTTCTTTACTTAATAACTCTTCCCAATGCCAACGAACTGTCTGTTCTACTGCTGTAGATTTAACTGTTCGCACACCAGAAAGGACTTCAATCAGATAGCTACTTTCATTAGCAACAGCATTAAATATTTCTCTAGAAATCTTTTGTAAAAAAGGTGTAGCAATCAATGCCAGCAGGAAAAAAGGCGGTATAATCACCAACACCAACAACGCCATTTTCCAGCTGTACCAAAACATCAATCCTAAATAGATAAAGACAGTGACTAAATCTAGCAGGATGGACAACGCCTCACCGGAGAGGAAACGTTGAATTTTACGGTTTTCCTGTACACGAGAGATAATATCTCCTACATAACGCGACTCAAAGTAACTCAAGGGTAGCCGCAGGGTATGGCGAATAAATCCTACAATTAGTGCTAAATCAAGCTTATTCGCCGTATGGTCTAACAGATATTGCCGCAACCCTGTCATCGCCACACGGAATAAACTAAAAATTAGTAATCCTAACCCCACCGCCGTTAAGGTTAGTTCAGAACGCTGCACCACTACGCGGTCTAAAATTAACTGGGTAAATAAGGGAGTAACAAGCCCAAATATCTGGATAAATAAGGAAGCGACAAACACTTCCAGCATCACTAAAGAGTGAGGCTTCATTAATTCAAAGAATTGCCAAAAGGGGGTAGAAGTCTCTTTAGTATCCTTGAGCATTGCTGTCGGTTGCAGCAGCAATGTGTAACCAGTCCAGTTAGCTTTAAATTCGGCGTGGCTGAGGGTGCGTTGACCAATAGCGGGGTCGGCGACAATTACGTGTTTGGGGGTAATTTCGTAGACAACTATGTAATGCTTGCCTTCCCAGTGAGCGATCGCAGGCAATTTTTGCTTCGCTAATTGGTCAAGACTCGCTTTCACAGGCCGCGTGGCAAACCCAATACTTTCCGCCGCCGCCGATAACCCCCGCAGCGACGAGCCATTGCGGTCAACATTGGCCATATCCCGCAGCCGATTTACACTAAAGTTTTTCCCCCAATAGCGAGACACCATCACTAAACAAGCTGCACCGCAATCCGATCCACTCTGTTGGGCAAAAAACGGATAACGCCGAATCACACGCTGTAATAAATGCCCGACTCGCTGCGTGGAGTTGGGAAAATAGGCTTTGCTAATCTTTTTCTGGCATGGCTCTATTGCTGGCGTTGACAAAATCTTTGTTTCATGCAGTGGTTTTGAGTCAGATGGCAGTACTGGGGGGTTATCTGAGTCCACCTGTTGGGGATTACGAGATAACGCCTTAGCCCACAAATGCTCCCGAATTTGGGGATATTTAGCCATCAATGGCCATAACACTTCACCCGAAACAAAGCACAGTTGCAAGTTTACTGAAGCCCTTGCAGCGTAAGCTTTAAAGTCACCTTCCTTAAATAAGGTAAATTCCCCAAATGAGTCACCTGCTTCCAAAGTAGCGATTAACTCATCGGCGCTATCCAGCAACCTGACCTTACCAGCGATCGCAATATAAATTCCTGGTTGGACATCAGTTCCTTGCCAGAATTTGCCAACTTTCGGGTTGATAAATTTAACTTGTTGAAGATAGTGTTGAAATTCCTCTGTCGAAAGAGAATAACCCAGAGTATTGTTGAACTGTTCCAGAAAAATCAACTGAGCAGATATATCTTGCGCCATAAATGTCTGAATCCTTTCCTAATTTTGGAAAGTTAATAGGTAAAAATTCGGTATCATCTGGAATAGCTGCGGATTTGAGATCGCTAATCAAAATTTTGGGACTCTTAGTCTGCTCATTGCTGTTTGCTTCAGAATTGCTGGGTTTTGGTAGTGTGGATAATCCCATCTGTTTGAGCAGTCGCTTGATATGGCGATCGCTCACCTCAATCCCAAATTCTTTCGCTAGATGTTTCCCTAACCAGTTTGTTGTCCACCGACGAAAAGAATAGCCATGATCGCGGGGACTACTTTTAATCAGTTCTTTCAAACGTTCTAAATACTCGTCATTTACTGCCTTCGGGCGACCAATGGGGCAATCTTGCCATTGGTGCGCCATCCCTGTCCGCGCTATGTGCATCCAATGCCTTGCTGTTGCTGGACAACACCCCAAAATTCGACAAATTGATCTTTGGGTTTTTCCTTCATCTGCCAACAACATGATTTCAATTCGTTGACGGTAAGATTCAGGTAAACTTTTTTCCAAACTTGCTAACAGTAATTTCCGCTGAAATGATGTTAAATACTTACTGTTAGTTACATTTATGTATCTTGTTTCAATTTTACTTTGGCAGTCCGACATACACGTATAATTAAGTAGATTTGTGGACACACAAATGTCTTCTGAACGATGCGTAATTTTGCAATATCTCTAAAAATAGAGATATTGCAAAAGCTAATTTTTTTGCAACTGTAATACTTATTACTATTTATTTTTTATTTTATGCAAAAAGCAAGTACGTTAAGTAATATCTTTTACAGCGGCTTTTAAGTATTCTTTTTGTAAGCCTATATTAGGCTACAAATCCAATTTGTAAATTCCGAAAATAGTCGTTAAATTTTAGTAACCTTTTTGTAAAGATAAATTTCCTCTGAGAAGAGAAAATTTTATAACGGACTCGCCATTACCACGGATGAAAATTCGTTTGAGAACTCGCATACGTAAGGTCACAATATATTTATTGTGCCCCAATAATGAACTGTATTCCCCATATATAAAAATTGCTGTAACCGCTTAAACTTCTAGTAAAGGAAGGGTGACGGTAAAAATTGTACCGACTCCAACTTGACTATTAACTACGATTTAGCCCCCGTGTGCATCGACACACTTGTACCAGTATATTCATCCCGCGTGTGTAAGCGCTGAAAAATGACGAAAATGCGATCGCACCAAAGCAGCTTGATTCTGACTACTGAATTCTTCTTCAATCTAAATCCAAGAGTTGAACCACATTCGCAGCTTGTAACCCTCAGTAGAGAGGGGTAAACCCAAATAAATGGGCATCCAGAAAATAAAAGCAGCCAGAATCATAAAAGTAATGGTGACACCTAGCGCTCGGAGTTGTTGATAATAACTACAAAGACACCGATCGACAAACCAAGCGATCGCTAAAAATACAAATACTACTGCACACATATAGTGGTAGATAAAAACGCACCTTGTCACTTTCACCCAAGGTAATAAGTTAGCAGCATAATTTATAACTAAATACAAGGCAATCCAAGTATCAACGCTAAGAGTTGCAGGCACAGAAAAACGCTTTTCTTTCACCCAAGGAATTGCCGCTTGCGACACCAGCATCCCTATTAAAAACAACATGGCAGCAACACCAAACCACCATAAAAATGGATTACCCATTGCATGGACATCATAAACAACTTGTCCAGCACCAGCAGGTAAAGGAGGCCCCATTACAGGTAACGGTTCGGTGATACTTTCAGCTGTTTGATAATAATATGCCATTGGCCGAGTCATCAAAGGCCATTTATACCAAGCAGCGCAGTAAGGATGCACGTTAGGACTATTACCACCTAGATGTAAGTGAAACTTCAAAATTTGCTGATGTACTGCAATAAATCCATAAGTTTTATCTAGTTGAAGGTGGGGAATCCAGATGATGCTGTAGATAAAAGCTGGGATAATTCCTAGATAAAACAGCATCTGAAAAATATTTAGCTGAGTCAAGTTTTGTAGTGGTGTCTGAGATAAGGGCGATAAAGGGGGTGGTGGAGAATAAGTACTAACCCCTAACTCCTGCCTCTTACCTCCTGCTTCCTGCTCTAATAAGGGGGATCTAAAAAAGAATTTGGAGTTAGAAAAAGAATGTATCAAATGAATTAGCCAAGCTGCTATCCAAATGAAATAAGCGCCTGATAAGAACCATAAACCATTCCACTTAGTACCAACTGATGCACCAAAACCAATACCAGCAAAAACTAACCAAAAAGAACGTCGCCGATTTTGATTATCTAATGCCAATAATAAAAACCAGTGCCCTAACAAACCAAAAATGACGATATAAATATTACTTAAAGCATACCGAGACTCAACTAGAAAAATACCATCACAAGCTGTGAATAATCCTGCCAGTATTGCAAAGGTACGACGATAACTTAATTGATAAGCGATCGCAGCCACAACTACAGGAATAAATGAGCCAGTGAGGGCATTGAACCAACGATAAGTCCAAGGCGATCGCATTGAACCCGTTAGCCCATTCACGGTATCGTGCCAAAAAGGAATGTGACTACCAATCCAAATGCCGATGCCAATCATATATTGGCTTAACGGCGGATGAGCATTAAAAAATGGTGTGTGCGTGAGATAATTATTACCAAATTTGGCAAAGTAAACTTCATCAAATACCAGAGTATTGAATCGCTCCAATCCCCAAAACCTCAAGGCGAGTGAGAGGATAAATATACCCAACAGCCCAATTCGGAACCATTTTTTGGTTATTGGGTACTGGGTATCGGTCATGGGATATGGGGCATTGGGCATGGGTTAATAATCAGCAGAATATAGCGATCGCTATATTACAGGCAGCGATCCAGAAGTTCAACTACTGTTGGTTATGCGATGCCTGCGGCGGTAAGCTACGCAAATTCTGAATTTTTCCGCAGTTCTTCAGACCGGAACCCTAACACAAGGTCTCTAGCTGGCATAAATTACTCGAATTACAAATTACGAATTAGTACCCTCGACTTTTGCCACTTCCAACATCGTCTTTAAAACCGAATCTGGATTGAGACTAATCGAGTCAATTCCTTGTTCTACCAAAAACTGAGCAAATTCTGGATAATCGCTGGGTGCTTGCCCACAAATGCCGATTTTGCGATCGCATTTTTTCGCTGTTTCTATGACCATTTTTACCATTCGCTTAACAGCTGGACTGCGTTCATCAAATAATCGCGCTACTAACGCTGAATCCCTGTCTATCCCTAGTGTCAATTGAGTTAAATCATTAGAACCAATGGAGAAGCCATCAAATACCTCAGCAAATTCCTCAGCCAGAATCACATTACTGGGCAACTCACACATCACATAAACCTGCAAGTCGTTAACACCTTGCTTTAAACCATTTTTTGCCATCTCTGCTAAAACCAAACGTCCCTCGTCAGGAGTGCGACAAAAAGGAATCATTGGGATCACATTCGTCAAACCCATTTCTTCCCGTACCCGTTTGAGGGCATGACATTCTAAAGCAAAAGCTTCTCTGTAGCCTTCATCGTAGTAACGCGCCGCCCCTCGCCAACCCAGCATTGGGTTTTCTTCATGGGGTTCAAACTGTCGTCCACCTAATAAATTCGCATATTCATTACTTTTGAAATCTGAGGTTCGGACAATCACAGGTTTGGGATAAAATGCTGCGGCAATTCTACCAATGCCTTGAGCTAATTTATCGACAAAGTATTGGGGTTTATCGTCGTACAGTGAGGTAATATCAGCAATTTTAGCTTTGACAAATTCATCTTTTAACGAGTCATAGTGAATCAACGCCATTGGATGAATTTGAATTTGGTTAGCAATGATAAATTCTGTCCGCGCTAAACCTACCCCATCGTTGGGAATTGCCGATAAACTTAATGCTTCTTGGGGATTACCCACATTCATTAAAATTTTAGTGCGGGTGCGGGGTAAGTTCTCTAAAGGAACTTCTTTAACTTCAAAAGGTAATAAGCCTGGATAAACTTTTCCTTCTTCCCCTTCAGCGCAAGAAATTGTTACCTCTTGACCAGGTTTCAAGATTTCTGTAGCATTGCCGCATCCCACGATCGCAGGTACACCCAATTCTCGCGCAATAATTGCTGCATGACACGTGCGGCCTCCAGAATTGGTGACAATTGCACTAGCGCGTTTCATAATTGGTTCCCAATCGGGATCGGTTCTCTCTGTCACCAAGACTTCCCCGACTTGGAACTGTTCTAGTTTCTGAACATCTAAAATTAGGCGTGCTTTTCCCTGACTAATTGCTTCTCCAATTGCACTTCCTGTAACCAGAGGGATTGGGGATTGGGAATCAGGGAGTGAGGAGTGGGAATTTTCCCCATTCCCGATTCCCCATTCCCGATTCCCCAATACCAACCGATAACTCCGCAACACATTTCCCGTCTTCTGCGACTGGACGGTTTCGGGACGCGCTTGCACAATAAAAAGTTGGTTAGTAATCCCATCTTTTGCCCACTCGATATCCATTGGAGTGAAAATGCCGTGGACTTGGGAATAATGGTCTTCAATTAAACACGCCCAACTTGCTAGTTGTAAAATCTCTTCATCACTCAGAGCGAATTTACCTCTTTCACTGGGTGAAACCAAAACATTTTTCGTAAATTTTGAGCCGTCATCATAAATCATTTTCAGTTCTTTGCTGCCCAATTTTTTGTCGATAATTGGGCGGAAACCAGCTTTTAAAGTTGGTTTAAAAACATAATATTCATCGGGATTTACAGACCCTTGGACAACGTTTTCACCTAAACCGTAGGCGGCTGTAATTAGTGCCGCATCCTTAAAACCTGTTTCTGTATCAATGGAGAACATCACCCCAGAGGTTGCTAAGTCAGAGCGCACCATTTTTTGCACACCCACAGCCAGAGCAATGCTAAAGTGGTCAAATCCCTTGGCGTGGCGATAAGAAATAGCGCGATCGGTAAATAGAGAAGCAAAGCATTTATGACAAGCTGCTAAAACTCCTTCGACACCGACAACGTTGAGGTAAGTTTCCTGCTGTCCAGCAAAACTAGCATCGGGAAGGTCTTCAGCAGTGGCGCTAGAACGGACTGCCACATCTGTGTCTGCATGGTACTGTTCACAGAGACTATGGTATGCTGTGGCGATCGCCTCGCGCAATTCTACAGGAAATGGTGTGTGGATTAATAGCGATCGCGCTTTTTTGCCGCGTTCTCGTAAATTTTTGACATCTTCAACATCCAAATCAGCAAAAAGTTTGCGTAGCTTTGCTTCTAACCCCGCTGATTGAATGAAATGACGATAAGCGTAAGCAGTAGTGGCGAATCCTGTGGGAACGTTAATGCCTTTGGGTGTTAGCTGTTGAATCATTTCCCCTAGTGAGGCATTTTTACCACCAACTACTGGGATATCAGCAATCCCAATTTCATCAAACCAGAGGATGAGCGATCGCTCTTGGGCAGCTAGAGACAAAGTGCTTTTTGATACTGTAGTCATAAATATTACCTTTTTAGTTTATACTCAACTTGTAAGTGCATAACTGCTACTATATTTATTTTTCCCATATTCAACTTGAGATTTTTGGTTCTGTCGCGGAGTTTGATATTTGGCGATGAAATACAAAATTATAAGCAATAAAAATTAACAATTATTCAGTTTAATAACTCGATTAAAATACCGGATGTAATACATGATGGCGCAGCTAGAACGACTCCTAAAAATGGCAGAAGATGAACTAACTGAATACAGCACTGATGCCCGCAAAATAGAAAAACTGCGCCGTAAAATAGGTTTAACAGTATTGTTAACAGAACAGCAGCAAGTGAAAGAGGTATTACTTGCTAAGATGAAATCTAATATAATTACCCAAGTTGTGGAAGAACAAAGACAAGCAGTAGCCTTACCATTTTGGAGAATTGCTGGATTGGGTTTGCTACTAGGAATTTCTTTAAATCAACCCATAGGCTTGTTAGCGTCTGTAGTTGGAACTGTATTAGCTTATAGAGTTCAGAAATGGGGTTGGAAATTGCAGGCAAATCGTTTATTGTTACAAACATTAGAAGATATTGAAACGCGTATTGCCCAACCCACTAAGCAACAATAAAGATGTATTTTTCAAATAAATTACTTACAATTTTTCGTATTTTATTATACTGAATAAGTAATTAATTACTTATGTCACATTTCGTAAGCACTTAACAATTCCTTTGGGATCACCATAGCAAAAAAATTAGATATTGGATTTAAGATTAGGTATTTATTAAGAAATACAGCAAGCAGAAGGCAGTCTTGCGTAAGCTTGAACTGCCCTCCGTCTTCATTCAATATCCTAGTTTGCGGGTAAAGAAGAGAAATTTAAAACTGATTCACCTATTTTTTACACAAACGATCTCAAAGATCGTCAGCAAAAATTTTAGTCATGTAATATTGGTTTTGTTTTCTCTAATCAACTAACGAGATCGGCCATCGCTTCTGGAGCAGGGACTACAGCTTCAGGCTGATAGCGGATGCCAGCTTGCTTGAAGCGACGTAAAGCCTCACCCAAGCGATCGCAGTCTGCAATCAAACTGATCCTGACATAACCCTCACCTGCAACCCCAAAGGCATTACCTGGAGTAACCACAACTCCTGTTTGCTGCAATACGTTCAGGGCAAAATCTGTGGAACCAACGCCAACGGGACACTTCACCCAAAGATACATCGTCGCCTTGGTTTTGGGAATATCCCAACCCAACTCTCCTAACCCTTGAATGAGGAAATCGCGGCGGGTACGGTAGCGTTGTTGTACCTCGTGCAAATACACATCTGGCAGTTGCAAAGCTGTCTCGGCTGCTGTTTGTAATGCTGCAAAAATGCCGTAATCCAAGTTAGTTTTCAGCGTCCGCAAACCTTGGATTACATGGCGGTTCCCCACGACAAAGCCGACGCGCCAACCAGCCATATTGTAAGTTTTAGATAAGGTGTGAAATTCCACACCAATATCTTTCGCACCAGGAATTTCTAACAAGCTAGTGGGTTGATAACCATCAAAAGCTAACTCGGCATAACATAAATCATGCACCAGCAAAATTTCATATTTGCGGGCGAAGGCGACGATTTCTTCAAAAAATTCGCGCGGGGCGGTGGCGGCGGTGGGATTGCTGGGATAGTTGAAATAGAGCATTTTGGCTTGTCTTGCAACTTCGTCAGGAATGGCAGCTAAATCAATTAACCAGTCATTTTCGGGTTTAAGAATCAAGCTGTGGATTTTGCCGCCAGCGATCGCCGGGCCACGGAAATGTGCCGGATAAGCTGGGGAAGGAACCAGAACTAAATCACCAGGGTTAACGTAGGCGAGTGCTAAATGAGTTAATCCTTCTTTAGAACCCAGCAATGGCAAGGCTTCGCTATCAGGATCGAGAACCACATCATAACGGCGACGATACCAGTTAGTAATTGCACGGCGGAAACTAGCTGTGCCCTCAAAGGGTGGATAACCGTGATTGGCGGGATCTTTTAAAGCTGCGATCGCCGCTTCTACTACTGGTGCTGGCGTTGCACCATCGGGGTTTCCCATACCCAAGTCAATTAAATCTAACCCTTGTTCTCGTGCTTTAGCTTTCAGTTCATCTAAACGGGCAAATACATAAGGTGGTAGTTTTTGTATGCGTTCTGCTGGGACAATCCAATTTAAACTCATAAAACCTCGTCACTCATTCCCTTGGGCGAAACTCGATTTGTAGTATCTCTACTATCTATAGGTGCAGTGGTAGAAACCATTGCCGCCATTAACTGTTCTGGCGCGACTTTAAACGGTAGTCGATGGATGTCAGAATTAGGAACTAGAGCCATTTCGGCGGCTGTTTGCAACTCGCCTAATGTAATATTGCCCAATCCCAAATCACTTAATTTCTGGGGTAGTCCAATTTCTGTGTAGAACTTTAACAGCTGTTGCCGTGCCGATGCTGCTAGTTGATTTCCTTGTAGCATTTCTTCTAAACGCAGTTGCACTAAAATCCCAAAAGCAACTTTTTCACCATGAATACTGCCATGTCCTGAAATATGAGTTAAACCGTTATGCACGGCATGGGCGGCAACTGTGCGACACTGCGCTCCTCCAAGTCCCCCAACTACCCCAGCGAGTAAAACAGTAGCATCTACCACTTCTCGCCAAACCTCATTACCTGGTTCTTCGAGGGCGGCAGTTGACTTTTGCAACAAGATATCTCGCAAAACTCGTGCTTGTTGCACCGCAGCAATAATTAAAGTGTCTTGCAAGTGTCCACTGCTAACTGAGGCTTCGTACCATTTAGCGATCGCATCACCAATTCCAGCTACTAAGGTACGTTGTGGTGCAGTTTTAATCAAGTCATAATCGAGTATCAATAAATTGGGACAACGAGATAGCCCCACATCGTAGAGAAAAGCCCCATCTTCCGAATAAACATTTGATAAGGCACTCCAAGCTGCACAAGTAGCGCCGGAAGTAGGAATTGTCACCACTGGTAGATGTAACTGCTGTGCGACTAATTTCGCTGTATCTAGGGCTTTGCCGCCACCAATACCGATAATGACATCAGCTTTATGTTCTTTTGCCTTCTTCTGTAAAGATTTCAGGCTAGCTTCGCAGCAATCTGCACCATAAGAAGCTTGGACACTATGTGACTGCTGCGCTTCTAAAACTGGTTGTAAATTTTGTTGGCTGATAGCGAGAGTAGACTTCCCTGCCACAATTAAGGGGCGACTTCCCAAACAGGCAATCTCTGCTGCGGCTGTTTGCAACACCCCAGAACCACGGATTACTTTTGCGGGAGAAACTGTGAGCGTAAAGAATGAACTAGAGGTTTGAGTAGACAAAGAAGGTTGAGTAGAAAAATTATTGGGCATATAATCTCGTTTGTCAAAACCTTGATATTTCTTAATCAAATAGACTGGCGTTCAAGGATACTTGTTGCCAAGCTGGTTTTTGGATGGCTCCAACCTGACACCCAGATCATCTGGATTTGAGCCAAGCAATTCAATAGACAAGTCCTGTTGCCGACCAATTGAGTAGTTTGACGACATTGCTTGAATCTATAAATACCCATTAACCTGAAATTCCGAACTATCAAAGTTTTGAATAACCGTATAATTAATTAACATTACCATTGTCAAGATTATCAAGAAAAGCAATCGATAGTTGATAACGTGTAGGCGATCGTGCTATTTCATGCAATCCTTAGCTACAGATATATATGTAAAGGTATGCAAAGATATGCCCCTATAACCCCTTGATTTGCTGTAAAGAATTTTAAAAATGGCAACAGGGGAAATTAGGACAACAACTGACAAATCACAACTGTCAGTACCCATTTCCCGCACGCTGATTAACCTTTTCTCACAGTATAACCACTAAAGTGTAAATATCTTAATCTAAATATAACTATTAATGTATCAGTAAATACAAAATAAATTTTGTCATCCTGATAACAGGTAAATTATTTTTGTTGTTTGTTGTTTGTTGTTTGTTCTTTGGGCATTGGGCATTGAAAATAGGCAGAAGTGCGGGGGGACAGAGGGGAAAACTCTTTTCCCTTGCTCCCTGTTCCCCTGCGTCTTAAGCAGTCGGTTTTGGCAATTTGGCGAAATTTTCTGTGTAAATTTTGACTGTTACCGGGGAATTTTGATGAGAAACGAGCGATCGCTTGACCTCACCCAAATAAATTGGGACAGAAATCCCTGTTTCCGGGTGGATAATGGTACGGGCGCGAACTGTCAAATTTCCGTCTTCCCGTGAACCTGAGCGACCATAAGAAAACAAATTACTAGCTGCTTGACGTAAAGTTGCTTCTAATTGTGTGGGTGTAATTTGGGGTGATGTCGCAATCACCGCTTGTGTTGAGCCATTGTCATAAACTAGAGTGTACCGGGCTGCTCCAGGAATCACAGTCCGACTCAAGGGGACTATTGAGAGTCCAAATAAACCAGCAGTCACCACCAGCATAAAGCCAGTCGTACCCACCAACCGAAAGCGGATGCCCCATTTGAGAATAAAAGCCAAAAATGTCAAGGCAGCAAATACCAAGGTAGCTATACCTGACCATTGGGTGTACTGAAGAAAGTTAGCTGTTGTGAGCATAAGGTTGGTTATGGAGGCGTCTTTTTTTTCGTTACCGACACACCCATTTTACCGAGAGCTTACACCGATTACCTGTGAGGTTGCATAGATACAACAACTTGCTCAAGTCGCTTGTATCACCAAGCCTAATTTTTGTGCAGTTTCACAAAGACAGGACTCATGCAAAATAATGGAAAAACGAACCGCATACTCCTACGGAGAAGCAAGCTACGCGCAGCGTCTCGTTAGAGAAGGCGCAAAGGACACAAAGGAATGAGAGTTTCAGAGAGTTATTGCGTAAGTCCTAAAAGAATTAGTACTACACCATAAGGTTATCATAAGGTTATCAGTCATAATAAAGTTTCAATTTCTGTTTAGCCTAAGTTTAGCGGTGAATGGAGTCAACCTCAGAACAATTGAAACAGTTATACAGAGTCTTGATTTGCCTAACGCGAATGTATCTCTCGGTTTACCTAGTTAGCTTAGATGAGCGAACAGATAACATCGTAGTAATAGCAGGTGAAGAGACAGTTTTAGTAATTAATCTAGAAGGAGAGGTTGATTATGAATAAGCCTAACTTTAGAGAAATGACACGCAAGCAATTGTGAGATTATATCTTACAAAATCGTGGCGATACAGAAGCAATTCACGCCTTAGCATTACATATTCAGTCTAATGGCAAACGTCTTAATTCAGTAGATGAGCTACAACAAATCATCCAAAAAAAGCGTAGCAAAGGCTTAGATCCATAGCAAAAAACGTGTAATCACTCTGTTAGGGAGTAATACGATTTTGTTAAGTTGTAGCTAATAAATCTGGTAAATAAATTTCTTGACAAAATTTCCCCGCCTCCCTATTTTTCCTAGAACAGTATTGGTTCGCCAGAGATGATATGGGAATTTTTAGATGTCTGCAACCTAGTTTGAATACTATCAATTATTGCTAGCCAATCAGCATCTCTATTCCATTCAGAGTGAATCCTGGTTTTAGTTGTTGCGTCGTAGAGGTTACAAAAAACCACATTCTCTTCTCCAGCAGTTGCAGCGATAATCCAGGGTTTGGAAAAATCCTGGATTAGTGATGCAGCTAAAAGAAAACTTTTAGCAAAGTTCGTTTCTCTCCCAGTCCTAATAATATAAACTTCATCCGCTCTAACAACGATGTCTAACTTATTGTTGTCTTTTTCTTTAAATTCTTTCGTCGTTAATTTAAGTTCGGATATATACCCAGTCAACCCTGTTTGTTGTACAGGAATAGTTTTATCATTATTGTAGTTATACCACAAGTATGATTCCCCGCTTAATTCTCCTTTTTTCACATATAAATAAATAGGTTCTGGAGGGTTACAAAGACCTAGTTTAATTTCAGCAATCATGTTTTATGTTCCTTTATCAAGGATAAAATTTTTCAGATATTGCGTCAAATTCAATCTTTTTAAGATAGTGTTTAACTGAATAAAAATAATAAATATACAAAAGGGCATCTACAAGAGATGCCCGTCATGCAGGAAAACCCCAAAGGGGTGTCCCTACACCTTCCCAACAATCAGCAACAGTGACTAATTAGGTATTAGTCACACTCACAGACGTGAATGTAACAATCTTATTAACTTAAAACTCTCAATGTCCCCAGTGCATACACTGAAAAAACTAATAGCTAATTTTGATGAGACGCGAGCCTGTCTTTTTCGCGATCGCGATATACTACTCCAGAAATAGCAGCCAAAATTAGCCATGAAAGCGCATTCAAACGGAAATCGAAGAGGGTTACATCTACTGTATTCAATAAAATCCACCCAACAAAGGATAAAAGATAACTGAAAAATATCAATTTGTCTCCTGCATTTATATATTTTGACTTTTGCAGTAGTTGGACACTGATAATCAAAATCCAAGCTAGTAAGCCACAAAATAAAAAAGCACTGGGAAAACCAGTTTCAGCAGATAACATCAAAAACAAGTTATGGGGATGACCCAAGGGAATCTGCATCTTTGCTTGGTAAAGTGTACTAAAACTACGTAACCCCCAACCAGTCAAAGGATGTTGTTGAGCTAAAGACCAGGCAAACTCCCACTGAGTTTTTCGCATTAAAGCGACTGGTCTATCTGGATACATATCGTCATTTAACCTTGCCCAAAAGAAGGCAGGAACTACCCAGCGAAAAATGTGAGCGATTGTTGAGGGAGCAAAAGCTGCCAAAAACACACTAGAAACGATTGCAGCAACGCTACCTACAAGAATGCGCCAACCTTGGTAGAGTGCATAAGCTAAACAGGCAAAAATAGCGATCGTCCACCCATTACGCGAGTTGGTGAAAATTAAGGCAATGAAATTTGTAATCACTGCCAAGGTTAGGAAGAGAAAGGGAACTGGAGAGTAGAGCGCAGTAAGTCTTTCCCCTCTGCCCCTCTGCCCCTCTGCCCCTCTGCCTCTGATGCTCAATCCCCAATAACTCATCCCTAATCGCCATTGTTCGATCCATAACCCTAGACTAAGGATGAAAACTATTACTAGATAAGCTGCGAAGGTATTAGCGTGCAAGAAAAGTGAAGCGATACGACCTGGTGGGTTTCCGCCTGGTCTGATTGTCCAACTAAACACAACCCACACAAACTGGAACTTGAAACTCCAGCCTAAAAATAATTGTCCCAAGCCCATAATTGCTACTGGCATGGAACCGATCACTAAAGCCCAAGCCATTTGCCGCAATTGGGCAAATGTTTGAATCAGAGCGCTATGGGCAGCGAAAAGTAAAAAGAATGGTAATAAATTAAATAAGCCGAGGAAAGCTGCTGTTTTGTCCTGGGCAAACCCAGCACTCACGATCAGTAATACACTCAACAGGGCAAATCCCCAGTTGAGGGGGCGGCGATTAATTTTGCGGGATTGTTTCAGCCAAGTTATTAATGAGACAAAACCTACAGTCACAGCCCCCACTAAAGGACTCAATGGGAAGATTAACAGTGCCCATAGAGAGTAGTTCCAAGAAGATTGCCAACGAGACTTGAAATAGTTAAAAACTTTGTTCAAGCTGGCTCCCAACATTCCTCACGAGTGAGGCGAATTTGAGCTAAGGCGAAGATGGTAGGAATAATTCGACCATAGTTAGTAGCGATCGCTCTCCAGCCTAAATCCGCAATAAACCAAGTCCACATCATTGGGCCAATTACGGCAAACATCGTGCGGGCTGCCCCATAACGAGCTGCACTTACTGTCATACCCCGTTGCGCCATTTGCATCGTTACATAACTTTGAAATTGCGTTGCAGCTGCTTCTGTGCCTGTAATCGCCGCTTGTTTGGCTACTTCATAAGTAGCAAAGTGGATGGCAAATTGACGGGCAATTTGCTTCAGTACAAGTGGCTGAAGAAGAGAAGTAACCGCGATTGCACTACCGCCTTTGAAAAGTAAACCCAATGGGTCACGTTGTAATAAAAGTGGTAGGGGTTGTTTTAGTTCTGATTTGAGCAGCTGACGCTGCACCTGTACAGTCAATTTTTGCTTTTCCTGTTCCGGTAATTTTTTCCACACCTGTCCTAGTAGATGCAAAAATACTTCTGCTTCTAAATCAATAGTTGCCAGCTGATGAGAATAGGGAATTTTTAGATACTTACATACTTGAACTAACGCTTGTCGGTAAGTTACTTGGCCTGTACGTCCCCGTAATACTGTCATCCCATCTGCTGCCAAAAAACGAAAGCGGCCCTCTAGTGCATCTAACCAAGCTTTGCGGTCTTGGCTTTGCACTTCGATGGGTTCGGGTGTGTGTACATAGTCTAAGGGATTGAACTTACGACTAAATAGAATTGCCGTTAAATCTTGCAATTCTTCTTCGGTCGCTAACTCTAGCGCCGCCCTCATTTCATCCAATTTCCCTTCCTCCCTTCCGTGCAGCTTTCTGTACCTTATTCTACTATTAGCTTTCAGCAGTCATTAGTAGTAATTTTGTCCTTTGATAATAACCAATAACTAATGACCATAATTAACTAGGGACTATTGACTCATGACTGATATTGCAGTGATTGGTGCCGGAATTGCCGGTTTAGTCTGCGCCCAGCAGTTAAGTCAAGCTGGATATTCGGTGGTAGTGGTGGAAAAGTCGCGTGGTTTGGGAGGAAGACTAGCTACACGCCGCTTGCATGGAACTTTGGCGGATCATGGGGCTTGTTACCTGAAGCCAAAGGGTGAATTGTTGGGACGTTTTGTGGAGATATTGCGATCGCGCCATATCCTAGAAGTTTGGACAGAGGAGGTTTACGAACTCACAGCAGGTGTTCCTTTATCTGAACCCAAAAACCGCAGTCCGCGTTATGTTGCACCTGGGGGAATGAGTGCGATCGCTAAATCCCTCGCCCCAGGTTTAGAAATATTACTGAATCAGCGTGTTATCGCTATTACTCCAACTCCCGAAAATAGCTGGCGTCTCACTCTGGAATCTAGCAATGAAGAATTAACTGCAAAAGCTATAGTTGTCGCCATTCCTGCACCCCAAGCTGTGATGCTGTTGGAACCTTTGAGTGAAAGTGGATTGGATGCAGTTTTTCTTGATAACTTGCGTTCTGTAGAATTTTATCCTTCGATTAGTGCGATCGCTGGATATCCTCTCACATCTCAACCCCTCGCTCAGTGGAAAGCCCTAACTTTTGTGAATGATGCTGATTTAGCATGGATTGGTTTAGACAGTAGCAAGCGTCCTAACCCTCAACAACCACATTTCGTGGTGCAAAGTAGCGCTGATTTTGCCCAACGTCATCTAGAATCACAGGATTTACAACCTGCCGGACAATATATCTTGCAACGAGCAGCTGAATCTCTGTCCCTTCCTTGGCTGAATACTCCCGAATGGATGCAAGTACATCGTTGGCGTTACGCCTTTCCTAGCCGTCCTTGGCACGAAGCTTTTTTGTCTACCGAAACTCCCTTACCTTTAGTTTGCTGCGGTGATTGGTGTGGCGGCAATCTTGTAGAAGGTGCGATGCTTTCTGGATTAGCTGCGGCTGATGAAATTAATAATCAGTTACGTCATTTACCTTTTGACAATGTGAACTTTTTAAACTTTTTTACCTGATCATTTCATCTGTCGCTAGACTGATTTTGCACTATAGTGAGTCGGGATTTTTATAACTGACTAAATCAAAGTGCAACAGATAAGTTTTTTAGATAAAATAGCAAGTTTTGTCGCAAACCTAAAAAGTGATGTCAATTACCCTAAACGCTTAACTTGATGAAAAACTTGTTCCTAATTCAAGTTGTTTGATCATTGTTAATTTTGATCCCCTAGCATTAATGCTGCGTTTTATGTAGATTTATACCAAAATGGCAGAAATTTTAAATAATTAGGATTATAAATATAAAATGTCGGTAAATTACCAGCTGATTGGACGCTGTTTTAATAAGTCAGGCTGTGAAGCAGTATAAACTTTAACTAAAATAAGCAAAGCTAAATGTCTGAGATTGTATCAAGATAAGAGGCTATTCTCAGGGAGATTGCATCTATCAGTTAAAAGTAAGTTAACTGATTTTAATTAAGACATTGCCATCTAAAAAAGTTATTTTCTCCACCAAGTATTGACTTGAGTAAAAAAGGAGTTTAAAAATCATGAAAACGGTAGTAAATTTAACAAAACAATCAATAGTGGGAGAAATTGAAAGTATTTTGAATACATATCCATCCCATCCATATCAACAAGCCTTTGCGATTCCTGATTTACGCCAAGAGCTAATTACTTTCGTTCTCAACCGCATTCCCTCCTTTTACAGCGTCATGTCTGATGAACAGATTCCAGCAGAGGCTGAACCAGGAAGCTTGGCTTATTATAAATTGCCTCGTAAACCCTTAGAACAGCAACTACATTTACAGAATTTGATTCACCAAGGTATTTGTCTAATTGTTCAAGAAAAGTCAGATTGGATTAGCCATCGTGTTTGTGAAACAGTTCAACCCGCTTGTGAACCTTCTCATTGGTTTGGTTAATAGTTCTAACGAGATTTGGCTCTCTGCTGAGATATCATAACGCCCGCAGTGAATTTTGAATTTTTGAGCTAATCCCACGACTAAAGGCTGTGGGATTAGCTCAATATTTTTTTAAGTAGATTCCTCTTGAGGTGTAAAATTTGACAATTACTAAGTTAAAAGGATATTCCCAGGATATGAGAAAAATAACTGCTCTAATGCTAAGTATTTCCGTGACTGTCGGGGTGGGAGCATTAACACCTAAAGTCACTAATGCCCAGTTGTTTTACCCACCAGCAAGCGATCGCCATTCATTAATGGTAATAGGTCAAGGGGTAGTAAGAGTGCCAGCAGATACAGCGGATATTGAGTTGGTATTCAGTAGTGGAGGTAGCAATGATGAGTTACAAACGCAACCATCATCTCTACCCGAAACCCGCCGCATATCCTCACCCTCCGGGTTCGGCAGTCCCTCTTTGTTGGAACAACAAGACCGGGCTGCCTCACCAACTTTAGTTTTTAATTACAAAACAGCAGCAGAACCTTTACCAAACAAAAAATCCCTAACTAAAGCAACTCTTCAGCCTGTAGTGGATAGCTTAGTTGCTAAAGGCATTAGGGCTGATAAAATTCAAGTGCAAATTAACCCTAATGCCAGTGAAAATAACGCCAAGATATTGGTGAGACTAGAAAAACCAACGCGCGATCGCGTTCAAGAAATTGTTGCTACAGCGAACAAGTCCACGAGCCAGATTGAAAACCTTTCTGTCAAGAGTGTGGGTGTTGAGTATGCAGTAAATGACTGTCAGGCTTTGCAGAGTTCAGTTTATCAATCAGCGATGAAAGATGCTCAAAGCCGCGCTCAGGCTTTAGCAACTGCGATGGATGTTAAACTTAGTACTCCTTCTGTCGCCGAGCCATTTTACACATTATTTTATCCCTCATGTAGTTCTAAAACTGGAGTTCCTTTACCGTCGTTTGCTAGTTTTTTATTATCACCAGCTTATAATCCAGATGCCCCAGCAGAGGTTGAAATGAAAAAGGATATTTTTGTGACGTATACAACGAAATAAACATTTATATTTAGTGCGATTGCACTTTGATTTAGTCAAAATTGGAAGTGCGATCGCTTAACTATTTTGTCTTGATTGTAAAGACTCACTTTTATGACTAAGTTTACAAAATATCAATTGTACTTCTTACTTATTCAAGTACTATTTTGCTTTTTCATTCTAGCAATCTATAGAAAAATCAAATATTCACTTGAGTTTAGACTAGTTTCCGGTGCGAAACTGCTGATTTCAAACTCCAGTAATGAAAAAACTCCAGAAGTGTTTGTGGCAAATCTGGAGTCAGGAAAGATACGCATTTACCTATACCAAATTTTCACCCTGAGAAAATCCTACGTCATCAGGGTATACACTCAAATGCAGATAAAAGTGTTTGAGGATTCTCATTTACACACCTTCTCTGTGAGAAGTAACGCAAAACAGCCCCAGATAAGCTGAGGCTGTTTTGCGAGAGTTGTTTGGTAGGAAGGGTACATCAATAAGTGATGCCCGTGTTAAATATAGATAATTCAGTATGCATCCTTATTCAGTCATATTTTGGCATATCAGGATGATTGGGAAAATTTTAATGGGTTTATTCCAAAAAGAAACTCCAGATGCACTTAAGGCATTCTGGAGCAGTAACAGGTTTCTAACATCAATCAATTTTTACATCTGCGATCGCCCGATGTCGTTAGGGTATATACTCAAATGTGTTTTATGTCTACTCATCCGCAAATAGACCAGCAAATTACCTTCTTTTCTACCCATAACCTCCATGTATCTACAGAATTCTACGAACAAAAACTAGGTTTGAAGTTATGGCTTGACCAAGGAACCTGCCGAATTTATACTGTTACTGGTTCTGGATACTTAGGATTGTGTCAAGCAAGCGAAAAATTAAGTCCTCCAACCGATAAGCAATCAAGTGTTATTTTTACTCTAGTAACACAGCAAGTGGATGAATGGTTTGAATATCTCAAAGAACGTGGCGTCGAATTTGAAAATTCACCTACACTAAATCAAAAGTACAATATTTACCATTGCTTTTTCCGCGATCCTGATGGTTATTTGATTGAAATTCAACGTTTTGAGACTAATGACAATAAAAAAGACATAACCAAATAAGTTATGTCTATACATTTTTTATAATGCTTGTTTTTAAGCTAACAAATACTGAACATATCGGTTCAATAAATATTTTATTAGGGTGAATACATGATGAACGAAAAAATCAAATGGTTCCGCACAGCATTACAACCTAAAGGTTCAGTAATGAAAGCAATTTTCAAACATGTTTTATGGTGTGGAGCTTTCGGATTTTTAATTTCTCTGCTTCACTATTTTGAAAAACCTGTATCCCAGCCTATTTTAGTAAATGTGATTCCTAGTATTGTTTTAGGTTTGTTACTTGTATTTCGTACAAATACTGCTTATGAGCGATTTTGGGAAGGGAGAAAATGCTGGGGTTCTATAGTAAATAACGTCCGAAATTTAGCGAGGCAAATTTGGGTATCAGTTGATGAAATTTCACCAGAAGATAAAGACAATAAAATTACGGCATTAAACTTATTGGTAGCGTTTGCTGTAACAACTAAACTACATTTGCGAGGAGAAGCTGTCAATAGCGAGTTAAAAGACTTAATGCCATCTACTAAGTACATAAAACTGAAGATTATGAATAATCCTCCTATAGAGGTTGCCTTTTGGATAGGAGATTATTTACAGCAACAGTACGACCGTAATTGTCTTAATAGCTACCAGCTAACATCTCTGCAAGAATTATTGAATAGTCTTGTGGATAATTTAGGTGCTTGCGAACGTATTTTAAAAACACCTATGCCGCTTGCTTATGCTATTCATTTGAAGCAATTACTGATACTATATTGCTTTTTGCTACCATTTCAAATAGTAGACAGTCTCGGTTGGTGGACAGGTTTAGTTTCTGCTTTGGTTGGGTTTACTTTGTTTGGCATTGAAGCCATTGGCTTAGAGATAGAAAACCCCTTTGGTTATGACGCTAATGATTTACCATTAGATGCAATTTGTGAAACAATGAAGCGCAATATTGACGATTTAATTACTTTGACTCCCAATGCGCGATCGCACACATAAAATATATGATTAAAGTAGACATTACAAATTATTTTTAGTATTGAAAGTATTCATTTTTAATTTTTAATTCTGCCTTGCGGTACTAGTCATGCTCAATAAAATTTGTGATTGCTGCGACGGATTGCACTCAACGCATTGAATTTGGAGCAATCGTCAAAAATCGAATCGAGCGGCGAGTAGACGCTACGAAGTCAAGTCGGGGATAATGGCTTTTGGTTCCTGTTTAGGTAATACTCAGGCTGCTCGGCAGGTATTTCAAATTGATGATAATTTTACTCGCTACTGTCAAACTAAACTTTTAGCCCGTGGCGAAGAGAATGGTACTTTAGCAGCATCTGCGGGAATTATATAACTATAACTATCGGGAAAAGTCCTTTTCCCAACTTTCTGCATATAAGTAGATCCGTTCTTTTCTGTCCATTTGATTCCCAACTCGACTTGTGTATACACCGTAGCTTTTTAAGGGGGGAACCGGAATTAAAGTCCCCCAATTTATCGGGGGATTTAGGGATATTTAGAACGTTTTGCTACCAACAAGAGGACTTTTCAAACATCCTCTTAGACACCAAGTTGATTCTGAGCAAAGTGAAATACTTGTTTCATAGTTATGCTCAACCACAAGTCCCATAAATACAAAATTTCCCATACCTGATGTATGAAAATATTAATTCAACACCGTCATTACGACAATGAAATTAGTGGAGTTTTAACTTACATTTATTCTATTATTCCTGAGTTGGAAGCTAGATTAATTGAAGTTAAAACTATTTCTACTAGACAAGATAATCTCGCAAAATGGTTTAGTCATATTGTTTGGGCAGATATAGTACACATGAATTCCAATGACTTATTGTTTACTTTATTATGTAAAGCCTTGCGAAAAAAGATAATTATTAAATACCATTATTCCTTTTATCAATCTACTCATACTAGTTATGAGCAGATGAAGTTGACGCAACGTTTAAAAGCTGAATTTAAACACACATTGCCGAAAGCTAATTATCCATTAAAGTGGAAATTACACACTTTTGTCAAATGGGCACGCCTAATCACCCGGCTTTCTACTGCCTTCTTAGCCGATTATCATACAGCTTGTAGTAACTTTTTAGGAGAATCTTCTGCTTTTCCTTGGTCAGTTGATACGTTATATAATCCCATTGAAATCAAGTCGGAAAACCAGCTTAAAACTTTAGAAAATTTATCTCAGCCATATAATTTTATTTTTGTCGGTAGATTAGCTACAGACAAAGGCGTAGATATTTTATTAAAAGCAGCGCGGATTTTACAAGATGAAAATAAAGAATTTAAAATTACTATTATTGGCGATGGCGAACAATTTCAGGAATTAAAACAGCTAACGTCTGATTTAGGAATTGCCAACAAAGTTAATTTTTTAGGTAAAGTTCCTCAAAAAGAAGTACTTCTAAAAGTTCAAGATGCTTTGGCTTTAATTGCTCCATCTCGTTGGCAAGATCCAGCACCTTACGTAGTGCAAGAAGCCTCTAGCGTTCAAACCTGCTCGATTGTCTCAAAAATGGGAGGCTTGTCAGAAGTGGCAGGGCCGCACAGCCTATTTTTTGAAAATGAAGATGCAGAAGAATTAGCCAAATGTATGCGAGACTGCTTAGATAATCCAGAGGAAGCAATTAACCGGGGTTTTCAGTCCAGCCAATACGTTGCGGAAAACTTTTCAGCTACGCGTGCTGTTAATAGACTACTGGAAATTTGTAGCGAACTTACTCCTAAAGCATTGGTAACAAACTCTGATACATAATTCTCGTTACAGGGTTGCTGCCCTGTAACAGGCTCATTGGAAGCTCTACCAATATTACATAAGCACTTCCTTATGGCCCAGAAAAGACAGCTTGTTCTACATCATCCCGACTAAGAGAATACTTGAATGAGCGTTGGATATCTTGTCCATTTTCCCCAGATTGGACATATCGCACGACAATTTGCTCAACATCAAGCCATAATTCAGCTTGCCAACTAGGTCGCTGTACACGCCAGCAATGCCTTTGTGTTTCGTCTTGTTGACAGCCTTGGTCTTTTAGCCACTGCTCAATTTGTGGCAGGGGATGATTATATAGGGGAGTATCAGAGGGAAGAAGAGCCATAGGAATTTTAGATTTTGGATTAGGGAATTGTTTAATTTTTAATGATCAGATAGGTAATTAGTTGCGACATATAGATAATCTGCTGTTGTACAGATGTAGTTGGTTGCAGCAAATGAGAATGGATTGCAGCCTCGCCACGAGTTAAGCCAATGGCAACTGCTAATAACAGACAACCTACAAATGTTAACACTAGCATAAATAAAGCAAAGATTTCGCCAGATGATAAGGGGCGATCGCTCGCATCGAGGTAAGCTGATTTTGACCAGTCATGAGAATACGAGACGGGATGATTCAAATCAGGGGGTGGTTGAATCACTCCAAAACGGGAATAGCCAATTTTGAAATCGTAGCTTAACCGGCGTTCTGGATGGCTAAGGGTGGCGTAAGCTTCGTTGATTTGCTGAAATTTAGGAGTGGCGATCGCAGTCGGCAAGTCTGTAGTATCAGGATGATAGAGTTTGCTCAGTTGCCGATAAGCACGACGAATGTCAATTACCGATGCCCAGGGATGCAGTCCTAGCAGGGAGTAATAAGTTGGTTCGCTGCTTTGTGGCATTGCCCCGTTTTGATTCACATCTGTTTGAGTCACTTTGCTCAAAGATATTTTTTATATTTTAAATCCTTTATGAATTGGAGAAGACACAGCAGGTCTAGCATTTGATAAGATATCTTAATAAAGCATTTAATTAGATGCGATGCACATCAAAATTAATCTCGAAAATATTCAAACTCTTACCGACTTCAAGCGCAATGCCAAAGATTACGTAGAGAAGATCAAGGCAACAAAGTCCCCGCTTGTACTAACGGTAAATGGGAAAGCTGAGATTGTGGTGCATGAAGCGCAAGCGTTTCAGCAGATGATAGATGAACTCCAGCGCCTTGAGGAAGAACTGCAAAAACTCAAGTTAGAAGCGTTACGCAGTACTAATTAATGTTTGTCACAACTGTCGGACGCATTGTCACTCTTGCATTTAAAGGATTAGTGAAATGGGGTAAAAATTCTGTGGGCTGGCATTTTGCATTTTTATTAACTCTCATTTCTTTATACTTCAAATTGAAGTGCGGAATGTGGGTTTAAAATAACAATGTGATCGCCTGAAGCTAATTTTGCTTGTAAAAGAGCTTTTTCTGCTATGCTAATTACCTTCTTTAGAGATAGTTCCAAGCTAGGAATAACACTTGTCACACCTAAGCTGAAGTTGATAAATTCGTCGGTTTTTGAATTATCATTGGCTATGTTAATAGATTTTACAGCAGACAGAATATTGTCTGCAATCTGTAAAGTTTCTTCAGCTTGAGTATTTGGCAAAACTATAGCGAATTTGTCAACATCAAAACTGGCTACGAAATCCGCTCCCCGCCGCTTGGATTTACTTAGAATGTCAGCAATTTGGCGCATATATCCATCTCTAGCTTGATACTCATCATTAGCCTTGGGAAAGTGAACACACATCAAAATCAAAGAAAGAGATAATTTATACTTTTGCAAGCGCTTCCATTCGCGTTCTAAATATTCATCAAAGTAGTAACGATTAGCAATTTTAGTTACGCTATCTATAGAAGTGAGGCGTTGCAAATCGCGATTTGCAACTTCTATCTGTGCTGTCAGCAAGCATTCTCGTTGAATCTTTTGTTGCAGTTCTGCCATCGCCCATCTTGATGTCAGCAAGCGATTGACTCGCTGACTAAGTAGACTCCAATCGATTGGTTTTGTGATGTAGTCTGTTGCACCTGCTTCAAAAGCTCGGTCAACAGATTCTTGATCGTCGAGAGAAGTAATCATTAAAATCGGAGGACAATTATCACCTAGAAGCGTTTGCATCTGAGCACAACAACTGAAGCCGTCCAAGCCTGGCATCATCGCATCTAACAAAATTATATCTGGCACTTGCTGTTGACAAATATCTAAACAATGTTGACCGTTACAGGCTTCGGTAACTCGATATCCTTCTTTCTCCATAGCTCGATGCAGCACTAATCGCAAGCCTCTCTCATCATCGACAACAAGAACTAAAGGTGGGTTATTTTGAAAATCGTAATTAATCATTTTACCTATTAGGATGTAATAATAAAGCAGCTTCTACCCTTTGATACTCTGTTTCGAGTTCTGGAACTAAAGTAGAAGCACTGAGTGTAGTACCAGTACGACCCATCGTTTCTAATTCTTGGCACAATTCGGCAAAAGCCATAGCGCCGATAGTCACACTCAAAGATTTCAGGGAATGAGCAACACTACGAAGCTCAGTAGCATCTTTTTTGTCAATTGCGTTATGAATAGCCAATAACCTTTGTGGCGCATCTTCTAAATAGTTATCAATAAACTCCACCAAAATTTCAGTATCACCTACCATATCTTTTAAGGCTTGAAAGGTTTCGGCATCGATCGCTGGAGCTAGGATTACTTGTTGTTCTATTTCCGATTGAGAACCTTGCTCATCCTTTTTAACAAAAACCTTTAAGTTTTGATTTTCATTAGCTGATGGCTGCAAAATTTGATAGTTTTTGAAAGCTTCGACGAGAGCTTCCATACGGATAGGTTTGCTAATGTAATCATTCATCCCGGCACTAAGGCATTCTTCTCTGTCGCCTTGCATGGCATGAGCGGTCATGGCAATAATCCAAGGTCGGCTGTTGTCTGGCCATTCCTGGCAAATTCTCCGAGTAGCTTCCAACCCGTCCATTTCTGGCATTTGCACATCCATGAAGACTAAATCATAGGATTGTTGGCGTAAAGCTAACAGCACTTCTAATCCATTATTCGCAGTGTCAGCACGATAGCCTATCCGCTCTAACATGAGTAGGGCTACCTTCTGATTTAAAGAAACATCTTCCACTAAGAGAATCCGTAATGGCAGCTTTTCACTCAGCTGAGAATAAAATGTTGGTGGAAATGATTTCGTTGGTGATATAAAAATTTTTTCGTTGCATAAGGTATGGATGAATATGTTATGAAGCTGCGATCGCTTTATTGGTTTACTTAAGATAGCAACTAAGCCTAGTTTTTCTTCATGCTCTTTCTGGATTAATCTTTCAACGTCACTCAGCATTACTAAAGGCAGGTTTTGACAGCTTGCTAAGGAGCGAATATGTTCTGCCAGAGTTAAACCGTTTATATCTGGCATCCGCATATCTAAAACGGCGATATCAAATTGTTCACCTGAATTAATCAATTCCAAAGCTGACAAACCTGACTCCAGTGAGTGAACCAACATTCCCCAATTAGCGGCTTGTAGGCTAATCAATTGTCGGTTAGTAGCATTGTCATCGACCACTAACAGGCGTTTTCCGATTAAATTTGGTTGAACAACCCCAAGGTCAATGTTTTCGCTACTAGAAGTTGAGTGAGCAAGTAGTGTGAAATAAAATGTTGAGCCAACTCCCACAGAACTCTCAACCCACACGCTGCCACCCATCATTTCACATAAGCGCTTACTAATTGCTAAACCCAATCCAGTACCGCCATATTGGCGAGTCATTGAGGCATCGACTTGGCTAAAAGGCTTAAATAGTCGCTCCATCTGTTCTTGGGGTATGCCAATGCCTGTATCTTTAACAGCAAATTGAATTTCGTATTCGTCTTTGCTGATTACTTGTTTGACCGTTACAGAAATTACAATTTCCCCAACTGCGGTGAATTTGATGGCATTACCTATCAAATTGACTAGAATTTGTCGGACTCGCGTCACATCTTTGATGATGGTGCTTGGGGTTTGGGCATCAATTAGGTAAGCTAAATTTAGATTTTTAGCCGCAGCTTGAGGAGCTAATAAATCTAAAGCTTCTTCTATGCAATAGCGGAGGTTGAAAGGATATTCCTCTAAATCTAATTTACCGGACTCAATCTTCGAGAAGTCCAAAATATCATTGATGATAGTCAGCAAGGAATCACTGCTACTGCGGATAATTTCTACAAAATCGTGTTGTTCGGGAGCGAGTCCCATATCTAGCAGCAGCCCTGTCATCCCGATAATGGCATTCATTGGAGTGCGAATTTCGTGGCTCATCATCGCCAAAAATTCACTTTTGGCCCGATTTGCAGCTTCTGCTTCCAGTTTTGCCTGCTTCAAGGCCCAGTTTTTCCAGGTGAGTTCTTCTAGTTGCATAGTTTCTTGCTCTAACAAATATGCCTGTGCCAAGGCGATACCCACTTGCGCTGCAACTGCTTCCAATAATTCAATTTCTTCTAGAGTCCATTCGCGAAAATGGCTGCACTGTTGGATTCCGATGATCCCATTTGTTTTTCCTTGATAAGAGGTGCGGACTATTAACATGGACTTTAAGTCCAGGTTTCGACAAATTGTTTGCATTCCTTGGAGTAAAGGGTCGGCGTACACATCATTTGAAGCGACCGCCTCATCCTGTGCGATGATTTTCTCGGCATGAGGATTGCCAGCGATGGGAAGCTCAAATTTCAGCATGGAGCTGTAACTAGGAACAACATACTCGGCCACTGCGGGAATTCGCGGACTGGGGTCGCTAATGTAAGAGTGAATTAGACAGCGATCTACTTTAAATGCTTGTCCAATTTGAATGGCAGCCGTCTGAAAGATTTTTTTGGTGTCAAGGCTTTGACGAATTTGCTGAGTGATTTGTTTGAGCAGAACGGTTTGTAGAAGCTGCTGTTTTAGCGCTTCTTGAGTCTGCTTGCGATCGGTGATATCTTTCATGAAGAAGTGTTGCCCAACAAATTGCTGCTGTTCATCGTAAGCAGAGATCATCACAACCTGCTTATAAAAAATAGTCCCGTCTTTTTTAATTCCTCTGGCTTCAGCTTCTACTCTGCCATCCCTGAGCATTTGATGATAGGCATCTATCATATGTTCAATATCGTCAGGATAAACGGTTTGTTGCCACTCCATCCCTAACATCTCTTCAGGTTGATAGCCTGCAATGGTAGCGTAGACTCGGTTAACAGCGATGTAACGTCCCTGTGCATCAATTCTTGACATCCCTGCGACTGCGTTTTCCAGGGCAGTACTCATTTGCTGCAATTCCGCTTCGGCTCGTTTGCGATCGCTGATATCAGTATGAGTTCCCAGTAGCCGCAAAGGACTACCGTCTTCATTACGCTTCATAACCAAGCCGCGATCCAAAATCCACTTGTATGTACTGTCCTTACACAAAAGGCGGTGTTCACTGACATACTGTGGAACTTCCCCTCGAAAATGCTTTTCAATCTCGATGTCTACCCTGGCTTTATCTTCAGGATGAACTCGCTTGTCCCATTCGCTTAAATCATTGCCAATTTCATCGTCGGTAAATCCCAACATCTCCTTCCAGCGTCGAGAGAAAAATACCTTATTAGTTTGGGCATTCCAGTCCCAAATCCCGTCACCATTTCCTTCGAGAGCATATTTCCAGCGTTCTTCACTTTCCCGTAGGGCTGACTCGGCTCGTTTGCGATCGGTAATTTCGACAAAAATAATTCCAATTCCTATCGGCTGGCTTGTTCCAGATTGAATGGGAAAGTAAGAAGCTAACCAAGTTCGCTCTACACCTGGAAATTTGGCAGTTTTTCCACTAACTTCAAAATCGAGAACAGATTCCCCAGTAGTCAAAACGTGCTGGAATATTTGCTCCTGCTGGGGTGCCAAATCAGGGACAATTTCCCGTGGTGTTTTGCCGAAATGCTCGGCTGCGGAGACTCCATTAATTTCTGCCAATCCTTCATTGATCACCAGAAAACGTAATTGGCTATCAAGCAGCGTGATCCCAACAGGCGCACTAGCAATAAATGCGTCTAGTAGCTGTTGTTTTTGGGCTAGTTCCTGCTTAAGGGCTTTGCGATCGCTAATATCATTTAGGACACAAATTGCACCTAATTGTCGCCCTTGAGCATCGATAATGGCTTGTCCACCTGCGATTAAGGTCCGTGCTGACCCATACTTTGGAATCATCACCATTTCTAGATCATGGACTTGCTCTCCTTGCAAAGCTCGAAATAGTGGACTATCCTCCTTTGGCATCGGAGTTTTACCATCAGCCAAATAAAGATCGTAGCACTGCACCCATTCTTCTGCTGAGATGAGTTGTTCTGGTAAATTGTGCCACTCCTGTAAGGTTCGGTTGGAAAGCGTCAAAATGCCATCAGCATTACAAGCCACGATCCCTGCTCCCACATTGTCCAGCAGAACTTTGAGGAACTCTCGTTCCTTTTGTAATATCTCCTCTGCCTGCTGGCGCTCGATTTCGCTCCTAATCCACTGCGCCATTAGCTTGAGCAGTTCTTTATGACCAGATTTGAATTGTTCTGTACGAGGAGCATAGCTAGAGAAACTGAGGGTACTATAAACTTGATCTCTGACTAAAACTCGCGTTCCAATGTAAGACTCCATGCCAAATGCAGTGTAAGCGGCATGGTTATGCCATCTAGAAGCTCCTGTATGTTCAATCGTGAGAGGTTCATTTGTATCTAAAACTTCACTGCATAGAGTCTGTTTAATATCAAAAATATCGCCTCTCTTCAGGGTATTATTGGGCGATTGAGCAGCCATCACTTCATAGCGGCTATTTTCTACCCGCCCCAAAATCCCAAACTCCAGATTAAATACTTGGCATCCCATCGTGAGTAGCTTTTGAAGGCGCAACTCAAAATTAAGATAGTGGGCAGATGTAATTTCATGCAACGATCTTATAGCTGCTTCGCTTTCTTGCAGTTCCTCTTTTGCTTTTTTGATTGGAGTGATATCAAAACGGATTGCTAAATACTTGAAGGATTTGCCATTATCATCTAGGCAGGGCACAATCGTCGTATCAACCCAATAAGAAGAACCGTCTTTTGCTCGGTTTTGAATTTCTCCTCGCCAAACCTTACCAGTAGCGATTGTTGACCAGAGTTGCTTAAAGAAAGCGGGTGGATGATAGTCAGATTTAATTAATCGATGGGTTTGTCCAATCAATTCCTCTCTCGTGTATTGGGAGAGTTCACAGAACTTATCATTGACGTAGGTAATGATTCCGCGATGATCTGTGACTGCAACGATCGCTGACTGGTCGAGGGCAAATTTCTGAAATTCCAATTCACGTAGCGTTTTTTGTAGCGACTGTTCAGCTTGTTTACGCCTTGTGATGTTAGTACCAATACTTAGAAATCCGTTCAGGTTATTTGTCCGGTCGTACAGTGCAGTTACCGACAACAGTACTGGAAAGCGAGAACCATCTTTAGCAATGTATGTCCATTCTCGCTCATCAATTTGTCCCAGATGTGCTTTCGCAACAAAAACCTCAAACCCTGGTGCAATTTGACGATTGAGTTCTTGTGATAGCTCTGCGGCTCGTTGCACAACTTCATCTGGTTTGTGAAGGATGGCAGGAGTTGTTTTGCCAATCACTTCAGCAGCAGTATATCCTAACCATTGTTCAGCCGCCGCATTAAAGGTGCAAATCGTGCCATTGGTGTCAGTGGAGATAATGGTGTAGTTGGCACTATCAAAGATGGCTTGCTGGAGTGTCATAGTTGACTGGAGATTAATCTCTGTTTGCTGAAGTTCAGATATTTTGAGATCGAGTTCCTGGTTGATGAACTCAATACGGCGACTATGCGATTTCACAGCTTGAGCAAAATACAGAGTCAAGGCTAAAGTCCACGCAATAAAAAGACCTCCAATCAGGACAAGTATGGGAAGTAGCGATCGCTTTTGTTGTAAGAAAGCTGAACTAGGGATAATCTGAACTTGCCAACTAATGCCATGCAGATTAATAGTTACCTTCTGTGCCCAAGTCGAAGCTGCTAGAGACGCAGATCCATGCCTGTAGATGAGTTCATCCTCATCAAAAATTGCAATCTGATAATTCTGAGTAACTTGTTTTGGTAGGATGCGATCAAGGAGTGATTGTATTTGGAAAACTCCAACAAGGTAGCCATCGAAACGTTCCCCAACATACAAAGGAACACATACCAAAAAGCCCTTGCCACCTTGTGTCAGTTCTAGGGTGCGAGTCAAGGTTGTTTGCTTTATATTGCGAGCGGTTAAGAGTGCAGTTCGTGGTTGGGCACTCTGGCTCAAGTCTAGATTGAGCGCCGATTCATTCCCTTTTAGAGGAGCAATCCAACGGACATGAGCAGTGGAATCAACCCACTCGATCACCTGATATCCTTTAATATCCTTCAAATAATTGGCTGCATCAACTTCCCATACTGGCCGAAGAGTACCTCCACTGGCTTCCCACCGCTTCGCCATCCGTTCTAAGGCGAGAATGCGGCCGTCAAGTCGGCTGCTTAACCCAGTTTTGACAGCCGCCGCCTCCTGAGCAATTAAATGGGTAATCTCAGTGTGCTGATATATTAGTAAATTCTGCCAAAGTAACAAAACTACAATTGAAATGATAATGCCAATCGCAACGGGGAGCGATCGCTCAATATTTTGTTGACAAAAACGGCTCTGTCTAGCTTGTGGAAAAATGAATCTAAAAGGTTTAAACAAACGATATAAGATAGCGTTTTGTCACTACCGTTTTGTTACACTGTGGTTTAGTGTTCCCTAAAAGGCTGATTAAAGCGTCATTGTAGATAAAATGTAAAAAACTTACCGAGAAGTAGTGAAAATATTTTGGCACTTGCTAGATGGATGCCTAAGCGAGGAAGTCACCCTCCTGACTCGGCTACAAAACCGTGCGATGTTAACCTCATGTGAGTTCGACGGATAGGAAAGCACAAAAAGCTTGCTATGTATGAATTTGCTCAACTACCTTTATCGATTCCACACCAATTAATCTTTGTCACAACTGTCGGGCGCATTCTCACTCTTGTATTTATTAGTTCCGTCGAACTCACGTTTTATTAAGATTCATACTTTATCCCTAACGGATTAAATCAGCACGGGGTTTAAAGGTTTCAACTTGCCGTAACTTTTCGTAAAGTTCTCGTTCTTCTTGACTAATATTTTTCGGTGTAACTATTTGAATTTCTACTAATTGATCGCCACGTTTACCGTCATCACTGGGATAGCCTTTATTCCCTAGTCGAAATTTTTGACCAGACCTAACTCCGGGAGGGGTGGTCATTTTCACAGGGCCATCAAGAGTAGGTGCTTCTACCTGTCCTCCTAAAACTGCCTCGCTGGGAGTAACAGGTACTTGGCAGACGATATTTAAACCTTCTAATTTAAATAATGGATGAGGTTCAACGGTAATTTTTAAGTATAGATCGCCACCACCAACGCCTTGATTCCGTAAACGAATAGTTTGACCTGTTACCATCCCTGGAGGCATATTAACTTCTAGCGATCGCCCATCTTCCAAACGAATCCGTTCATTACCACCTTGATAAGCTTTTTCTAGTGGAAGCGTTAATCTGGCTTCTATATCTCGACGCGTTGTCCGAGGTGGAGTGTTAACTGTGTAGGCAACTTTTGTTCTGGGGGAACGAAACGGATCGCTATTATTGCCATTACTGGAGTTATTTGCCGCACTCTTATTTTTAACGCCGATAACTTGATTAATAAAGCTTTCAAAGTCGGAGAATTGGCTGGGATCTACATCCTGATTCCCGTTGCGATCGCTAGGATTACTCTGCCAAGTTTTAGCCTTTGGCGTTTGTTTGTTGCCTGCAAAGCCTTTTTGCTTCCAGTAGCGGCTAAACTGGTCGTACTGCGATCGCTTGGCTGGATCGGAAAGAACTTCATAAGCCTCACCGATATCCTTAAATTTTTCCTCAGATTCTTTGTTACCCGGATTAAGATCGGGATGATATTGCCTTGCTAACCGCCGATAAACCTTTTTAATTTCCTCACCAGAGGCATCTTTAGATACTCCTAAAATCTCGTAGTAATCGCGAAAGTTCGGCAAATTTTGCATAGTTCAGTTATTTAAATTTAGATTTTAGATTTTGGATTAATTATGAGTTAGGAGAGAGGAGTTATGAGTTAGGAGTTATGAGTTGAAAGATTTATTTTTCACTCCTAACTTCTAACTCCTAACTTTTCTTATAACCAATCATTGTCTTCTTCATCATCCCAGTTATCTTGGTAGCTGGGGCGGGATTTGCGGGGAGGACGGCTTTCATAAGAGGAAGAACGATTATCGCGGCTATAATCTCTGTCATAGTCTTTACCGTAATCTTTGCCATAGTCTTTACTGTATGAGTCGCGTTCTCGATATGTATCTCTGGGAGATTCGCGTTCTCGTTCTTTATCACCGCCAGTAAAGATGTCACGGATAGTCCCAAACAAGTCATCGTCTTCATCTTCAGCATAAGTCTGGCGGACTTCCCGATTTAGCTCATAGAGAGCATCTTGCAAGTCGGCGTAGGCTTGATCGATACCGCGATCGCTATTTTCCTGAAGACTTTCTTTTAGTTGTCGGCAAATATTATCAATTCTTTGGCGGCGGCTGCGGGCAAACTGCATACCAAATTCCAGTGCGACTTCTCTAAGTTGTCGTTCTGCTTGGAAAATCAACGCCTCAGAACGAGTCCGCTTTTCTATTCTCTCTTTACGTTCGCGATCGACATCGGCGTATTTCTGAGCGTCTTGAATCATTCGATTCACTTCCGACTCGTTCAAGGTGGAAGCGCCTTGAATGGTGATACTCTGTTCTCGCCCAGTGGTTCTATCTAAGGCTGTTACCTGTAAAATACCATTAGCATCAATATCAAATGACACTTGAACTTGAGGAATTCCTCGTGGCGCTGGTGGGATGCCATAGAGCTTGAACCGCCCTAAAGACTTGTTGTTTGCTGCCATTTCCCGTTCGCCCTGAACTACGTGAATTTCTACAGTGTTTTGGTTATTTTCAGACGTAGAAAAAATGTCAGAACGGCGGACTGGAATTGTCGTATTGCGGGGAATAAGTTTTTTCATCACGCCGCCGATGGTTTCCAATCCCATAGATAGGGGTGTAACATCCAAAAGCAGCACATCTTTGAGTTCACCTGCCAGAATTCCGGCTTGAATTGCTGCGCCTACTCCCACGACTTCATCGGGATTGACATTCTCGTTGGGTTCTGTGCCAATTAAGTCGCGCACAAGCTGCTTTACCATTGGCATTCGTGTAGAACCGCCAACTAACACAACTTCTTCAATATCTCTAGGTGAAAGTCCGGCATCTTTGAGGGCGCGTTTCACGGGTGTCCGTAAGCGCCCTACTAAATCACCACATAAGCCTTCAAACTGGGAACGCGTTAGACGAGTTTCCAGATGTTTGGGGCCTTCCTGATCGGCAGCAATAAAAGGTAAGTTAATATCGGTAACGCTGACAGAGGAAAGTTCAATTTTTGCCTTTTCCGCAGCTTCCATCAGGCGTTGTAAAGATTGTCTCTCGCGTCTTAAATCTACCCCTTCGACTTCCAGAAATTGCTCTGCTAACCAATCGACTATTATTTTGTCAAAGTCATTCCCACCAAGTTGCGTATCGCCACTAGTAGCTTTGACTTCAAATATCCCATCGCCTACTTCTAAAATCGACACGTCAAAAGTGCCACCGCCCAAGTCAAAGACTAAGATAGTTTCCGTGTCACCCCGATCTAATCCATAAGCCAAAGATGCCGCCGTCGGTTCATTGAGAATCCGCAGCACTTCTAAACCAGCAATTCTGCCAGCATCGCGGGTTGCCTGCCGTTGAGAATCATTAAAATAGGCGGGTACTGTAATCACTGCCCCTGTGACTGGTTCACCCAAATAGCGACTAGCATCGTCTGCCAATTTCTTCAGCACCATTGCCGAAATTTCTTCTGGGGCAAAATCTTTATTCAGACGAGGACAGGCAATTTTAATATTACCTACTTCGTCTTTGCGGATGGTGTAGGGCACACGCTTAGAATCTGCATTAAGTTCACCATACTTCCGCCCAATGAAGCGTTTAACTGCAAAAAAGGTATTTTGGGGATTGAGGACGGTTTGTCGCCGTGCCATTTGCCCAACCACCCTTTCACCTTCTTTGCTGAAGCCAACTACGGAGGGGGTTGTTCGCATTCCTTCTGCATTGGCAATCACCACCGGCTTGCCACCCTCCATAACGGCGACTACTGAGTTGGTTGTACCCAAGTCGATGCCGACTACCTTGCCCATGCGTTACTCTTCTCCTAAAGTGTCTTATATATTTATTATGATTGGGCGGAACTACCTCTAGCTTTGTGCTACAAGATAAAAACACCTCAATGTATAATACTCATCATTAAGGCAGTAAGCTAAGAAGTGCAGCTAGAGGAGATAGTTGCAAGACTAGGATAGCATTGAGATGGTTGGTGTGCCCAAGCAGCCTCAATTCTAGATATCCGCCTACTTCTATTTAAGTTATCTGCAAATTGGTAAGTTAACCTTAATAATGCTTGCTTTGCTTTTTTGAGTGCCTGAAAATTCTCATATTATTGCTACTACTTAAAAGATTTGAATTTAACAGAGCGATTACAGACTTCCCTGAGTGCGATCGCGCGAGAACGCGATCCTTACATGGCAACGGCTGGACATTTTTTTGTCCAAGAATACATCCGCCAGCAATTTTCTCAATGGGGGAGTGTGGAAATCCACACCTTTAAAGTTAGAGGTAAAGCTTGCAATAACTTGATATTAAATTTACCATCCCAAGCCAGAGAGCAAAAAAAGAATTTGCTACCAATTTTAATTGGCGCTCATTATGATGGCGTTCCGGGAACAGTTGCGGCTGATGATAATGCTACAGGTGTGGCGGTGTTGCTGGAATTGGCGAGAAAGTTTGCTGCTGAACCTATCAGATATCCCTTAAGGTTGGTTGCTTTCGATATGGAAGAATACGGCTTACTGGGTAGTGCTGACTATGCAGCTGTGTTGCATCAACAAAAGCAACAGCTACGCTTAATGATATCCTTAGAAATGCTGGGCTATAAGGATTCTACACCTGGTTCCCAAAGTTACCCTCGTCCTCTAGAACGTTTTTACCCAGATACAGGTGATTTTATTGCTTTAATTGGCAACTTGCGGATATTGCCTGACTTAATTGGGATGAGCCGTAATATTCGCAAAGCTGGCGTATCTAGTCAATGGCTACCCGTGCCGAATCGAGGTTTAATAGTTCCTCAAACCAGACTTAGCGATCATGCACCATTCTGGGATTTGGGTTATCCGGCAATGATGGTGACAGATACGGCATTCTTGCGAAATCCACATTATCACAAAGCAAGTGATGCGATCGCTACTTTGGATTTAGATTTTCTTACTCGTGTATGTGAAGGGTTGGAAATTGCGATTCGGAGTCTATAAAAAGTTAATAGTTAATAACTATAGGTAAAAAATACATCATAACTATATTTAGAATAAATAAAAACTTGAAAATAGCTAAAAAATATTAATACTGACTTTTTTAATATCTTTTAGTATATTAATCAGCAGATTTAAAAACAACAATTGGACTCTAAGAGTTGATTTTCTAACTTAGTTTGATCCAATGGAGGTCAAATTTTCAAGCTTATTGGTCTTCTTGACAATAATTGAACTATATTTTTTTACCATAATTCAGTCAAACCTTTGCAGCGCTTGAAATATGAGGTGCGTGTCGCCCCTTCAGGTTTAACTACAAAATTAGATGCGCTTACCCTGCAATGACTAATAATTAATTTCTTTCCACCCATGCATAGATGCTATACCTTTTGTAACCCATTCGATCGCAATTGGAGGAGCTTCTGATATCAAAATACTAGGATAAACTGCTGCACCCCAATCGGGATGAACTAACACACGGCATTGATTTTGAATCACTGGATAATTGAGCAAAGCTTTGACAACTGCTGTGTCGTCGTGAGGAATTGCTCCGGGATGAGAAAGCAAGGGATAGCCTGTACGAGGGTCAATCAGATCAGTTAAATAGCCGCGATCGCGCAAATTAAATGCTAAATCACAGCCAAATCTCATAAACTTTTCTCGTAAGCGTTCTTTCTCTGACTCTACTTCTGCCGTCTTTTCGACTAATTGATAACGCGATTGCTGTAATACAATCACTACTCGTAAAAATGGCTGCCGTTTCCAATCTGGTAATATCCGTTCGCAGTTGGCACAGATATATTGACTGGGAGGATGAATGGAAATTTGAACCGCTTGTCCTGTTTCGCCAACTAAATTAATGGGACAGGCTTCCTCCGAAGTGTAAACTTTGGGATAGTTCACTAAATTGATTCGGCTTATACAAATTTTTTAATTTAATCTACGCTATAGATGATACCTCTTAAAAGTTAAGAAAAATCATCATTTCCCTATAATATGTTACTTTTTTTAGAAGTAGTTAATAATAATTTGAAAAATTTAATCTGAATTTTATCCTTTATTAACCTGTTCTCATAGAATTTGCTGCGATCGCTCTCGGAATTGGCATAGATACAGCGTGTGGTAGACAAGCGATGCCTATGGCGGGCTACACCTACGCAGATGAAATATGTTCGAGCAAAATCCCAAAAAAGCAAAGCAGGTTGGAGTAAGCAGAAAATGACAAAAGTAATTATGTCTGCCAGGAGGTACTTCAGCTATACAGGCTAATTTCTATAGCACTCAGTTAATTGAGTTTTAAAGAATTCACCGGCACTTCATCCCAAGAATCAACTGTCCGCAATTGCGCTACCCAACCTGCTGCCTTTTGCCTCTCGGTCAAATTATTCTGAAAGGAATCATGACACTCTTTAGCTTGAGATTCATTACAAGTGGCAATACAGGCATGAATCATCCCAGACGGATCAATTTGCTCATTTACCCAAATAATCATGAAATATTTCCTCAATAACTGTAGCGAACAAAGCTATTAGTCATTTTAGAATACTATTAGAGTTAAAAAGTTTTAGAGCAAAATCGGTAACAAATAATGAACTAATCCTAACTACCGATTACTAATTGACAATTACCCAGTTTTGCTTCATCTATTCGGCAGATATGATTTATCTCCTTTTTCATAGCGACGGCGGTAGAGTAATTCTAACTGTCCGCCATATTCTTGAATCCAGGCAATCTGTCGCTGGTAGAGTCCCCGGAAGGTATTAGCAAATAGAAGTGTAAAGATTGCTACTACCAACCCTGATGCTGTGGATACCAAAGCTTCACTAATTCCAGATGTTACACCTGTTGTTTTACTACCTCCCACATCTCCGATATTTAGAGAAGCAAAGGAGTTAATTAATCCTAATACAGTTCCTAAAAGTCCTAATAGGGGCGCAAGACCAATAATTGTCTCAAAAATATTTTGCGATCGCTTGAGTAAAGGAATTTCGGCTTGTGCTTCGCTTTCTAATGCCAAACGAAATTCCTCTGGTGTCGGCTCCTCCAATTCTAAAGCTGCTAAAAAAATTCGAGCAATGGGTAAATCAGCATTTTTCTGCAACTTATCTAAAGCACTAACTACATTATCAAGGCGATAAAGCTGTAACACCTCTCGCACTACCTTATTTTGCCGATTATTTATTCTTACCCAAAAGATGATCCGCTCGATAATCAGCGCCACCCCTAACAAAGAGAACGCCAGCAGAGGCCACATAACCACGCCACCTGCTGTAAACAGATTACTAATTTCCATTTATTATTTTTTAACTCTTCAACAACGCTAGATTAGCAGATCGTTGAGATGGAGTAGTTTAACACTGCATTGTAGTGACAGCAGCTTTTGGGCTATCCTCAGTTTTGCAGAACGCGATCGCAGGTTATTGAAAATTCATTTGATTTACTAAGCTTTACTTGCCTATTAATATCGTTCCTATGGATGAACGGACAAAAAATCTATTCTTCTTGGCAGGTGAGGAAAATATTATAGAGATATACCCTAACGGGAAATGGAGATATATAGGATGAGCAAGCCTAATTTTCATGCAATGAGTCAGAAAGAGCTACATGATTACGTTCTTGCTCACCGGGAAGATCAAGAAGCCTTCTACGCTTATGTGGATAAGCTGCATCTCGAAGGTAATTGGATTGAAATGCCACCGTTACAGTCAGAACAAGATTTAGAAAATTATCCTCAGTTCATTGAGCGTATTCGCAGCAGTTCTGAGCCACAAGATGGAGCAGTTTAAGGCTTACAGCAGCTTTTCTGCTATCCTCAGTTTGGCCGATCGCGATCGCGGATTCTTACTAATTTCCTCTTCTTGAGCAATAATTGGCTTTTTTGTCAAAACTTTTAATAAAGGTGAATTTCTTAAACCATGCTTCACCGGGCGATCTTCTAGGCTGTGAAAACTAATAATTGCAATTCTGCCACCAGGAACAAGGGCATTTGGTGCTTTATCTAAAAAGGTTTCTAGGGATTTTAACTCATCGTTGACGACAATTCGCAGAGCTTGAAAAACCCGGGTAGCGGGGTGAATTCTACCATAACGATATTTGGGAGGAACAGAAGAAGCGATCGCTTCAGCTAATTCTGTAGTCGTGTGCAACGGTCGCCGTTCTACAATACGACGAGCAATGCGCCGCGATAATCTCTCTTCACCGTACTTAAAGAAAATATCAGCTAATTCGGCTTCATCCCAATTATTAATCACATCAGCAGCAGTTAGCGATCGCCCTCGATCCATTCGCATATCTAAATTTGCAGCTTGGCGAAAGCTAAAACCCCTTTCTGCTTGGTCTAAATGGTAAGAACTCACCCCTAAATCGGCTAAAATACCATCGAAAGTGTTAGGGGGAAACTCATAGTCAGCAAAATTGCTGTAAATAAATTGTACGCGGTCGCCAAACTCTGCCAATTCTTTCCTCGCTGCTGTTAAAGCATCCTCATCTTGGTCAATTGCCGTTAATTTTACATCTGGTGCAGCTGCTAAAATCAAACGGCTGTGACCTCCACCGCCTACCGTCGTATCAAGATAATGACCTCCGGAAGATACCGCTAGACCTGCAATTACTTCTTGCGGTAACACTGGTAGATGAGAAAATATCGGTTCTTCAATAGCTAGCTGACGATTCATGAGACTTAGGGCACAAAACCACAGATGAACTTTAATTATGTATTCTTTTGTTTGTGTCTTTGTGTGTTCCTAATTAAAAATAGTTTTTAAACCACTAATACCATTTCTTTGTGAGGCTGCGCCAAATCCTTTTAACTTCTTTCTTTACTTTGTGTCCTTTGCGTCCTTTGCGGTTCGTTTTCCTTTCTTGTACTTAAACATGGTTTAACGCATCTTCATACAGAATTGGTATGAGATACTAAGTACGAGCGACTTCACAGGCTTATTGCTCCCAGCGCTTTGAGATTGGCAATCATCGCAGTTCTTAAACCTGTAACCCCTTTAATATTTATGCCTTCGTAGGGGCGATCGCTTTTTAATGTTTTCAGGCAATTATCTGTATTAGGATCATAAAGCTTGATCGTTTCAGCATTGCCACCACAAGCTAGCAAACCATTGGGACTAAAAGCCAATGACCATACTGAACCGATATCAGCTAAAAATGTTTTGATGCACTCATCATTTTTCATATCCCAGAGCTTGACAGTACCATCTTTACTGCCGCTAGCTAAGGTTTCTCCATCGGCACTAAAGGCAATTGAAATTACAGCTTGCCCATGTCTGCCAAAAGTAGTACAACACTCACCAGTTTTGATGTTCCACAGCTTGACGATGCCCATAGTATTCGCGCTAGCCAAAAGATGACCATTGGGACTAAAAGCAATAATATAACCTGCGGGTTCCTTTCTATTTTGGTAACATTCTTTACTTTCAAGATCCCAAAGTTTGATTGTCGAATGACCGCTACAACTGGCAATTGTCCGTCCATCGGGACTAAAGGCAACAGAAAGAACTGCACCAGTATGCCCCACAAAGGTAGAGAGACATTGACCAGTTTGACAATCCCAAAGTTTGACGGTGCGATCGCTACTACCACTCGCTAAGATTTTGCTATCTGGACTAAAGGCAATTGACCAAATACTATCTGTATGACCTTGTAATATTTTATCTGGAAGTTGGCTAAAATTACCCAGTTGGTTAACTTGCCAAAGTCTAATAATGCTATTGACATTACCTATATTGCCACAAGCTAGTATTTGTCCATTAGGGCTTAAAGCTGCACAATTCAGCCAATCTTGATAATCATAAAAGGCTTGGATACACTCGCCTGTACTCACATTCCAAAGAGCAATAGTATGTTGGCTACCACTAACAATAATTTCACCATTACTACTAAATTCCACTGAATTTACAAAGTCAGTTCGTCCCCGCCAAGTTTTCAAACATTTGCCATTTACAACATCCCAAAGCTTTACTGTCCGGTCTACACTGCCAGTTACTAAATTCCCAAAATTGCTAAAAGTAAGACTGTTAATTGCTGAGATATGTCCTGCTAAAGTTTGTAAATATCTTCCCGTTTTAATATCCCAAATATTTACGGTTCTATTGCCACTGCCGCTACTTGCTAAAGTTTGACCATCACGGCTAAAAGCAACCAATGAAATATAGTTACTATGCTCTTGTAATGTTTGAATAGGCTTGCTAGTATTTACATCCCAAATGCTGATAACTTTAGCTTTTACACTACTAGCCAAAAGCTTACTATCACTAGTAAAGGCGATTGACAAAACTGCTCCACTTTCTCCCTGAACAGTTTTTAGACATTTACCTGTATTTACATCCCAGATATTTACAGTACCATCTAAACAAGCAGAAGCGAGAATATGACGTTGAGGTTCGTAAGTGATTGAAGTAATTCGGTTGCTGTGTTCGATAGCTAAGACACAGTTACCTATTTCAATATCCCAGAATAATATCTGCTTTTCTGTACAAGTAAACAGCTTTTTCCCGTCTCGGCTAAAGATAATATTTCCAACTATTACCCCATAATTTGAGGGTAAGGTCAATAGACATTCACCCGTAGTAACATCCCACAATTTAACAGTTCTGTCTACACTAGTACTGGCAAGTTTTTGACCATCTGGACTAAAAGCAAGAGACATTACTATATTGCTATGCCCTTGAAAATTCAAAAGTTGCTGATTCTCCCGCCATCGCCACAAGCAAATTTCACCATCAATACTTCCCGTTGCTAAAAGTGCATCGTCGGGACTAAATGCTAGACCAAAAATAATACCAAAGGTTTCAGTAAAAACTGATTTAGCGAAATTGCTATTTTCAAAATTGACATGATTTAATATATAATTCTGGAGGTCAGCTTGCCAAATCGTCAGATGAGAAAAATCTTGATTACTGATTTTTGCTGACAACTGACCAAGTAGATTAATCGTATTACCTGCCATGTAGCCAGTTATGTAAGGAGACTGTCCGCGAAATTGGTTGAGAATATTAGTAAGTTGTGCTGTAATTTGGTTGGAATTTCCTAGTAGCAAGCATAAATTATTGATAATAGGTTTGAGAATCAGCCGAATTTGACTATCTTTGACATAATCAGGTGATGTTGCTTTGATTAAAGCAAAACTTTTGAATAATGAAACCTCTCCTTTGACCTGACTTTTCACGTCATGTGGAAAAGCTAACGCGGAACCTAACCCCCCGGCCCCCTTCCCTACAAGGGAAGGGGGAGAATTCAAAGCCTTTCTCCTCGCAGGAGAGAGGTTTTCGAGATCCCGTGAAAAGTCAGCTCCTTTGACAAGCTCTTGACAAACTCGATCAATGAATTTCATAGTTACGTACTCCATAACTACTGGTTGTAGCGTGAAGCAATTGCCATGTTTTGCAATCAGCGAAGGTGTAGCTTTCTCAATTAGAGAGCGTCTTAAGAGAGATTCTATTGTTTCTAATAGCTTTGATGTAGTGCTTGAATCTAAAATATCTTCTTTTAATTCTGTGATGCCAACTGGCTCCCGATTGATAGCTAGCCAATATATTAATGATTGTTCTAATTCAGTTAAACGCTGAAAATGCTGTTCCATTAACAGGCGAATGTTTCCAAATACTCCTGGATATTGAGATATAAACTCAGAAATATTTCCATTAAATAAATCTAAAACTGTTGTAGCAATAATTTTAAAATAAAGCGGATTTCCTGCATAGTTAATAATTAATTTTTCCCAGTCCGCATCTGTACCCCCTGTAACTCCTTTCCCTCTAAAAATTTCTTGGATTTCTGAGATTGTCAAACCCGTAATTTGTAAAGAACGAACAAGTCCTTGGCTACTTTCAATCGCTGCAAGTTCTTGAGGCTTTTCTCGGGAAGTGAGTAATAAGCAACTTTGATGATTAACTTCTCCTATCTGGCGAAAAAGTTCGCCATAGCCTTCATAGTCTTCCCGATATAAACCTGCATAATTACCACCTTGAAAAATCAATCGATTCGGCGTTATCGAGAACTACAAGACAACGTGATGAACGCAGATATTCAAGTAGGCGATTAATTCTGTAGGGAATGTTTTTTGGTAAATCTGTTTCTTCGCCATTAGACAAAAATTGTACTAGGGTTGCTAGCATTTCTAAAAGTGGCGGAGCATTGAGAAGACTTTGCCATATTACATAATCAAACTGTTCTCGCAGTTGTTGAGCTAATTTGACTGACAAAGTAGTTTTACCAATACTACCAAGCCCAATGAGTGTAATTAAACGACAGCGATCGCTAATTATCCATTTTTCTAGTTGCTGTAATTCTTGCGTGCGCCCATAGAATACTGACACATCAGGGGCTTCACCCCAATTTTGATTTGAGTAAGTGATGATTTCTTGCTGCTTAACCGATACAACTTCTGGCTTGGCATAATCATTTTTGTGCAATTCCAAATCAAAAGCCCTGAAAAACCTTTCTAAAGTGCGCCTATCCACCCCGGCTTCCCGATCCGTCACCTTAGAAACTGTGGATGGATCTAACCCTGTGCGATCGCTTAAGGCTTCAATAGTATAAGCGACACCAAAATTTTTCTCATTCTCCCAGCTTCGTTGCGCCTCTTGGAGTCGCTGCCATCCTAATGTTGTTAGTATGACTCCACGTTTACTTCTTGACTGCTGCTGATTCATTAGGGTGTAATTACTCGCAAGAAACACATAATACAGAATCGGCTATGAAGTAACGAGATGTCTGTTTCATTCGTTGCCTATTTCTCAAAGCACTAGCTAGAGATGCATATAAAAATCCTGAAGTTCAGGATCTTTTGTGATTGTAATTAACCTCGCCAATCACAATGCTGTTGTTTGTTGATAATCCTGAAAGCATTGCTAACAAAAGCTTTCACTATATTGTTTTATCAAAATTTACTTGAAATTCGTTAACTTCCAGAACTTCCCTGGTGTTGACTGGCTTCAAAGTGCAATTATTGTCGTAGATGTAATGACAGGCAGTTCTAATACCACAGTTGATTATTTCTTAAACTTGTACTCAAAACTGTATAGGTTACTACTGCCAAATTAGAGGGGTTATCACTGCGAAATCTGAGTGTGTATCGGTATTGACAGTTGTTTCACAGTCACATTTCAGCAGAGGTATTTATGAGTTCAATTGACAACAATAATCTTCCCCTTTGGGTACAGAACAGAGATACAGTTCTGCAATATAGTCAGAATGTTCAATGGCGCTATGGTAAAAAACCAGATTATACTCGTTCTAATGAAAAGCTAGCCAGTGAAAGTAAATACAATCACCCTCAAGGTTCACTAGCAGCACTTGTACAAAATTTAGTGCGAAGTTTTGATGTTGAAGCAAATTTCAAAACCAATCCTGCTGAATGGTTGACTATTGTCCAAGACAAGTTTCGCATGAGTACCAATGGTGGAACTGAATACACAGTTGCAGATTTAGTGCAATCAGGTACTTATAAACTGTTGATTGGTAATACACAACATTATCGAGCTTCTGAGGAAAATTTTGAAACCTCAACCAATCTATTTCATACAGCATTTCCTGATGGTTTCTTGTGGGAAGTAGTGGAAATTTATTCAACACCACCAACCATTACTTTCAAATGGCGACACTGGGGATATTTTCATGGTGCATATAAAGATTATGCACCTACTGGCCAGATGATTGAGGTTATTGGCATAAGTGTCGTTCATATCACAGATGATCTCAAAATTTTGTCTTTAGAACACTATTACGACAATAATAACTTTCTAGACAAATTGACATCTGGTGGCAAATTAGCAAATTTGTCTCAGTCAAAACAAGCAGAAGGTGGAATACAACCTCCTGCTTCTCTATATCAAAAGTTCTGGGCTTTCATCAAGCAAATTTTCACAAAAAGAAAAGAACTCGCAACTACAAACTTGCCAGCCAGTTCTTGTCCTTTTGCTGCTTTGTTAAGGTAATGTGAACCACCCAGCCTTGGCTTCGCCGTTCCCATTCCCGTAAACAAGGGTAGGCTGGGTTCCTAGTTTCACCGCCTCCCCCATTCTCCGCATCTTCCTTATAAAAAAATCCGATGCCTTAATTAAGTGCAGATCAAGCTTCCATATAATAGTTGAAGAAGTGCAACAAAATTAAACATCAAGTAAAGTCCCTCCTCTGTCACTCCCTCTCCAACATACCCCTGTATGGGCAATACATTATAAACGCCTTAACGGGCAGTTTTCTTAAAAGTATTGTTCCTGCAAGCTTAACTTTGGCTTGGCAGACTAGATAAATCGGGTCTGGTTGGCATCTACGCGGTTCAATTCAAAATTTTGCCTTTAGCACGCTACACGAACACAATAGGAGAACACGAAATCTATGACCAGACTAGAAACCCGCACTGAACCGATGGTGCTAAATATGGGGCCACACCACCCCTCAATGCACGGGGTTCTGCGGCTAATCATGACTCTGGATGGCGAGGATGTCGTTGACTGTGAACCGGTCATCGGCTATTTGCACCGGGGAATGGAAAAAATTGCTGAGAACCGCACTAATGTAATGTACGTTCCTTACGTTAGTCGCTGGGACTACGCTGCGGGAATGTTCAACGAAGCTGTCACTGTTAACGCCCCAGAAAAGCTTGCAGGTGTCGCTGTCCCCAAACGCGCTAGCTATATCCGCGTCATCATGCTGGAGTTGAACCGCATTGCTAACCACTTGCTATGGTTTGGCCCCTTCCTCGCTGACGTAGGCGCTCAAACTCCCTTCTTCTACCAGTTCCGGGAACGGGAGATGATTTATGATTTGTGGGAAGCTGCTACAGGTTATCGGATGGTGAATAACAACTACTTCCGCGTTGGTGGAGTAGCAGCCGATTTACCTTATGGTTGGGTAGATAAATGTCTGGAATTCTGCGAATACCTATTGCCCAAAATTGATGAGTATGAACGCTTGGTAACAGATAACCCCATCTTCCGGCGACGTGTTGAGGGTATTGGGACTATCACTCGTGAAGAAGCAATTAACTGGGGACTTTCTGGCCCAATGTTACGCGCTTCTGGTGTGCAATGGGATTTGCGGAAAGTTGACCATTACGAATGCTACGACGATTTCGACTGGGATGTACAGTGGGAAACTGCCGGTGATTGCTTTGCCCGTTATGTAGTGCGGATGCGGGAAATGCGCGAATCTGTGAAGATTATTCGCCAAGCAGTTAAAGGACTTCCTGGCGGCCCTTACGAAAATCTGGAAGCAAAACGTTTAGCCGCAGGTAAAAAATCTGAGTGGGACGCTTTTGATTACCAATTCATCGGTAAAAAAGTTTCCCCCACTTTCAAGATGCCCAAAGGTGAAATCTATGCCCGTGTCGAAAGTGGCAAAGGTGAATTGGGAATTTATTTGGTTGGCGATGATAATGTCTTCCCTGCACGTTGGAAGATTCGCGCCGCAGATTTTAACAACCTCCAAATTGTTCCACATTTACTACGCGGCATGAAGGTTGCAGATATTGTGGTTATTCTCGGTAGTGTTGACGTAATCATGGGGTCTGTGGATAGGTAGAGTAAATATCTATCTAAGTATTTTTTAGAGGAGTTGTATTATGCAACTGCTCTTTTTTTTATAATTTTTGAAGACGCGATAAATCTTTGAAGACGCGATGAATCGCCGTCTCTACAATAATTAGCCCTTTGTAGAGACGGCGATTCATCGCGTCTTTGTTATATTACGTAAAACACCGAAATGAGAAAGCAAACTGGGGTTTGAGAAAGTAAAAGTTTATTTTGCTTGCGGAAAACACCGAAATGAGAAAGCAAACTGGGGTTTGAATAAGTAAAAGCTTATTTTGCTTGCGGAAAACACCAAAATGAGAAAGCAAACTGGGATTTGAATAAGTAAAAGCTCATTTTGCTTGCGGAAAACACTGAAATGAGAAAGCAAACTGGGGTTTGAATAAGTAAAAGCTTATTTTTAGAAAGCATTTCAGTGTTTTGAGAAAGTAAACAGACCTTTTTATAAAGCAATTAGGCGTTTTGATAAAGTAATCAGCAAATATACTTGACAATAAAAAATCACGGACAAACAAATAAAGCCGACGTTTAGAGAAATTGATAATTTTTACGTATAATTTCTCAGCCTAATTAAATGTAAAGGATTTATAAAGTATAAAAAGCATGGTAAAAATTTAACTCCTATAAACAAGGTTTCTTGAAGTCCGCCAGCGCGGACTTAATTTTTAGAGCCACAGATTTATTTTCTGAGTGGCAAATTTACCATGTTTGGTTTTTATTTCCCAAGTATGGTAAATTATGTCACTCAATTTTAAAAGAACACGCGATTTACTATATAACTTTCAATTTAGTGATTTATTTATAGAAGAATTAGGTTGGTCTAAACCCTCAAGACAAAAACCTGAAAATCATTTTTATGGTGAATTTCTCAAGGCTTTGTTTTTTGAAAGTTTTGCTAAACATGAGATTGAACGCGATTTATCTGTACAAGAATTGGTAGGAAAGGTTAAATACCTGAATGGTGGATTATTTCTCAAGCATCATATTGAAGATAAATATCAAATTTCTATAGTTGATAAGGCGTTTGAGCAAGTTCTAGATTTATTTGGGCGTTATTCTTGGAATCTGGATGATACGCCGGAAGGTAAAGATGATGAGATAAATCCTGATGTTTTAGGATATATTTTTGAGAAATATATTAAAAAGCAATGATAGTCATTTATTCAAACAACAGCCTGTTAAAGGAAGATTGTCATTATATGAAGGCAAGATGATTCATCAGTTCACTCATCTACATGCTGAACCAAAATATTGGGTGGATGAACAAGAAGGCAGGAAAGCTTTATTAGGACGAAATGAAAGTGATACAGGTCAATATTTAGATTATCAAAGCTACCGCTTAGGGTTTAGAGCTATAGCTAGGAATACTGATGCTAGAACACTTATCATAGGAGAAATACCAAAAAATGTATTTTGTGGCAATTCGGTTTTAGTTATTTCTGGAATGACTATGATATCAAGTTGCGAAATAGTTTTTGCTCAAGCTATTTTCAATTCATTTACACTTGATTTCTATGCTCGGCAAATGGTATCTGCCAATATAAATATGTTTTACATTTACCAGTTATCCGTACTACGTTTAACAAAAAACGATCGCAACTTCAACGATATTGTACAACGCGCCGCCAAACTCATCTGCACCACACCAGAATTTGATGAACTCGCGCAAGAAGTCGGTCTAGGTTCCCATCAACAAGGCGTTACCGACGAAGCAGAACGCGCCAAACTCCGCGCAGAACTCGATGGAATGGTAGCACATCTTTACGGCTTAACTGAAGATGAATTTAGCTACATCCTCACTACCTTTCCGATTGTGAATGCAACGGTTAAAGAAGCAGCATTGTCAGCTTACCGTACCTTTGCCCCAATGTTTGGAAACTCAAAAATAGAACTTACGCAAAAGTAGACGCTGTAGAAGCGCGAATTACCCCCCTTAATCCCCCCTTGCAAAGGGGGGAAACCGGAAAATCTTGTTCCCTCCCCTTTGCAAGAGGAGGGTTAGGGTGGGGTAAAACCTTGGTTAATCAGCTATTTCAGAATTGTGTATACACGGTAGCTTCAAAAGGGAAGAACCCGGAATTAAAGCGGGGGATTTAGAGGAATCTAAAACGTTTTGCTACCATGAAAAGGATTTTTCAAACATCCTCAAATATCTGTAACGAGGAATACAAACTAAATTGTTACATTAGAGTTTGAAGTATATTTATTGCCTCAAGCTAGGGAAAGACAAAACATATTATTTGTAAATTTCCAAAATCCTTAATACTAAATTTATAATTTTGAATTATTTTTGGTAAGAATTAAAAATTGTAGTTTCTTAATAATTTATTTTAAATTTCCTAAAAAGGTTGACTACAATTATGTTTCGTTAAAATTGAATTGCTGCTATAAATACAAAAATGTATTTAAATAAGGTCTAATAAATTACCATATAAATCCGGCAGCATTTACCTAGTCGTAATTTTAAAACCGTGCAAATTCATCCTCACTCCGAATTTAACCATAGCAACGATCGCCGCGAGCAGGGTTTGCAAAAATTGCTTGATCGCCTTGTCAGGTCAATAGAGCAAAATGAGTTAGTCCGGCAAACAACAAATCAACTCAGAGAATCGCTTCAGGTTGATCGGGTAGTGTTGTATTATTTTTACAGTCAGTGGGAAGGACAAGTGACTTTTGAATCTTTGAGTTCTAAAGAATTTTCAATACTTGGTTCCACTGGCCCAGATGATTGTTTTAACAACGAGTATGCTGGTTTATACTTAGCAGGACGGGTAAAGGCGATCGCTGATATTGAATTAGAACCAATCCAGCCTTGTCACCGAGATTTTCTCCGCAATTTGCAAGTTCGCGCTAACTTGGTTGTACCAATTGTCATCCCTAGAGGATTATGGGGATTGCTAGTAGCACATTACTGTCAAGGGCCTCATGATTGGTCGCCATCAGATATAGAAATGATGCAAACAGGGGCGCAAACTCTAGCAACAGATCGTAATATTTTGGAGAGCTAAAATAATTCGTCATTTGTCATTCGTAGTTAAAAGGGTGGTTAGAAACCGCTTCTATACAAGGCTTTACCCACACTTCGACAGGCTCAGTGACCGCCTTCGTGGGTTTCAAACTCTCAATTTTTTCTAGATAAGGAGAAAGAATTATGAAATTTGGTTATACGGTCATCTGGGTAGACGATGTAGTTAAAACGGTTGAGTTTTACGAAAAAGCTTTTGGTCTGGTTCGTCGCACTCTCCAGGATAAAGGACAATCTATCTGGGCGGAAATCGAAACTGGCAGCACTACATTAGCTTTCTCTTCAAGTAGCGAAGCACAGAAATTATTTCCTGGTGGCTTTCATGCCAACGATCCCACACAACCACCGCCATTAATTCAGATATCATTTATTACCCCCGATGTTGGCAGTGCTTACATGAGAGCGATCGGTGCTGGTGCAAAAACACTAGATGCCCCTAAAAGCCAGCCTGGGGGACAAATGATTGCTCGTGTCCGCGATCCCAATGGTGTGCTGGTATCGTTGGTGAGTGTTTAAGTAATGCCGTGTGCGACTTTCTCTCAGACCTAACCCCCAACCCCTTCCCTACAAGGGAAGGGGAGCAAGAATCAAAGGCTCTCGACCTTTCGGGGAGAGGAATGGAAGTGGGGTTTCAAGAATAAGTTGCACATCGCGTTAAGTAGCAAATTGCCTTCTATTAATCTAGATAATTGCTTCTAGATTTGGCTTATACTGACCATAGGAAAACAGCAGTGCTCAGATATTAAAATGCTACTTATTCCTACTGTTACCCCGATTCCCCTTGTAACTGATGCAAATGGTGTTGTTAGAATTAGCAAAACTCGCATCACTTTAGATACAGTTGTTACAGCTTTCCTTGAAGGGGCTACAGCAGAAGAGATCAGAGAACAGTACCCATCGCTTCATCTTTGGGATATCTATTTGGTGATTGGTTATTACTTACAACACCAAGGTGAGGTTGATACCTACCTTCTAGAGCGTCAAAGACTTGCCACGAAAGTTCAGCAGGAAGCTGAAAAGCGTTTTAACCCTATTGGAGTGCGCGATCGCCTTTTAGCAAGACGCAACCCACAAGGGTAAATTACGATGCTGCGTTTCTTGGCTGATGAGAACTTTAATAATCAGATTATCTGTGGTGTTCTGCGTCGTAACATTAATGTTGATATTATCCGTGTTCAGGATGTTGGATTGACTGAAGCAGACCGACCCAACTGTATTAGAATGGGCAGCGCAAAACAGGCGTGTGGTGCTAACTCATAATGTTGCGACGATGACAACTTTTGCTTATGAACGATTACAAGCAGGCTTGGCAATGCCTGGTTTATTTGAGATCAGTCGTCGTGTTTCAGTTGGTTTAGCGATCGAGGAAATTTTGTTGCTAGATGAATGTAGCTTAGAAGGAGAATGGGAAAGACAAGTCCGGTTCTTGCCTTTGCGTTAACAATTAGAGGCGATTAATTGGACTGACGTTGGTGTAGCCCGTCGTTGGTAAGCATTTATTTTCTGTAGCCCCCAATCTAAAATCTGAAATTTTATGGATTCCAATGCTTTGCTGTGTACAGCGATCGCAAATCATATTACCACTAGTCCTCAACAACGAATTACTTTCGCCCAATTCATGGATTTGGCACTATACCACCCTGAATACGGCTACTATTCCAGCGATGCCCTCAAAATTGGCTTTAAAGGTGGTGATTTTTTCACCTCTCCTAACCTCTGTGCTGACTTTGGCGAGTTACTAGCAGAACAATTTTTGCAAATGTGGGAGATTTTAGGAAAACCTGTACCCTTTTCTCTGGTAGAAATGGGAGCAGGTCAAGGATTGCTAGCTTTGCATATCCTTAAATATCATCAACAGCACTACCCAGATTTTTTGACAGCGCTGGAGTACATCATTGTTGAAAAGTCCCCAACTTTAAGACAAGAACAGCAGCAACGCTTAGAAGATTTCCCTGTGCGTTGGTGTAATTTAGAGGAGATACCACCAAATGCGATCGCAGGCTGCTTTTTCTCTAACGAGTTAGTAGATGCGTTCTCTGTACATCAATTCATCCTAGAAACGGGAGAACTCCGAGAAATTTATGTGACAACAGATAAGAATGAGAAAGAAACCAATGCCCCATGCCCCATGCCCCATGCCCCATGCCCATCATTTGTAGAAGTCACAGGAGAACCTTCAACGCCCCAACTGGCTGAATATTTAGACTTAGTGGAAATGAACTTTACCCAAAGTGCATATCCAGATGGCTACCGTAGTGAAATTAATTTAGCTGCTCTAGACTGGTTGAGTATAGTAGCAGACCGCTTGCAGCGTGGCTATGTGTTAACAATTGATTATGGCTACCCCGCCAGCCGTTACTATAATCCCAGGCGATCGCAAGGAACACTACAGTGTTATTACCATCATCGTTTCCATGACAACCCTTATATTAATATTGGGCGACAGGATATCACTGCCCATGTTGACTTTACGGCTTTGGAACGCTGGGGCGAACGGTGCAATTTAAAGAATATTGGTTTTATCCAGCAGGGATTATTTTTGATGGCGTTGGGGTTAGGCGATCGGATTGCAGCCCTTTCCGAGCAAAAGCAACCTCTCTCACAGTTACTACAGCATCGGGATGCACTACACCAACTTATAGATCCCACAGGACTCGGCGGCTTTGGAGTCTTAATTCAGAGCAAAGGTCTGGACAATACAGAAATTTCTCAACCATTAAAAGGATTGATTCTGCCAGAGTAAGCGTAAAGAAAGAAAAGTTAAAACTCTATTTAAGAATGCAGTATCAGCCTTATTTAGACTAGCATAACAGTGATTACTGTAAAGTTAAACACACTACCAAAGTAATAATTATGTCCACTCACGACCTGTTAATGCTAGTAACACTACTTACCCCTGGTATTTTACTTTCAGTCATAATTATGTTGACTTTTGCTGCCGGTGGTTGATTGCCAGAGTTAGGGAGTAAGAAAACTGGGATTAAGGATTGTATCTTAAATTTCAAATAACTACTTCCCCACTAAATCTAAATCAAACAATGCGATGTTCATAATGGGCTATGAAGCTCAATGACTCGCTCTAAGCGTTGGCGCAGCCTCTCTAAGAGTTGCTATGCGATCGCTATCGGTGACGCTGTATTAAAGGAACGTAAAAAATGAAGGTGGCATTTCTGGGAACTGGACTAATGGGACTACCAATGGCTCAAAGGTTATTAGCCGCAGATATACAGCTAGTTGCCTACAATCGTACCCCAGAAAAATTAGCACCACTACAAGCAGCTGGGGCTGAAATTGCTACACATCCCCGCCACGCCATTCGTGCTGCTGAGTGCGTAATTCTCATGTTGACTAATGCCCCAGCTATTTATAATGTGTTGCTTTCAGATACTGCTTGGCAAACTCTGGAAGGGCGCACAATCATTCAAATGGGAACAATTACGCCCACAGAAAGCCAGGAAATTAGAGATGCAGTTATTGGGGGTGGTGGTGAGTATTTAGAAGCCCCCGTATTAGGGAGTATCCCAGAAGCAAAAGCTGGTAAGTTGAGTGTTATGGTAGGGGCCGAGCCAGAACAATATCAACGGCACTTAAAGTTACTCCAAAATTTTGGCACAGAACCTTTACTTATCGGGCCAGTGGGATCTGCGGCGGCGCTTAAATTGGCACTAAATCAACTAATAGCTTCTCTAACAACTAGCTTTGCTCTAAGTCTAGCTTTTGTCCAGCGTCAAGGTGTCGATGTGGATGTGTTTATGCAAATCTTGCGCGACAGTCCCCTCTACGCACCTACCTTTGACAAAAAGCTACAACGGATGTTAGATGGCAATTATGCCGATCCGAATTTCCCCACAAAACACTTGCTCAAAGATACGGAATTGTTTATCTCAGAAGCGAAATCTCGAAGTTTGGATCTCAGCAGTATTAAAGGTGTGCGGCAAATCTTGCAAACAGCCGTGAAAATGTCATTTGCCGATGATGATTACTCATCACTATTTTCTGTAATTAAAGAATGGGGAGAGTGATGGAGGAATAAAGAGTTTAAGCTCATCTCACATCTGAAGGTAGTGGGGAGTTAGGCACTAACGTCAGGTTTCCTGACTTATACCCCTGTCCAGAAGCAAGCTACACCCAGCGTCTTCCTTGGAAAGAAGGAATTGTTGTTAGTTTCGCCGACTTATTCGTGTAGCATTTCTAACAGCAGTTTCTTCTCACGTCAAATGGCGTTTGACGAGCAAAGCCCAACAAATACCTTGGTCATGTTGGGCTTCGCTAATATTCAAGACAGTAAGCGCAATTTTTCTTAACCTAAGCCTATTGACTTATACGCTCCTCGAAAAAGATAAATTAAAACTTTTTAAAATTAAAATATAGTCAAATTCCGAATATACTTTGAAAATCAGGACTTTTACCTTAGTATTTACACTTAAAAAGTAATAAAGAAGGTATTAAATGAGGCTTTTTACAATTGGTGACAGTGTTTCTCAAGGCTTTATGTCTTTGGCAGCAGCCCGGACAGACCTTTGTTTTTCAACTTTGATTGCTAGGTCAATGGGGCAAGGAGTTGGTACTCAATATCTCTATCCTGAATGGTTAATGGGCGGACTACCAGCCAATATTGAGAAGATTCTCCGGCGTTTGGAGAAAAAATATGGCTCAGATATCAACGCCCTAGATTGGCTGACCATATTGCCAACTCTTGAAGCTGTACTTGATGAAACTGAAGATTTCTTTGAACGGGGAGCCGGTAGTGCTGAACACCCTTATCCAGGAGGAATTGAATTCTTCCACAATGTAGCAATTCAGGGCTTTGATATTGCTGATTCTTGGATGATAACATCCAATATTTGCAAGTATCAAATTAAACTTAGTAACGACAAAGGAGATGGCAAGCCTGGGTTTTTGACTCTGCCCAATGCTGCCTTCTATCGAACTGCACTTAAAGTTCTCAACCCGTCTTTAAATCCTCTTTTTGACGACTATAGCCAACTTGATTGGTTGAACCATCATGCAACCGCTTCAGGAGGAGTTGATAATTTAATTCTTTGGTTAGGAGCAAACAATGCCCTTGGAACTGTGATCAGTTTACAAATTAATCAAACTCCCAATGACCCAAATCAGACTCTTAACAGCCCAAGTCAAAATCCCCAATCATTTCGTGAGGTAAGAGAACAATGGAACCTGTGGCATCCCAATGATTTCGAGGCTGAATATCGAGAATTGCTCAATCGGGTTGATGCAATCATGCAAAATAACACCAACCCTAATTGGAATGTCTTCATTGGCACAGTACCGCTTGTAACTATTGCACCATTGGCAAAAGGTGTAGGTTCAATTACTGAAATTGATGTGCCAGGAGAGGATAAACCTTCGCGTTACTACAAATACTATACCTATTTCCCCTTTGAAGAGGACACGGTTAGAGAAACCGGAACCTTATACCTGACGCTACAAGATGCCCTCTACATTGATGACTGTATTCGCACATACAATAAAGTAATCAAAGAACTGGTCAAGAGCAAGAACAGTCAGTATCCGCAACCGCGTTATCATATTGTCGATCTTGCCAATGCTTTACAACAAATTGCCTTCAAGCGAAATGCTGGACAAGTGCAGTATGAATTCCCAAAAGAATTCAAGTTTGTCTATCCCCAGGTCAATACAAAATACTACCACGCAGACACAACTGGACGACTACGACAAGGTGGACTATTTAGTTTAGATGGGATTCATCCATCTGCCATTGGTCAAGGGTTGATTGCTTATGAATTCCTCAAAAAGATGAAAGATGTTGGAGTTGTTAATAACACTCAACTAGATTGGAAGTCGATCTTTTCCAGCGATCAACTTTATTCCCAACCTATTACTTTGATGCATGAGTTTTACGATAATAAAGAATTTGCTGAAACCATCATCAAGCTATTTGGCAGCAATCCACTTTCCAGAAACCCAGTTAAGAATTGAAGACTTAATCCTAGATTGTCTCTGGTTATAGCTTCGTGCTTATTTGAGTAAGAAAATTTAAAGTCTTAAAGGATGTTTGAAAAGTATTTTTGTAACATCTAAGCCTCGAAAACCTAACCCTTCCTCACCGCCATTTCCTACAAGAGAATGGAGTTTTAAACCCTCTTGACCTTTCGGCGAGAGGCTAGGAGAGAGATTTTGAGTATATGTACTTTACAACTTTTCAAACAACCTCTTACTGAGGATAAAGATTAGTAATACTGCTCACTATCGGCGATCTTGAGATGATCAGTGAGTAGCCACCCTATGGTCTATTGACTTGAAAATTGCTCTAATAGACGATCACTGACCATTAATAGTAGTTGAGCGGGGAAATGGTAGAGATTCAGGCACAGACGAAGGTTGAGGTTCAGGTTGAGGATTGAGAAAATCTTGCCAAGCCTTAATTTGCTCTTGCGCTGCACTGTAAGCAGCACTACCGCGTGGAACCGATTTGGCAATGTCAATGCCTCTAGCAATATCAGACTGACCTTGAGTGCGTGCTATTTCTAACAATTGCTGACTCCATTGGTCAATAGCCTGATTTGCATCCATACGTAAGATGCTATTGTTTGAAACTCGATCCGCCAGTCGTATTGCCTCAACTAAGGCTTCTGGAGTGCCAGCAGCCCCGACTTCTTGGGCTTTTTTCCAATTTTCTCTAGTGCGGATTTGCCCTTCCCAGTCATTGATCGCAGCTTGCGCTTCTTGTGAAAGCGCCCTTCCCGATGAGGCAATTTGTTGAGCTGTGCTAATAGCGGCGGTGAGATTTCCACTCTGGGCCAGTTCTTGTGCTTGATCTAAGTAAGGTTGGTCTTGAATTCGCTCAATCTTTCCTACCCAAGTACGAATTTTTTTCCGTGCTTCTGGATACAATGCACGACCTCTACGAATTTCGCTGGCCTGGGCGATCGCAGCTTGCAAGGAGTTAATATCCTCGAATATTGCTATCTGTTCGGCGCGGTCTAAGTAAGGTTGGTCTTCAATTGTCTCCACTTGGGCATTCCAGCGACCGATCTCTTGCCTAGCTTCTGTGCCTCTAGGATTGCTAGCAGGAATCAGCTGTACTTGGGCGATCGCTGCTGTTAAATTAGGGATTGTTCCCTGGCTAGCTAATATTCTTGCTTTTTCCAAATGGGCAACATCTTCAATTTCCAACTGCCAACGAGCAATTAGTTGCTGTGCTTCGTTATACACTGGTCTGGAGGGGTCGATTTGTTGTGCTTGAGCGATCGCTGCCTCTAAACCAGAAACATTACCGAGCCAAGCACTCCTTTTCGCGTCAGCTATGGCAATAAAATCATCAGTTTCGCCTTGTAGTTTCGTACTTTCCGGTATTTGCCTAGCAATATTCAGCGCTTCATCCGCATCCTGCTTATCTAGTTTTGCCTGTGCCAATTCCAGCATTTTGCGTCCAAATGCCGGGATCGCTTCCTGAGCTTTTTGGTAAAGGTAACTTTCCTGCCCAATGGACTCGGCTAACTTGATCGCTTCTAATAAATTATCGACTACTTTGCTGTTTGCTAAACTTTCGGCTTTTCCTAACTTATCGCCATCTTCCCGTGCTGTGGCAATGAGACGATTCAATTGGTCGTATTTAGTACCCGCCCAATATTGATTGTCTACGCGCAGCATTTTAGCGGATAACATGAACGCCGATTGCCAGCGCCGTTCTTTTACTTCAGCGATCGCACCATTGTATGTGGCTTCAGCTTTCGACCAAATCGACTGCCATTTGCCAATTTGCTCATCGACTAATTTATAAGCTGTTACATCTTCGGGTATTTTCTGAGCAGTAGCGATCGCTTCCTCTAAATTTCCGGTTTGGAAACTTTGATCGGCTAGCTTCAAAATATCCCGCGACCATTCTTCGATGAAACGATCGATTTCTCCATGCAACGGGTGATTTTGTGGTAGTTGCTTCACCAGAGCGATCGCTTGCAATAGGTCGTTCACTGTTTGCTTAGAAGCCGCTAACTGAGCGCAATGTAGCCGCACAGAAGCACTAGCTAGCGGCCAGAAAATCGATGGGCAATTAGGAGCAGTTGGCAACTTTAGCAGCATTGCCATTGCCAAGAATCCTACACTGCCGGGAATCAACATTAGTAGTACTAGCCACAATGTCCAGCTTTTCATCCAGCGTGGCCATTTCCCAGAAGTACTACTGAGTTGGGCAGTTTCTTGTGAATGACTATTTATAGATGATCCTTTCGGATGGTTTTTTTTTCGCCGCTTCACTGACTTGGAGTTAGAACCAGTAGCTGGGACATCAAATGGCTGAGTTTCACCGAATTGTTCTGTTCGGGATAATCTTTTATTTTGATCTGGCTCTCTTCCACTGGCTGAAGACCAACTGTCTGGAATATCCCGCTCTGTCATCTCTCACACCAAAATAATTGAATAGCGCTCTGTTTTAGGTTGATAATTCCATTGTTGACATAGTAACTTTCTCATCATTAAAAAGCTACTTTTTTGATTATCTCTCTCCCCAGAGTACCATTATCAATCTCAAAAATCAGTGCTATTTTATACTGTATCCTCAAACAGCAGATTCGGCTTGCAAATCGGAAATTAGTTGAGCTAACTGATCGCTACTTGCCTGGTAGACGTTGCCGCAAAAGTCGCAAGTTGCTTCAGCGCCATCATCTTTAAGAATCATATCTTGCAATTCAGCTTCTCCCAAAATCTTCAGTGCCCCCAAAACGCGATCGAAAGAGCAACCACAGTGGAAGCGCAACATTTGGCGTTCGGAAAAGATTTCCAACCCCATATCTCCCAATAAGTCACCAAAGATTTCAGGTAAGGTCTTTCCAGCTTGTAATAACGGCGTAAATCCTGCTAGACCAGCAACCCGTGATTCCAACGTTTCTACTAGGGCTTCGTCTCTGGCGGCTTTGGGCAATATTTGTATCAGTAATCCACCCGCAGCAGTTACTCCGGTTGCTCCCACGAACACACCTAAAACTAAAGCCGAAGGTGTTTGTTCGGAATTCACGAGATAATGAGCGACATCATCACCAATTTCGCCAGAAACTAGTTCTACCGTACTAGAGTAAGGATAACCATAACCGATATCCCGCACAACGTAGAGGTAGCCGCCACCCACAGCACCACCAACATCTAATTTCCCCTTGGCGTTGGGAGGCAATTCTACAGATGGATTCCCGACATATCCACGTACCGTACCATCTAAGCCTGCATCTACTAATATGCCACCCAAAGGCCCATCGCCCTTCACCCGAACATTCACCCTCGATCCAGTTCGCTTCATACTAGAAGCCATTAACAAACCCGCCGTCATAGTCCGACCCAGTGCTGCCGTTGCCACATAAGAAAGCTTGTGACGCTGCCGTGCTTCTTCTGTTAAACGTGTGGCGATCGCACCTACGGCACGAATTCCACCTTCGGCTGCTGTTGCACGAATTAACTGATCCGCCATGAATAACCTTACATTTCTTAACAAGTTCACTTTTTCTATTCTAAGTTCTCTGCTGCGAGAAAAGTCACGTAGTGGGGTGTTACGCAAATAAATGGTTGTCCTTGGTCATTGGTCATTGGTCATTAGTTATTTGCAAAGGACAAAGGACTAATGACTAATGACAAAAACTATTTGCAATATTAGAAATAGCGATGTCTTAATCTTTAGGTAATCCGAGAAAAATGCTGGGTAATTTTCAACAAAGCCAACTGCGGATCGAAATCGAAGCATCAACAGATGCAATTCGTGACAGTCTGCTGCATCCCGTGCAACTAAAAAAATGGCTTTTAGGGCAACGTTTTGCGCCAGGAATGCCAGAAGAACTGCTTCCCGGATTCCAGTTTACAACCTGGACTGGGCCAATCGCGATTCATCATCAAGTAAAAGTTGTCAAATCCAACTGCCTTCGCTTAGTACTCAGCGGAGGCATTGACGGGTTCCACGAATGGTACTGGGGAGAAGGTTGGGTACAGTCTCGCTTGGAAGGAATTTCAATTTTGCCCTTGAATTTCGGTCAAACACTCAGCTTGTTGAGCTTGCGTCAGTTTTTAGCAACTCAAGAACGCTGAATCGACTGAACGTAGAAACGGGATTCTCCTTGTCTCTATGGCTATCCCTTTCAAGGTAACTCGAAAAATCTCTTTTTCTCTCTGCGCCACGGACACTTTGCTCAAGTAGGGAAACCCACTAACGCAAGTGTCCTCCTCTGTGCATCTGCGGTTTAAAAGTAATTTATCTAACCACTCCAGACGCAGAGAACACAGAATTCTATGGGTTAAAATTCTTAAACCCTAATGCACAATGTTGACTACTTTCTAGACTTATGGGAATTTAGTCTTGGGCTGGTTATAGCCATTGGTTCCCCTTGCAAATCTTTACCTTGGTTTTACGACCAACACTGAACAATTAGCCTCTTCTACAACTTGACTGCTAACAGAACCCTGAACAATTCGTTTCATCCCCATCAACCCCCGACTGCCAATTATAATCAAGTCAGTTTTATAAATATTGGCAAGACGAATAATCTCTTCAGCGGGATCGCCAGTTACTAACTCTAACTCACTTCTAACTGATAACTTTCCTGATATAATTGAAGTTGCTTTTCAATATGAAAATAAGAAAACGTTGGGGACTCTGGCTGAGGGCGATCAGCAGGTAGTTCCATTTCTGACTCTGGTGTGAGAAACACATGACAGAGAATAACCTTGGCGTCTTTTGAAAACACCAAATTATCTAAAGCTTGAATTACTCGTTCTGAAATATCCGAACCGTCCAGAGCTACCAAAACACTATTTAGCACTGCTCTCGTCTCCTAAAGAGTAGACCCCTTACATACATAAGTATCTAGCAAAATTAGTCGTCAGTGACACGAAACTAATTTTTTATCTGACAACTTAGTTTATAGATTTAAAGCTAGGCTATAGGTCAGTGAGCTTTACAACACTTTAATAAGAACGGGTTATAGCAACTTTTCTGGAGAAGCTTTTCATGAGTTTATGGGAGAGGCTTTTCCTCTCCTATAAACTACTGTCTATTGGCAATGCCCGACTTGTGGACGCTTAAAGCGTGACTCAAGCCAGTCCCGATGAAACGAGTTTCACAGCCACACATGAAAATTTTCTAGGGACTGGGATTTTTACTCAGCACTGGCTTATCAGAAAAAATTAAGCATTCCAAATCACTCTTCTTGCTGAATTCGGCGTCGGACTGAATCAGCATGGGAAGGTAAACCTTCTGCTGTTGCTAGCACATCAATAGCACCAGCCACATTTTGCAGTGCGGTTTGGGAGTATTGAATAATACTAGAGTGTTTAAGGAAAGTTTCAACACCCAATGCTGAGGCATAGCGGGCAGCACCAGAAGTTGGCAAAGTATGATTAGGCCCTGCCAAATAGTCTCCTACAGCTTCTGGTGTTGAGTAACCCAAAAAGATTGCCCCAGCGTGGCGAATCTGTGGTAGGAGTGCCCAAGGGTCTTTGACTTCTAATTCCAGGTGTTCGGGGGCAAATTCATTTGAGAGTTCTGCTGCTGCTTGGAGCGATTCCACGACGATAATCAAGCCGTAGTGAGCGATCGCTTTTTCTGTGTCTATTCGCCGTGGATGATCAACTAGCTGTCTTTCCAAGGCTAATTGTACGTTTTTCGCCAAAGCAGCATCTGTCGTCAGCAAAATCGCTGCCGCCATTGGATCGTGTTCGGCTTGGGCTAGCAAATCAGCAGCTACATGCACTGGATTTGCGGTTTCATCGGCAATCACCAGCACTTCGCTGGGGCCCGCCAAAGAATCAATACCGACGGTTCCGTAGACAAGTTTTTTCGCTAGGGTGACATAAATGTTACCAGGCCCAGTAATCACATTCACTTTCGGAATCGTTTCTGTACCATAAGCTAAAGCGGCGATCGCTTGTGCGCCCCCAATGCGATAAATTTCTTTCACCCCTGCTTCTTGGGCAGCTACCAAGACTGCTGGGTTAATTGCACCCCCTGGGCCTGGTGGTGTTACCATCACCACGTGGGGTACAGCAGCAACATGAGCCGGAATTGCATTCATCAGCACTGTACTGGGATAGGCGGCACGGCCACCCGGCACATACAACCCGGCTCGGTCTACAGGGGTGTAGCGTTTGCCCAGTACTACTTCATCGTCACCAAAGTGTACCCAGCTTTTCGGTACTCGCTGACGATGAAATGCTTCAATTTGGCGGCAAGCTAGCCGAACTGCGCTCAACAACTCTTTTGATACCTGCTGATAGGCTGCATCCAGTTCCGAGCCTGTAACTCGGAGTTCTTCTGCTTTCAGGGTTTGTTTGTCAAATTCGTCCGTGTAATGCAATACAGCTTTGTCGCCTTGGCGCTTCACTGTTTGCAAAATTTCCCGCACCGTTGCTTCTTTGTGAAGCACCTGTTCGTCATGGGTGCGATCGCAGATCCGTTGTAGTTCTGCTCTAACGTCTGCCTGCTGAGTAATAATTCGCAGCATGGAGTAAGGACAATGCCAAAATTATAATATTGCCACCTGAGATTTAGTATTGCTCTTGACCCACTGGGGTGTACAAGCTGACTCTAATTCTCTTCTCTAGCTTAACCTGGATTTTTTTGATACTCTCAAGGCTACCAGCGTATAGTTTGCTTGAGAAGGCTACTTAATTGCTCAATCCGACAAGCCTTGACTGTCTATAGGCAGGAAGCAGGTATGCCATTTCCCGCTACCCTTACAACACCCTTTCCCTCAATTCTTGTGGGGTGCAGATCGTGTGTTTACACATCCAATCCCCTGAATTTACTGGGGGTAGGGTCTGAGTATAATTTTTACTTATTTCCCTAACTGTTTAGTAGTTAATTTGTGTACAGGCACGATATGTCGGTTCTATACTTGAGAAGCCCTGAAATTTAGCTCTTTACAGTTCCTGCCTCTAAATAATACATTTGGTTTACGGACAAATTATATTTATTGGCAATCACATTGCTTAATCAGGTTGTGATGAGTTAGGGTGACAGTTATTTAGATATATTTTATTTTAACGCATTTCCTCAATTGACGAAATACTGAATTGGCGAGTATAGACTATGGAACTAATACTAGTATTTCTCTTCATTCATGCCCAATACCTAATCCCATAATTTTTTTAGTAAATTATAACATTGGCAATTTGGATGCTATATTAGTAAGTCTAGTAGTGTGTGTACATAATTAATAATCGTATTTTTGGAATTGACTGTGGCGAATACAAAGTCTGCTCTCAAGCGTGCCGAAATCGCAGAACGTAACCGACTGCGTAATAAAGCTTACAAATCAGCAGTCAAGACGCTGATGAAGAAATACATCAATGCTGTAGCTGCCTATACAGCTAATCCTACCCCAGAATTAAAACAAGAAGCGCAGGCTCGGTTATCCGAAGCTTACGGCAAAATTGATAAGGCGATCAAACGAGGTGTTCTTCACCCTAACAATGGGGCAAGGAAAAAGTCAAGATTAGCTCACAGGCTAAAACCTCTCACACAAATAGCTGAGTAGTCATTGGTCATTTGTCCTTAGTCATTAGTCATTGGTAACAAAACAAACGACAAATGACGAAGGACAAACAACAAAGGACAAAAGATGCAACTGATAGACACCCATGTACATCTTAACTTTGATAGTTTCCAGCCGGATTTAGCAACAGTGCGATCGCGGTGGCAAGAAGCTGGTGTAGTGCATTTAGTGCATTCCTGTGTTCACCCAGAGGAGTTTTCCAGTATTCAATCCATAGCCCAAGAGTTTCCCGAAATTAGTTTTGCTGTAGGATTACATCCTTTAGATGCTGATAAATGGAATAGCGAGACAGCTGAGAAAATCAAAAGTTTAGCGAGTTCTGACTCAAATGTGGTAGCAATTGGGGAAATGGGGCTGGATTTTTACAAAGCTGATAACCAGGAACAACAGTATATGGTTTTCGAGTCCCAGTTGGCGATCGCATCTGAACTGAATTTACCAGTAATTATCCACTGCCGCGATGCTGCTGTAGCAACCAGAGAAGTGTTGCAAAAATGGCGGGAACTTAAGGGAGAAAGAGTGCGGGGTGTGATGCATTGCTGGGGAGGAACGCCAGAAGAAACCCAATGGTTTCTCGATTTAGGCTTCTATATCAGCTTTAGCGGTACGGTAACGTTCAAAAATGCCAAAGCAATCCAATCCTCAGCTGCAATGGTAAGTAGCGATCGCCTCCTGATTGAAACAGACTGCCCATTTCTCGCTCCAGTTCCGAAAAGAGGCGAGAGGCGCAACGAGCCTGCCTACGTACTTTATGTAGCCGAGCAAGTAGCTAAACTGCGTCATGAAACGGTAGAAGCGATCGCCCATCAAACCACCCAAAATGCCTGTGAATTATTCGGGTTGTCAATATCAAATGTGTTCTAGGATCTTTTGTTAAGTTGTGTAAAAAAAATAAACCTGTAGGGGGACAAAAATATGCTAATATTATTCCCTCAAAAACATTTTGCTTGCGTCATAATGATAAAAGAAGGAGCATATAAGTTCTCATCTTAATCTTCCATGCTGTTATGGCTTGGCCATCCTCAATATCTCTACAAGCGGATGCTCTTCACACATGACTAACTGTGCCAACCTAAATTGAGCTAGACTTTTGCACAACATCGGTTTACTTTGTATTGAACCTATTCAAAATCGTTAAACAAAAATTGCCTTGTGAGTACAATCAAGCAAAATGAAGTGATTCTGATTCAAAATCGACAAGGTGCGGATCATTCCCTCAGTCTTAGGATATCTAAAATATCACTGAGAGTATAAACAGCGGGGTGGATTTAAAACACACTGTGTGGAGCTGCGTCAACAAATTAACGCGCTTTTTGGAGGGGAAGTGAAGAAAGTAAATCAAATTCAGGAATATTTTAACTGGATATTCTATTTGAAATGGGCATTGGGGAGCCAGGGCGTTGGGTGGTTCTGCCGACTTTTCTCCCTGCTTTTAAGCAAGCTAGGCGTAGTTTCTCTTGTCAGAGATGCGATTGGCTTTATTGGGCATGAGATGCAAAGAGAAAAGACTTTCAGGAACTCTTACCATGCTTTCATAGTACCGATTACCCATTACTTAGTCCCTTATTAGGGGCAATTGCTTCCTTGTGAAAATTGCTCATTCCAGCCAGATTTAATCGCTGCTTTTGCCCAAAGAGGTAAATCACAAGTGTCTAAGAAAAAATTCCCAGACAGCCAAGGGCACTGGCTAGCAGTGGGAAGCGTCAAACAGCAGTGTCCAAGGGAAAATTTTACCAGGTTGACAAAGGAAGAGGCATGACTAAAGAAACATATATGGAACCCGCCTTTCTGTTGCCCGACTTGATTGAAATCCAGCGATCAAGCTTTCGCTGGTTTTTGGAAGAAGGGCTGATAGAAGAACTTAACTCCTTTAGTCCTATTACAGATTATACGGGCAAATTAGAATTGCACTTTTTGGGTCATAACTACAAACTCAAGGAGCCAAAGTATAGCGTCGAAGAAGCCAAGCGGCGGGATAGTACTTATGCCGTCCAAATGTATGTTCCCACACGGTTGATTAATAAGGAAACCGGGGAAATCAAAGAGCAAGAGGTATTCATTGGTGATTTGCCTTTGATGACCGATCGCGGCACGTTTATTATTAACGGAGCCGAACGGGTAATTGTCAACCAGATAGTGCGATCACCAGGCGTTTATTACAAATCAGAAATCGACAAAAACGGGCGACGTACTTATTCAGCTAGCTTAATTCCCAACCGGGGAGCATGGCTGAAATTTGAAACAGACCGTAACGATTTAGTGTGGGTACGTATCGACAAAACCCGTAAACTCTCAGCGCAGGTACTACTAAAAGCTTTAGGGTTATCAGACAACGAAATCTTTGATGCCCTACGCCACCCCGAATATTTCCAAAAAACCATCGAAAAAGAAGGGCAATTTTCTGAAGAAGAAGCCCTGATGGAGTTATATCGGAAACTGCGTCCTGGTGAACCACCTACGGTCTTAGGTGGACAACAACTGCTAGACTCTCGTTTCTTTGACGCGAAACGTTATGACCTTGGTCGCGTTGGACGGTACAAACTCAACAAGAAATTGCGCCTTTCAGTCCCAGACACCATGCGGGTGTTAACTGCTGGCGATATTTTGGCAGCCGTAGATTACCTGATCAATCTAGAATATGACATCGGTAATATAGATGACATTGACCACTTAGGCAACCGTCGAGTGAGAAGCGTCGGTGAATTGCTGCAAAACCAAGTAAGAGTAGGCTTAAACCGCCTAGAGAGAATCATTCGGGAACGGATGACCGTATCCGATGCTGAAGTGCTAACCCCTGCCTCCTTGGTGAACCCCAAACCATTGGTAGCAGCAATTAAAGAATTCTTTGGTTCCAGCCAGTTAAGTCAGTTCATGGATCAAACCAATCCTCTTGCAGAACTGACCCACAAACGCCGTCTAAGCGCCCTTGGACCTGGTGGTTTAACCCGCGAACGCGCTGGGTTTGCCGTGCGGGATATTCACCCTAGCCACTATGGACGTATTTGCCCCATTGAGACACCAGAAGGTCCCAACGCCGGATTGATTGGCTCCTTAGCAACCCATGCACGGGTTAACCTGTACGGCTTCCTCGAAACACCATTTAGACCTGTAGAAAATGGGCGAGTCAGATTTGATCTGCCTCCAGCCTACATGACAGCCGATGAAGAAGACGATCTGCGGGTTGCCCCGGGAGATATTCCTGTAGATGAAACCGGACACATTATTGGGCCACTAGTGCCAGTCCGTTATCGTCAAGAATTTTCCACCACAACACCAGAACAGGTGGACTACGTAGCAGTATCTCCCGTACAGATTGTGTCGGTAGCAACCAGCATGATTCCCTTCTTGGAGCATGATGACGCTAACCGAGCGCTGATGGGGTCGAACATGCAACGGCAAGCAGTACCTTTGCTTAAGCCAGAGCGTCCTCTAGTGGGGACTGGTTTAGAAGCGCAAGGAGCAAGAGACTCCGGGATGGTGGTTGTATCGCGTACCGATGGCGATGTTACTTATGTGGATGCTACAGAAATTCGCGTCCGTCCTAAACCTAACACCTCCGAAATTAGATACACCCTTTCCAAGTATCAACGCTCAAACCAAGACACCTGTTTAAATCAGAAACCTCTCGTCCGCATTGGTGAACGGGTTGTTGCTGGTCAGGTATTGGCTGACGGCTCCTCCACCGAAGGCGGTGAATTGGCGCTAGGACAAAATATCGTCGTTGCCTATATGCCTTGGGAAGGCTACAACTACGAAGATGCAATTTTAATCTCTGAAAGACTGGTGCAGGATGATGTCTACACCTCAATTCACATTGAAAAATATGAAATTGAAGCTAGACAAACAAAACTGGGGCCAGAAGAAATTACCAGAGAAATTCCCAACGTTGGGGAAGATGCCTTGCGTCAGTTGGATGAACAAGGAATCATTCGCATTGGGGCATGGGTAGAAGCGGGAGATATTTTGGTGGGTAAGGTAACACCCAAAGGTGAATCTGACCAACCACCAGAAGAAAAACTATTACGGGCGATTTTCGGTGAAAAAGCGCGGGATGTGCGCGACAATTCCCTGCGAGTCCCCAACGGTGAAAAAGGTCGCGTAGTTGATGTACGCTTGTTTACTCGTGAACAAGGCGATGAACTACCACCAGGAGCCAATATGGTAGTCCGGGTGTACGTTGCCCAAAAACGCAAAATCCAAGTTGGCGACAAAATGGCAGGACGCCACGGTAATAAAGGGATTATTTCTCGGATATTACCGGCAGAAGATATGCCTTATTTGCCCGATGGTTCACCAGTGGATATTGTACTTAACCCCTTGGGTGTACCCAGTCGGATGAACGTCGGACAAGTATTTGAGTGCCTCTTGGGTTGGGCTGGTCAAACTTTGGGAGTCCGATTTAAGATTACTCCCTTTGATGAAATGTACGGTGAAGAGTCATCGCGCCGTATTGTGCATGGCAAATTGCAAGAAGCACGTGACGAAACAGGGAAAGACTGGGTATATAACCCAGATAATCCAGGTAAAATCATGGTATATGACGGTCGTACAGGCGAACCCTTTGACCGAGCAATTACCATCGGTGTGGCTTATATGCTGAAGCTGGTGCATTTGGTGGATGATAAGATCCACGCCCGTTCTACAGGCCCATACTCACTGGTGACTCAGCAACCCTTGGGTGGTAAAGCACAACAAGGTGGTCAACGGTTTGGAGAAATGGAAGTGTGGGCATTGGAAGCCTTTGGTGCGGCTTACACCTTACAGGAATTGCTCACAGTTAAATCTGACGATATGCAAGGACGGAATGAAGCGTTAAATGCGATCGTTAAAGGTAAGGCAATTCCTAGACCTGGAACCCCAGAATCCTTTAAGGTGCTAATGCGCGAGTTGCAATCATTAGGGTTGGATATTGCTGTACACAAGGTAGAAACCCAAGCAGACGGCAGTTCCCTAGATGTGGAAGTCGATTTGATGGCAGACCAATCAGCCCGTCGCACACCTCCTCGACCAACTTATGAATCTCTTTCCCGCGAATCGCTGGAAGATGACGAATAAGAATTAGAGAATCGGGCATCGGGCATCGGGAATGGGAAAAATGCCCAATGCCCAATGCCCCGTTCCCAATGTTGTAAAACTAAATATACTCAAAACTCATAACTCGAAACTCAGCACTTAAGTATGAGACCTGCCCAAACTAATCAGTTTGACTACGTAAAAATCGGCTTGGCTTCCCCCGAACGCATTCGGCAGTGGGGAGAAAGAACATTGCCCAACGGTCAAGTAGTCGGTGAAGTTACCAAGCCAGAAACGATTAATTACCGAACTCTCAAACCAGAAATGGATGGCTTATTTTGTGAGCGCATCTTTGGCCCAGCGAAAGATTGGGAATGCCATTGTGGTAAGTATAAAAGAGTTCGTCATAGAGGTATTGTCTGTGAGCGCTGTGGGGTAGAAGTCACCGAGTCACGGGTGCGTCGCCACCGCATGGGCTATATTAAACTCGCCGCACCAGTAGCTCACGTTTGGTATCTCAAAGGCATTCCTAGCTATATTTCCATCCTGTTGGATATGCCATTGCGGGATGTCGAGCAGATTGTCTATTTCAACTCTTATGTTGTCCTGAGTGCAGGTAATGCCGAAACTTTAACTTACAAACAGCTACTGAGTGAAGACCAGTGGTTGGAAATAGAAGACCAAATTTATAGCGAAGATTCTGTGCTGCAAGGCGTAGAGGTAGGTATTGGTGCTGAAGCGCTATTGCGTTTGCTTGCCGATATCAATTTGGAGCAAGAAGCCGAAAGCCTACGCGAAGAAATTGGCAACGCCAAGGGACAAAAGAGAGCCAAGCTAATTAAGCGACTGCGGGTTATTGACAACTTTATCGCCACTGGTTCCAAACCAGAGTGGATGGTAATGGCAGTTATTCCCGTGATTCCCCCGGACTTGCGGCCAATGGTGCAGCTAGATGGCGGACGGTTTGCCACGAGCGATTTGAATGATTTGTATCGGCGGGTAATTAACCGCAACAATCGTTTGGCACGCTTGCAAGAAATTTTAGCACCAGAGATTATCGTGCGGAACGAAAAGCGGATGCTGCAAGAAGCAGTGGATGCTTTGATTGACAATGGTCGTCGGGGACGCACTGTGGTAGGGGCAAATAATCGACCCCTGAAATCTTTGTCCGACATTATTGAGGGTAAGCAAGGACGTTTCCGACAAAACTTGTTAGGTAAACGGGTTGACTACTCTGGACGTTCGGTAATTGTGGTCGGGCCAAAGCTGAAAATTCACCAGTGCGGTTTGCCTAGAGAAATGGCAATTGAGCTATTTCAACCATTTGTAATTAACCGCCTGATTCGTAGCGGCATGGTAAATAACATCAAAGCTGCGAAAAAACTGATATCCCGCAATGATCCCAGTGTTTGGGATGTGCTGGAAGAGGTAATTGAAGGACACCCTGTAATGCTAAACCGGGCACCAACATTGCACCGTTTGGGTATTCAGTCTTTTGAACCAATTTTAGTAGAAGGTAGAGCGATTCAACTGCATCCTCTGGTGTGTCCAGCCTTTAACGCCGACTTTGACGGCGACCAAATGGCGGTACACGTCCCTCTGTCGTTAGAAAGTCAGGCTGAAGCGCGGTTGTTGATGTTGGCTTCTAACAATATTTTGTCACCAGCCACGGGTAAACCGATCATCACACCTAGCCAAGATATGGTGTTGGGAGCCTATTATTTAACAGCAGAAAATCCCGGTGCGACAAAAGGGGCAGGAAATTACTTTTCTTCGCTAGAGGATGTAATTATGGCCTTCCAGCAAGATCAAATTGACTTGCACGCCTATATTTACGTAAGGTTTGACGGCGAAATAGAATCAGACCAGCCGGATACAGAACCCGTGAAAGTGACGGAAAACGAGGATGGTACCCGCACATTACTCTATAAGTTCCGTCGAGTCAGACAAGACGCTAAGGGCAATGTACTTTCACAGTATATATACACAACTCCTGGTCGCGTTATTTACAACAATGCCATTCAGGAAGCACTAGCAAGTTAATTCGTAATTTCTAATTCGTAATTAAAGAATTAATTACGAATTACGTAGCTTGCTTCTCGCGTTTGGCGAGTATTACGAATTATTAATTATTGATGACTCAGGACTAATGATTAATGACTAACGAAAAAATGATTTTTCGCAATCGCGTGGTTGACAAAGGTCAACTGAGAAATTTAATTTCTTGGGCTTTTACGAATTATGGTACAGCGCGAACCGCAGTGATGGCGGACAAATTGAAAGATTTGGGATTTCGCTACGCTACCAAAGCAGGGGTTTCCATCAGTGTAGATGACTTGATGATACCACCAACTAAACGATTGCTCTTAGAAGCAGCCGAGGAAGAAATTCGTGCTACTGAAACCCGTTATCAACGGGGAGAAATCACTGAAGTAGAACGCTTCCAAAAGGTAATCGATACTTGGAATGGTACCAGTGAAGCTTTGAAAGATGAAGTAGTCGTTCACTTCAAGAAGACTAATCCCCTGAACTCCGTATATATGATGGCATTCTCCGGGGCACGGGGTAACATCTCACAAGTCCGGCAGTTGGTGGGGATGCGGGGACTGATGGCAGATCCTCAAGGTGAAATTATCGATTTACCTATCAAAACCAACTTCCGTGAAGGGCTAACTGTGACGGAATACATTATTTCGTCTTACGGTGCCAGAAAAGGATTGGTGGATACTGCCTTACGGACGGCTGACTCTGGTTATCTCACCCGCCGATTGGTGGACGTTTCCCAGGATGTAATTATTCGGGAATTTGACTGTGGGACTACCAGAGGTCTTAGCATTCGACCAATGACAGAAGGTGCTAAAACCTTGATTCCTCTAGCAACTCGCTTGATGGGACGGGTAATTGGCGAAGATGTGGTGCATCCGGTCACAAAAGAATTGATTGCAGCACGCAATTCGCCAATTCCTGAAGACTTGGCGAAGAAAATTGAAAAGTCTGGGGTGGGAGAAGTTGTGGTGCGATCGCCCCTAACTTGTGAAGCCGCACGTTCTGTCTGTCAACACTGCTACGGCTGGAGTTTGGCACACGCCAAGATGGTGGACTTGGGCGAAGCTGTAGGGATTATTGCTGCCCAAAGTATTGGTGAACCTGGTACTCAGTTAACCATGCGGACATTCCACACTGGTGGGGTGTTTACTGGAGAAGTGGCACAACAAGTTCGTTCCAAAATTGATGGGACTGTCAAACTTCCCCGCAAACTGAAAACCAGAACATATCGTACCCGCCACGGGGAAGATGCCCTCTATGTTGAGGCTAATGGCATCATGCTTTTGGAGCCAACAAAAGTAGGTGATGTGACTCCAGAGAACCAAGAGGTTCATCTTACCCAAGGTTCAACACTATATGTATTTGATGGAAATAAGGTAAAACAAGGTCAGTTATTGGCAGAGGTTGCCCTTGGTGGACGGACAACTCGGACTAATACAGAAAAAGCAGTTAAAGATGTAGCCTCTGACTTAGCAGGGGAAGTGCAATTTGCCGAAGTTGTTCCAGAACAAAAAACTGACCGTCAAGGCAATACCACAACCACAGCCGCACGCGGTGGTTTGATTTGGATTTTGTCTGGAGAAGTTTACAACTTGCCGCCCGGGGCCGAATTAGTGGTGAAAAATGGTGATGCAATCGCTGCTAATGGAGTTTTAGCAGAAACCAAATTAGCCAGTTTACACGGCGGTGTGGTGCGCTTGCCAGAAGCTACCCCAGGTAAGAGTACCAGAGAAATTGAGATTATCACTGCTTCTGTGGTTTTAGACCAGGCAACTGTGACAGTCCAAAGTTCTCAAGGTCGTAATAACTACTTAGTATCTACTGGCAACAACCAGGTATTTAACCTCCGAGCTACACCAGGCACAAAAGTGCAAAATGGTCAAGTAGTAGCTGAGTTAATTGATGACCGCTATCGCACAACCACTGGTGGATTCCTGAAATTCGCAGGTGTCGAAGTCCAGAAAAAAGGTAAAGCCAAGCTGGGTTATGAAGTCGTTCAGGGCGGTACACTGTTGTGGATTCCTGAAGAAAGCCACGAAGTTAATAAAGATATCTCCTTGCTGTTGGTGGAAGACGGTCAGTTTGTGGAAGCTGGCACCGAAGTCGTGAAAGATATCTTCTGCCAAAATAGTGGTGTGGTAGAAGTGACCCAGAAAAACGACATCCTGCGGGAAGTTGTGGTGAAGCCAGGCGAACTGTTGATGGTGGACGATCCAGAATCAGTCATCGGGCGAGATAACACCTTCATCCAACCAGGTGAGGAATTCCAAGGTAATGTTGCCACGGAATTGCGTTATATCCAGTATGTGGAGACACCAGAAGGCCCCGCCCTGTTGAGCCGTCCAGTCGTTGAGTTTGCTGTACCAGATAACCCAGATGTGCCATCCACTACATCTGTAAGTCAACAAACCGGGCGATCGATTCAGTTGCGGGCTGTGCAACGACTACCTTACAAAGATTCAGAACGCGTCAAATCTGTTGAAGGTGTGGAACTGCTGCGAACCCAGCTAGTGCTGGAAATTGAGCAAGAAGGGGAACAAGATCATAATGCTTCACCCCTAGCAGCAGATATTGAATTAGTAGAAGATACCGAAGACCCAGAAGTTCAACGTTTACAACTGGTAATTTTGGAATCCTTGGTAATTCGTCGAGACATTACCGCCGATGCCACCCAAGGTAGTACCCAGACTACACTTGAGGTACACGATGGGCTAACCATTGCCCCAGGTTCTGTAGTCGCACGTACCCAAATCTTGTGTAAAGAAGGTGGGGAAGTACGGGGTGTCCAAAAAGGAACCGAAAACGTGCGTCGTTGCTTAGTGTTGCGCGACGTTGACAGGCTCACCATTAATACTAGTACTCAGCCCAAGGTGAAAGTGGGTGATTTGCTAGTAGAAGGTACAGAAGTTGCTCCTGGAGTTTTTGCCCCAGAATCAGGACAGGTAGTAGATATTAAAAATGCCGCTGCTGCATCTGGTGGGGAATCAGCTCTTAGTAATAAAAACTTCGTTATTACTACTCGTATCGGTCGCCCTTATCGAGTCAGCCCTGGTGCTGTATTACAGATAGAAGACGGCGATTTAGTACAACGGGGTGATAACTTAGTGTTGCTGGTGTTTGAACGCGCCAAAACCGGAGATATCATTCAAGGTTTGCCCCGGATTGAGGAACTGCTTGAAGCTCGGAAACCTAAAGAAGCCTGTATTTTATGTCGGCGGGCGGGTGAAGTTAAGGTAGTTTACGCTGAGAGTGGTGATGAAGCGATCGCTATTAAGGTCGTAGAATCAAATGGCGTGGTGACAGATTATCCTCTGGGCCCTGGACAAAACTTGATTGTGCCAGATGGCTCAATGGTATTAGCGGGACAACCGTTAACTGATGGCCCATCCAATCCCCACGAAATTTTGGAAATCTTCTTTAGTCTGGGTTCTGAAGACGGAATCTATGCTTGTGCTAGCCTTGCTTTGCAGAAGGTACAGACTTTCTTAGTGAATGAAGTGCAAATGGTGTATCAGTCTCAAGGGATTGATATTTCCGATAAGCACATTGAAGTAATTGTTCGCCAGATGACCAACAAAGTCAGGATTGATGATGGTGGTGACACTACTATGCTTCCTGGCGAATTGGTGGAACTGCGCCAAGTTGAGCAGGTAAACGAAGCTATGGCAATTACAGGCGGTGCAAGGGCACAGTATACTCCAGTATTGTTGGGTATCACCAAAGCATCGTTGAACACCGACAGCTTTATCTCCGCCGCATCATTCCAAGAGACAACACGGGTACTTACCGAAGCAGCTATCGAAGGCAAATCTGACTGGCTGCGCGGATTAAAGGAAAACGTGATTATCGGGCGATTGATTCCGGCTGGTACTGGTTACAATACCTATGAAGAACCCGGTGCGATCGATGACTATACTGCTGAAATTACCAGTAGTGTGTTAGATGAAGTTGATGATCCCCTAGATATGGTCTTAGACGATCGCACAGCTCGCACCTATAATTTAGATTCTCCTACTCTTGGGGAATCTGGCTTTGGCAGCAGACGTGCAGAAAGGTCAATTCTAGATGAAGAAGATGAATTAATTGCTGACGAAGTAGTAGACGACGACGATTTCGAGGAAGAAGAGGAAGACGACGAGGATGACTTCGACGACGAATAGAGACTTGAAATTTCGCGTCTAAAAGGTAAAAGGTAATATCGAGTCTGCTCAATTACCAATAACCAAAGTACCTTACCCGTGCTAGCGTGCTCCTTGCCAAAGGGGTACGCTAGCTTCAGTTTTACCCCTAGTGAGCAAGTGTCATCATATTTAATTAGGGGTTGCTGAACAAGAAACAAAAGAAGACAATTTCTAGATTTTTAGAGCAAATAAGTGTGTTCAGGT
>NZ_JABXKO010000053.1:0-12133 GCF_017114965.1 Nostoc sp. JL31
GCGCTAACCTGGGTATGGAAGTAATGCACGAGCGTAACGCTCACAACTTCCCTCTCGATTTGGCTGCTGGCGATTCTGCTCCTGTAGCTCTTTCCGCTCCTGCTATCAACGGTTAATCATAATCTGAGATATACTCTTCAAGTTTATCTGTAGACGAAAGACGCTCTCCCGAAAGGGGGGGCGTTTTTGCTTTGCATTGGGTTAATTGCTACGTTGAGTATGGCACTTGACACTTTTTTGAAGTGTAAAAATGACCCTTATAGTTGAGAAGTTAGGCAATAATTATCAAAAAGTAAATTTTACGGGTAATAATTGCTAGCAGCGCAGATAATTGCCTCAAAGCTCAACTATAAGGAAAAGCCAAGAATGATTTTACACCGTGGACGTAGGGTAGTAGCCGCTTTGCTGCTGTCGGTGGTACTACTGACAACAGCCTGTAGTCCAAAAACACCTGGACGTTTTGACCAGGCACAAAAAGAAAGCACTCAACAGAAAAAGGGTCTTGCGGTAGCTAAAACCGCAACTCAGGGTAGCGAATTTAATAAATTTTTCCCAAAAGCTGGTGATGGCTACCAACGCGTCTATACCCAAGAGAAAAAAGGTTTTTCGGAAGCGAAGTTGAAAAAAGGCGGTAAAGATATAGCGGTGCTGTCTATTTCTGATACTACTAGCACACCTAGTGCAGCAGCAAAGTTCTCGAAAAGCACTAAAAAAATTGGCGGTTATCCTGCAATAGAAGTTGGTAAAACGCAAACTGCAATTTTGGTAGGTAAGTACCAAGTAAAAGCACTTTCTCGTGATTCATCATTTACAGCTAGCGATCGCGAAGATTGGCTAGAAAAGTTTAATCTTAATGGTCTAGCTAGACTGAAATGATTTGCACTACTAACATTCAGATCATAAAACTTAAATAAGGAGATTTTTGTGAGCAAATCGATTGTTGAGTTGGTCGATCAATTGCCAACTGGCGGCTTGACTGTTTCTATGTTGAAGTCCCTTGATTTTGTTGCTCCTGGAGAGTGGCAAAACACCGTCGGCTTTGTCAACACTATCAAGAAAGTCACTGGCGAAGACGACGAAGATTTAATTCAGCAAATTGGCGAAAGAGCGATTTATCTATTCAACGATAAATCCCAAGGATACCAAACAGCTTTGTGGTTATATCAAACTGTTGATAATACAGATAAAGCGCTTGGTGCAGCTGCTTTAGCTAACAAAGTTGGTGAGAAAATTCCTCTGTTGGGTTTTTTAAACTCTGTCACTCCCAAACCAGATAAAGCCCAAACCATTGATTTGACATTAAAATTAGTGGCTGAGTTGGTAGCCTTCTGTCAAATTAACGGCATTCCGGGAGACAGTATTGGGGATTTTGTCGCCTCTTTAGGTGAGTATAGTGGTGAGTCACTCATCCGCATGGTAGCGTTAGTTTGCATTGATGGTTTGATACCTTTGGGCCCAGATTTTATCAGCAAAGCGATATCTGGGCTGAATCAAACAAATCCACAGGAGTTAGAACAAAACTCGACTTTCAAAAACATCAAAGATGTGATTCCAGGGAGCAATGCCGGCAGTAAACTCAACTTTATCGGCGAAAGCTTTGACTCTGTGAAAGGTTGGATGAGTGGGTTAGTTAGCGCCAATAATTTAACGCCGCAAAAGGTTGTCCACAACTTGCAAAGTTTTACCGATATTGCTGATGACAAGTTGGACTACCTCGCAGCATTTCTGGATGTAGCAACAAATTATTATGAGCACACTGGCACGCAAACTTTAGCACATCGCTTGATTGAACGCGCGGTAGCTGAGATTTAGGCTGATGGGGAGTGGGGACTAGGAAGATTTCCCAATCTCCAATCCCTATTGGGGTAAATGCAAATCTGCTGCGATCGCATACAAGTAAGGTTGAAAAATAGCCAAGTCTTCTAGTTTATCAAACTTACCTGTTTGCGTACCTGTGTCAAATGCAGTAGTAATTACGTAAAGTTTAGTGCCATCAAAGGCAACATGACCGATATGTTGCTCTTGTACTCCACTTTGTTGCTTAAGTCCAGCGAACCCATAGCGAATTCCCTGAAGCTTACCAATGGGTACTGGTTGCGGTGGGTAGGCTGAGAAAATAATCTGTTTTCCATATTTACCCTGACGATCTTTTGCAAACGCAGCGTAGTGGTCTGCAACCCAAGTCTTAAGTACTGGTAATAACTGGGTTTGGTACTTGGAACTTTGGTAGTCCACTAGAGAAGCAGTTGGAATACCAGCTGTTAAGAGTTTCTTTCGGAAATCCTCATTGTTTGCTAGTGGGTAAATGTTAATCTCCACTGTACCCAAACGTTTTCCTTTGGAGGAGACACACAACAGGGGTGCATTTCCTTCACAGGGAGCAACTTGCCAGTTAGTTGGAGCAGCAGCACTTCCCAGAATTTTCTGCCAGATATTTCCCTGATTAGAGTTGGGAAGTTTAGCAATGGTAGGAGTTTTTACTACTTTGGGTGGAGAAAATTGGGGTAGAACAAATTTCGCTCCCACTGGTATTGACACCAGCAAAATAGAGCCTAGTAATAAATGATAAAGTCGTAACATTTTTTTTCAAAATCCAGAGCCAGGGATTGCAGACTAACGATATCTACAATACTTTATGGATATAGAGGAAGAATACATTTATATTGCTGCGAGTTCCGCAAATGGAACTCAACAAACTATAGCGCTTCTTTGTGGAATCAGGCACAAGTTAGGGGCGCATAGCTATCGCCCCTACGAATTGCCCTAAGTAGCTAGGCATAAAGAAATTAAAGTTTGTAGTAAGGAGTTTAGTCCTGATAAACCTTGCTATGAGCGATGAATTGCTCACTACAAACTAGAATTTTATTGTATGTTTAATTATGCCTACTTAGTTCACGCAATTGAAAATATATACACTTAGTAGCGCTGAAAAAACAGTACAGCCCTACTACGAACAGTGTTGTTTATTGATTGATGTATGCCTAATTACTTGTGGCTTGCCGGAGGTATGGCAACAATGAAGAGATGCTGGCTAGATGTCAAATCGAAGGGCAAATTTGCTTGGACTTTTAATTGAAGCGAGAACGTTGTTGACGACGTTGTTTGTGCCTAGCAATTGCTTTACGTTTCTCTTTTTCTATCGGTGTCTCAAAGTGACGCTTTTTTCTCATATCTTGGAAAATTCCTGCTTTAGAAACTTCCCGTTTAAATCTTCTCAAGGCTGATTCAATACCTTCATTCTCCCCTAAAACTACTTGTGTCATTCTCATTCCTCCTTAATGTGGATGAATAGTTCGAGGCTAGATACCAAATAAAATATTCCAGCAGAATGGAGCCTTTGGCTTTATCTGCTGGAGACTCTAAATGTGAAATTTTCAGGAATTGACTTAGTAGCGATTATTGTTGCGGCGGGCATTATTACCGCCACCCCAGCTACCACGAGAGGAGTTACTTCTTTCCTCACGAGGTTTAGCTTTGTTCACTTTCAAATCACGTCCCATCCACTCAGCACCATCAAGTGCATCAATGGCAGCTTGTTCTTGTGTGTCTGATTCCATTTCCACAAAAGCGAACCCACGCGGCCGGCCTGTTTCCCGATCTGTGGGTAGTTGAACACGATTTACTGTTCCGTATTCTGCAAAAGCCTGCTTTAGGTCCTCTTCTGTAACCTGATAGGACAGGTTTCCGACGTAAATTGACATAGAAATCTCCGAATTCAGGGAGTGTAGAGAGTTAAATTCGGAGAGACGGTTTTTAGAAATCAAAACGAGTTACTCAACCGAAAATAATCTTTATGTCCATGAGTGTAGCACAGCATTCAGCCTTTGAATATTGCCTGATAGTGAATTTTATTCACAAATCAAACCTTTCAGGACGGTTTGCAGACTTTTTAAAGACTGGCTTTTTTTGCTTGTACTATATAAAGTTACACTTTTAATCGGAAATCGTAATTAACTTGCGATCGCCCAGATATTTAGTGTTTTGAAAATTAAGCTGTGGACTAAGGGGTAAAGATTATTATCGGTAATCTGATTAATCATACCACGATCAACTGTCTTAAAAGCAAATTAATCTAAATTAAAAAATATTTATCCTCAAGTATATTAGCTATGGTCAAACTGCGCTAAGAGACCCTCTGCTTTCTTACATAGTAATTCGTGATATTCACCATTACTAGCTAGCAAACCTCCCCATTGATTGATATCACCAGTGTTATACTGCAACGGAGTGCCGTCGAAGTGAGTAAACTGACCACCGGCTTCTGTTAAAATCAATTCTGGGGCAGCGATATCCCAGTCTTTGGGCGCAGACTTGCCGGAAAGGGAAATGTAGATATCTGCCTGTTGCTCGACAATGGTGGCAATCTTACAGCCAACACTACCCACAGATTTCTGATTTTGACAGGGTAAGTTTTGTAGCAGATGATCTAACCGTTGGTTGCGGTGAGAACGACTAACGACTAAGGTTAAATCCTCAATTCCTTTACCTGAAGACACTTGTAAAGGAACAGATCCGTCACGGGTTTCTACAAATGTACCCCCGCCTTTGGTAGCGTAATATAACTTTTGAGCCTCTGGTACTGCCACCACTGCCAACACTGGGCGTGTTTCTTTGACTAAAGCAATGTGAACTGCATAGTCGCCAGTTTTTTCGATAAAATCTCGTGTGCCATCCAAAGGGTCAATTATCCATACCCAAGGGGCAGAAGGCTGTCTAGCACTACTTGGCGCTTGATAAGTTTGTTCGCTGATGTAAGCAAAATCTTCGTTACCCAAAGTTGCTTGTAGCCTCTGTAAAATGTATTGGCTCACAGCTACATCGGCAACAGTGACAGGCTCATTCTGCTTATACTGGATTTCTAAGTCAGGGTCTTTTGCTGTACCGTGGTAATACGATCGCAGTATCTCTGCTGCGCCCCAACCTACCTCACGAGCGATCGCTAATATTTCTTGTAAATCTTTCATTAATTTGGCCTTCTATAATTTTATTAACCTGACAACTCAGCCCTTTAAATTCATCCAGCGCCGAGTACCAAAAAATTTACAGGAATCAGCAGCAATATTAGCTGCCAGTGTCAGTGCATCAGTAAAGCTTTCCTTTAAAATGTAATTACAGAAAGCACCGTGAAAAATATCTCCAGCCCCTAACGTATCAACTGCTTGAATCTGCGGCACATCTACGATACCAGTTTTAGTGCCACTCAAGTATTCAATTGGTTCTTGTCCGTGGGTAATGGCGATATGAGGAATGTCAAATCCACTGAGATAGCTAAAAACGTCTTCTCCACTTTGGCAGTTGGGGGGATAAAAATTAGCTGAACAGATAGCATAATCCACAAACGGTAGAATTTGCTCAAATCCAGGCTTCCAACTACCACCATCGATCGCTACTGGAATATTATTGGCCTTAGCCATTTGAACGATGGAATCACCAACCACCACCTGATGTCCATCAATCAGTACGATATCGACATTCTGTAAAATATCTGGCGGGATAGATGCGCTGCTAGCTTGAGTTTTCACAGCATTGATCGAAACCACAGCGCGTTCACCTGTGGTTTGAGTGACAATAATCGAAGATACAGGCGGTACTAAATCAGTGGTAGGCTCAAGGTCTGCGATCGCAACTTTGTAATTTGCCAAGTCATCTCGAATGAGCTGCGTCATTGGGTGAGAACCTACTACACCTAAGACAGTAGCCTGATTTCCTAAATAATTAAAAGTTACAGCTGCGTTTGTTGCTGGTCCCCCTGCCGCTACAGTATAGTCAGTAGCGACAATCTTCTGATTATTCTTAGGGGCAGAGTCAGCAAGGTAAATCAAATCTAAAGTTACTAAACCTACAAATAATCCACGATTCATCTGCTCTTTCGTTCAAAATTCAATTCTGAATTCTGACTCCTGACTCCTGAATTCTTTCTTGGTAAATGGATATGGCTCTTGGCGACTGATAACATCAATCGCTGTCTTCAACCAATCAATATAAGTCTCTTCTCTTCGGATTACCAACTCCAGCACCAGCCTCTGCATCACCTGCTTGCGGTTGGCAGATTCATCGCCGAATGATGGCAAATGGATGGTTTCACATTCAGCCAGCTTTTTGCTTCGAGCCGCTAATTGTTGCTCCAGTAGGTGAATGATGGTTTCATTCGACAACTGATCTGCAAAATGCAACTGCACGAGTAAAGGTTCTCTGATAGTCGGTAAGGGCTGATGAATCCCTAGCCATCGCCTAAATTCGGCTTTCCCTGGCTCCGTCACACTGTAGACTTTGCGGTTGGGGCGATCGTGTTGAATCTCAATGTTACAGGTAATCCAGCCTTGCTCAACTAGCTTATCGAGAGTTCTGTAAATTTGTGCCTGATCTGCTGGCCATAAATGGGCAATGCATTGATCGAAGCAGCTCGTTTTGAGGTCGTAGCCCGTCATTTCTTGCTGCTGAAGAAGACCTAAAATTACATTTGCTAGCGACATGAAGATGGTTTTCCCATAATTGATATTTTCTCGCTCGGTTCTACACTATGTAGTTCTTATAATTTTATGTTAATATATGATTAATCAAATATAAGATATGACGTTTATAAAAGATATGCTCATTATAGTGCTTCTTAGCAAGGAAACCTAAATACATAAAAAACTCCATTCACAAGGACATGGGGAAGAAGAAGGGAATAGGTTAAAGGTAACAGGGTACAGATCCCTATCACCTGTTACCTGTCTAACTGTCCCTCCAATCCTAATGAAATTATTTAAGCCATTGAAGACTATTGTAACAAGAGGATAAGTAACATTGACTTCTAACGCACTTACACAAAGAATACGTCAGCATCAATATCTGCGTGATTTACGAAACAAATTACTCCACCTTCACAAGATGTTGCTGGAGACAGAACGTATTGCCTACGAACAGATTAGTGGACGAGTATCAAGTGCAGAACTTCTTCAGCTAGTCATTGCTCACGAACAATTTGCTTGGCTACATCGCATTTCTGAGATGGTTGTGCAAGTTGATGAAATGCTCCAAGCAGATGAACCGATATTGCTGGACGATTTCCAAAAATTGATTGCTGATGTCCGTACACTCATTGTACCGCTAGAGACGGGTAATACCTTCGAGAGAAAGTATTATAACGCTCTCCAGCGCGAACCTGGTGCTGTATTGGCACATGCGGAGATATCCAGATTTCTCACGTCTAAGGTTTAGTATCCCAAATTATTTGTAGTAGGGACGCACGGATGTGCGCCCCTACTATGGGATGCTTTTTTAACCGGAAGTCCCTAAAGGTAAGATATTTCTAAGCGATCGCTAATTTACCCAAACAGTACTGAGTACAAAAGGCAAATGGAAAATAATAACTCCTAATTCTTAACTCCTAACTAATGACTAACGATCCATTTGCACCATTTATCGGACAACAGCAAGCTATAGAATTACTTACTCAGGCTGTCAGACAAAACCGGGTTCCTCCAGCCTACTTATTTGTGGGGCCAGATGGTGTAGGCAGGAGTTTAGCAGCCAGGTGTTTTGTGGAATTGCTATTTTCCAGTGGGATGGGAATCACTGCATCTTTACAAAACCGTTTGCGTCAGGGGAACCACCCGGCTTTATTGTGGGTGCAACCAACGTACCAATACCAGGGACAACGATTAACAGCAGCAGAAGCAGTCGAAAAAGGACTCAAGCGTAAAGCACCACCTGTAATTAGACTAGAGCAAATTCGGGAAATTACCGAGTTTTTAGGTCGTCCGCCTTTGGAAGCGCCGAGGAATGTGGTAGTGCTGGAAGAAGCCCAAACAATGGCAGAAGCCGCAGCCAATGCTTTACTTAAAACCTTGGAAGAACCGGGACAGGCGACATTAATTTTAATTGCACCGACACCTGAATCTGTATTGCCGACTTTGGTATCACGCTGTCAACGCATTCCTTTTTATCGCTTAGATGCACAGTCTTTAGCTGTTGTACTCACACAAACAAATCATCAGGAAATTTTGCAAAATCAGGCAGTATTGAGCATAGCAGCTGGTAGTGCCGGCAGTGCGATCGCATCTTATGAACAATTACAAGCTATTCCTGATGAGTTACTCGAAGACTTGAAAAAAGCGCCTAAATCTTACCGTAACGCCTTAGAGTTAGCCAAAAAAATTGATAAGGATTTAGATACAGAAGCACAACTGTGGTTAGTTGATTATCTTCAGCAATTCTACTGGCAGCAGTGGCATCAACCTAGTATCATTAACCAGCTAGAACAATCTCGAAAACACTTGCTTTCTTACGCTCAACCACGGCTAGTTTGGGAATGTCTGCTTTTATCTGTGTATCAAAAATCAAATTCTATTTATCCTACTCATCGCTGAGTGCGATTGTATTTCTATAGTTCCTCATCAAAGCCTCAGTAGAATATTTAATTAATTCGTAGCGAAATAAATTAGGCAAAACTCTGCATTACTTTGCGTCCCTCTGCGTTTCAAAACATTACAATGTCTTGTTCATGGTCTATCGTCAAGTTCATAGCGAGTGAAGGTATTGTAATAAAAGCGATTCCTGGATAAAACAAAAAGTTTATATGACCTCAGTTTCTCCTCACAAAAAAGCCAGAGCCTTAAAACCTACCAGCCGCCGCCCTGCGAAAGAACTTTGTAGCGAGTGCGGACTATGCGATACATACTATATTCACTATGTCAAGGAAGCCTGCGCTTTTATTAATCAGCAAATAGGCGAACTTGAAGAAGAAACACACACGCGATCGCGCCATCTCGAAAACCCCGATGAACTCTACTTTGGTGTTCATCAAGACATGATAGCAGCGAAGAAACAGCAGCCCATCGAAGGCGCACAATGGACGGGTATTGTGAGCAGCATTGCCATTGAAATGCTGAATCGCGGCTTAGTTGAAGGTGTCGTCTGCGTGCAAAACACCAAAGAAGACCGCTTTCAACCCATGCCAGTCATCGCCCGTACTCCAGAAGAAATACTAGCAGCACGGGTAAATAAACCAACGCTTTCCCCGAACCTTTCCATATTAGAACAGGTAGAAAAATCGGGAATGAAGCGGCTGTTGGTAATTGGTGTTGGTTGCCAAATCCAGGCATTACGAGCCGTAGAAAAACAACTTGGTTTAGAAAAGCTGTATGTTTTGGGTACGCCCTGCGTAGATAACGTTAACCGCGCCGGACTGCAAAAATTCTTAGAAACCACCAGCCGCTCGCCTGATACAGTTGTACATTACGAATTCATGCAAGACTTCCGGGTTCATTTCAAACATGAAGATGGCTCATCAGAAACAGTGCCTTTCTTTGGCTTGAAGACTAACAAACTCAAGGATGTCTTTGCCCCATCCTGTATGAGTTGCTTTGATTACGTCAACTCCTTAGCCGACTTAGTTGTTGGTTACATGGGCGCACCCTTCGGTTGGCAATGGATTGTAGTTAGAAATGACACTGGTAAGGAAATGCTAGATTTGGTGAAAGACCAGTTAGACACTCAACCAGTAACGTCTAAAGGCAATCGGAAAGAAGCCGTACAACAAAGTATTCCTGCTTACGATAAAGGCGTTACTCTGCCGATGTGGGCAGCAAAACTGATGGGTGTGGTAATCGAAAAAATCGGCCCCAAGGGTCTAGAATATGCGCGATTTTCCATTGATTCTCACTTTACTCGGAATTATTTGTATGTGAAGCGCAATCATCCAGAGAAATTAGAAGCGCACGTTCCAGAGTTTGCCAAGCGTATTGTTGGACAATATAAACTACCAGAATAGTGTTTCGCGTTTGTGTGCAAATATACCTAAGCCTGCTTTTGCAGGCTTTTCTGTCTAGTAGCAAACTTATCTACTAAGTAGTAAAAGTTTGTTTATAATTTTCTGCTGAGGGACAGTATTTAATATTTAGTAATTATTAAGACTGCTTAGAAGCTAATCGCTTCCGGGCTAGAGTAACTGCTTTGACATTCTCGGTAATTATAGCTACCTTACCACATACTTCAATTAGTTTACCCATTCTTACCATTTTTAGAGAATCTTTTCCTTCGTATGAAGCTATACCTACTATAAAAGCAGTGACAAATACATATCCAAGAATTTTTAGATTATTTACTCCTCTATTGAGATAAATCATGCCAGCAGGGATAAAAAAAAATGTTAACACACCAGCAATGATAGGGCTTTTTTCTGCTAGTTCTTCAGTTCTGCTTATATCTCTTTTAGTGGGGAGGAAAGGATTCCAAGGAGAATCTGGGGTTTGGTTTTGATTAGAGTTGGTTGCCATTTTTTTGCCAGTACTTTTAACAGGCAAGTAGTTAGCTTGCATACCTCAAGAATTCTACAGAAATATCGTTGTTGGCTTCAGAGTCAACACGGTTTTTGTTTACAAGTTTTTGTAAGATAGAAAGTAAAATTACTGAGGAGAAAGTCTGGAAAGTATAAGATGTAATGTTGAACGAAGAAAGCTATAGGACAAAATCTTCTTAAGCCTCTCCCACAGGTTTGATTGCTGCCTCTGCAATTGCTAATCTCTGCCATTGTCCCTTGTCTACTTCATCTGCCTCACTTCCCCTCACTGCTGACTCAACTCGATAATATTCCCATCAGGGTCTTGAGTAAATAAGGCAGCGCGACCAGAGGCGCTAGCTTGAATGGGATAATTATGATTGAGAAATTCCTGTTTGGCAGCGTCTAAGTCAACTACTGTGAAGGCGACATGGGGATTACGTCCCCATTTTTCGTTTGGGTTTTCCGTGGGGACAGTGGTTGCAACTATCAAGTGAATTTGATAGTTGCCGACTTGATACCATGCACCAGGGTAGTTTAAGGAACGATCTATTTTGGATAATCCCAATACTTTGCCATAAAAATGTTCAGAGCGTTCTAAGTTAGTCACAAGAATCGCTGTATGGAGACTTTGGGTAATCTGCATTGTCGGTAAGATGCGATCGCGTTTATTTAGATTTTGGCGTAGTTTTAACTCTTTCGGTGAGTGAGGGAGACAGGAAAAGAAGAATTAATAACCAACGCCTAATGACAAATGACAAAGGACAAAGGACAAATACCATCACAAACTCAAAGGCAGCTGAACTGTAAACGTTGTCCAGCCCTGAGAACTGGTAACTTCAATTCTGCCTTGGAGATATTCTACTAACTTCTTAACCAATGTTAAACCTAATCCTGTGCCGCTTTGTTGCCAGCGTTCCCGTTTCGGGTTGCCGTTGGCATCGCTTTCAGGAATCCGGTAAAACGGGTCAAAAATTCGAGATTGTTCTTTTTTCGGAATTATCACACCAGAGTTACTAATTGTGATTTGAAAATAAGGAACTTGAAAATTATCTAATACACCAGATTTAGCATCCTCATTTGGCGGACTTTTTGTGGTATCAATTACCTCAATCTTTAACACAATCTGTCCATCAGGCGGAGTGTATTTACAAGTATTGTTGAGTAACTCGGAGACAATTTCAGTCAGGCTAGCCAAGTCTGAAACTAAAGGCGGTAAATCTGGAGAAACACTAACTTGCAAAGACTGTTGCCTAGCTTGAGCGCGTTCTTGAAAATACTCGGCAACGTGAGGCAACCAGTTTTGCAGTTTAATTGAAGTTAATTCCAAGGGATAGACATCTGCATCAATCATTCGTAGATGCAGCAAATTGTCTACCAAATCCAGTTCTTGTTCGCATTGTTCGCGCAGAATACCTAAGTAGTGGGCTACAGATTCAGATGGAGGAAGTGTGTTTGAATTTAAGATCCCCTGCCGATCGAGAATATTTTCTAGCACAGAAATTGCCATTTTGATGTTTGACAAGGGCGTTCGCATTTCATGAGAAGTGGTTGCCAGAAAATCCTCTTTTAACTTGTTCAGGCGTTGAAGTTCTGCCACTCGAATTTCTAGTTGTTGAGCGCGTTCAGCTGCGAGATTGCGTTCTTCGGTTAACCGTCGTTGCGTGTCATCTCGGAAAACAAATACGGCTCCTGTAATTACACCACTATTATTTTTCAAGAGAGTAGCGCTATCAGCTATTGGTATAGTTTTTCTGTTTTTAGAAACTAGTAAAACACCACTGCCTAAATATATGAACCTATCCCACTAATACCGAAATATGGTAATCTACTTCTCGTATGAGAGGGGTGTATCTGTGTATGGCTGGG
>NZ_JABXKO010000014.1:0-246448 GCF_017114965.1 Nostoc sp. JL31
TTAAAATCGCTATAACCATTGTATATTAAGCATTTTAGATTTTCGGATAAGTCTAATCTCCTTAGCAGAGTTTCTCAAACTGCCAAAAACCAAGCCTGCTAGTGAATTTATCGATGGCCGTATCTACCAGAAACCAATGCCACAAGGCAAATATTCCCGGCTACAACTAAAACTTTGCAACTTAATTTAACAGTTACGCAGGTTTTTGCATGGCTAAAACCAACAATAATTAATTCCTAAAGATGATTAGTATTCAGTTAAAAAATGTAAGGCTAATATCCCAGATTTTTTGAATTTTAAAAAATTAATCCGAGGAGTTTTAGGTGAAAAAAAACAATAAAAAAAAGGCTATTGCTGAAGCTATTTCCACAGTCGTTGCTCTGGGTTGGGTGATAATGCAAGTGGAATCAGCACAAGCTGCTAACTTGGTGGTTAACAATCTCAATGATAGTGGTGTTGGCTCATTGCGAGACACGATCAACATTGCAAGTAACAATGACGTGCTAGAGTTCTTATTGGGCAGTAATCCTAGTACAATCACCCTGACGAGTGGGGTACTTGCCATCGCAAAAAATCTCACTATTAATGGCCCAGGTGCTAACTTAGTTACTATCAGTAGCAATAATCACTTACCCGTGTTAGACATTAACGCCGCGAATGTTACATTTTCTGGGCTTGCGATCGCTGGTAATATCAACGCTTACAATTCTAGTAATCTAACGTTTACCAATAGCACCATCAGCGGCGACAATGTGAATATAGATGGCAACCTAACACTTATCAATAGCACTATCAACAGTCAGGATTTGGCCATCAATGGTGGACTAACGGGAATCGATGATAGTAATGTAACGGCTCTCGATAGCATCACCATCGGCGGCAATTTAACTGCCTCTAGCGGCAATTTAACTATCTCTACTGGTAGGCTCTATATTAAGGGTGGTAGCAAGAATTCAGGAGCAGCAGGTAGTTTAACTGTTACAGCCGACGATAGCGTTGTTGTAACTGGTAGCCAGGTAACGATTCCCATTAGCACCAGCGGCAATTCTGGGCAAATTAACAGTGGTAGCCATAATTCAGGAAGAGGAGGCAACATAAGTATTACAAGCCCTAACCTGATTCTGAGAAGAGTACCTGAACCAAGTGCGTTAGCAAAGCTCGCCGTAGGCATCGCTGCTGGTAATATTAATTCAGGATCAGCAGGCAACATAACTATCAACTCTGGTACTTTGATATTGAACCCTGGTGCTATTATATCGAAACCAGTGCCCGAACCAAGTGCGATCGCTGGTACTATACTTGTTGGTAGTCTGGCTTGGCTGGTGAAGAGAAAGCAAGTAGTATTTCGCAAGGCGAAGGTATAATTACTTATTAAAATAAATTTGTAAATGAAATAGTTTAAATAATTAGCCCGTCTGTGCGGGCTAATTATTTTATGGACAATTAGTCGGACATAATATCAATTACCTGAAACTAAAATAATTCCAGGAACCTTTCTTAAGCCTCGACTTTTACACCCTTCCAGAAAGCCACATAACCTTCAATATTCTTAGCCTTCTCCTTGGCGCTGGGATAATACCAAGCAGCATCTTTATTGGTTTGACCCTCAACTTCGATACTGTAGTAACTGGCAACACCTTTCCAAGCACAAGTAGTGTGGGTGTTACTTTCAGTAAAGTACTGCTTGTTAATGGTGTCAACAGGGAAATAATGGTTTCCCTCGACAACTACAGTATTATCACTCTCGGCTAAAACAACTCCATTCCAAATTGCTTTCGGCATAAATGACTTTGTAAATAAACTATATATATAACATTTTTACACTATCAGCTTATTTGTAGTGAATTTATGGAACCCGTGACGCTGCCAAAATAGTTCAGAAGTCACGAAGAGGCAATGAGTTACAGGATTTACCTCTAGATATTAATTACAATCACTTTTACTTATCAATTTGAAAATTAAAAGCATTTGCTTCCATCAGAAAGATTTTCTAACATATTGGTATGGAAAGTTAATTAGCCAAAATAAAGTTGGATTTCGGTTGATAGCCTTGAGCAAAAAATATCTAAATATGTAAGCGATGCCTGCGGTGAACTACGCTAAAGCACTTTCTAGAAATGCTTGTCAGCTAAGGATTTTATTTAGCATATATTTGCATCTTTGAAGCTCTGACTAAACCTTCTCTCAATGTTCAATTTCTCCAATTTGGGTGAATTTGACTAAGCCGTTTGGGTAATTAACAAATCAATCCATCAGATGAACTGATCCTAAAAGGTTGAGATTAATAAAACGGTGAACTCTATTACTAAAGAATACTGATTGCAATTGCATTTTGTTCTAATTGAGGATAACTCGATGAAATTCACAAATTCGCTAAATTCTGCACATATTATTGCTTGGATTAACTCTATGCCTAAAATCACTTGCTTTCATCAAGCCAAGAATCACAATTCCCCATCAATAAACATAGCCGTCAACTCTGAAACTTCTCCTAGCTATTCCACAGATCCCAATTATCTCAAACCCTTTGATACTGCTTTTATTGCCTATTATATGATGGGTTTTGGTAATTTTGAATGAGCTAAGTTACTTCTGGGCTTCTGAGATGTAGTTTATATCATTTTATCCATTACAGCTTTGTTTCCAAAACACTCCATTTTACCCTGTAGCAATTCTCTTAAAAGCTTAGTGTTCAAAATTTTAGGTAATTGTCTAACTCAACTTTGTGAGTAATAAATTAACAAACATGCTCTCTAATTATAAGAGCTTGAAATTCCTAGAAAAGAAGACTCTATTAATTGAAAATACTAATTAATCTTTACCAAGGATAAAATGATGAAATTCACAACTTTGCTCAATTCTGCACTTATCATTGCTTCTATGGCTTTTATGCCTGGAATTGCTGGCGCTCAAACAGTTAATACTAACAATGGTGGTGGACAAATAAATACAGATGTCAACTCTAATACTTTACGTAAAAATCCTACAGATACTAAATATCTGCAACCCTTTAATATTGCCTTTCTAGCTTATCAAGGTTATTTAAAAGAGCAGGGTATTCCCAGTGGGGGCACTTTGTTATTCAAATACCAAACCGGGTACTTGACTGCGAAAGATGTGGTTCAAGCTGCTATCAGGGCTAATAAGTTACCAGCGGAAGTTTTGAACGATCAAGGTTACGTCAACGCAGTCGAGTTACAGATGAGATCATTTGGCGACATTAATGATTCACAATAGACAATTTAGGAATGCTGGAATCAATTTCCGCATCTTTCTATAACTTTAGACGCGATAAATCGCCGTCTCTACAATAATCAGTCTTTCGTCTTGACGGCGATTTATCGCGTCTCTGCGATCTAGAATTTTCATCACAAAACCTTAACCAAAGCGTATTGGAACCACTCCAGCGATTTTGTTTGCAGCCATTGGTCGAGTTATCCGGCTTTTGAGTTTATTAGGTTTGAAAGAAAGTCGCACACAGCGTTAGAATAACTGAAAATATGAGGAGAATCAAAGTTTGTGGTGAATATATCCCACATACCCAAATTACCGATACCACCATCTCTTTTGGGGTCAGAAGTTGGTTCTTTTACTGAGTATACAGTTACTCAACGAATGCCTGCGATCGCTCGCAAAGTTATCGCTGAAAATAATTTCTCGTCTGAAATTAATACCAGCTTAGAAAATCTAGCTACAGAATTGCCAGCAGGATATGTGCAACCTCTTTTAAATAAGAGTGCTGTAGATTTTTCAGCCTGGAATACATATTTAGAATTATACAAAGGTCAGCGTTGGCTAGATGTTCCTTGGTTTTTTGTCGAAACTTATTTTTTTCGGTTGATTCTAGAAATTACCAATTATTTTCGCCCTGGTGTCTGGCAAGATGTCGATCCATTTGAGTTACAAAAGTCTCAAAGTTTAGAAGCATCCCTAGATTCGATTATTCTACTGTGCGATCGGGCTAACAATTGGTTAAATAATTCCCAACTGAAGGGAGAATCAAATCAAACAGCTTTAATCGCACTGTTATATTTTGCTTTGTGGGGAAATCGAGTTGACTTGAGTTTATGGTCAGCATCCGAGAGCGATCGCAGTCGTTTTGATATTCAAACCCAACTAGCTCACATCTTAGTAAATGATGCCTCCCAAGTCACGGAATTGTTAACCAACTCTCAAGGGGGACGGATTGATTTTGTTGTAGACAATGCTGGTTTTGAACTTGTTTGTGATTTATGTTTAGTAGATTTTTTGTTAAGTAGCGGATTGGCTGATCGGGTTTACCTACACTTAAAGCCACATCCAACTTTTGTTTCTGATGCCATGATTAAGGATGTACATTACACAATAAGTTTTTTAGCCGCTACTGGAAATCAACAACTTATATCTTTTACCCAAAGACTCCAAGAAAATATTGCATCAGGGCGTTTAGTACTATCTGAAGATTACTTTTGGACATCGCCTTTAGCCTTTTGGGAAATACCCAACTACCTCAAAAATGAGTTAGCCAATGCGAGTTTGGTTATAGTCAAAGGAGATGCCAATTATCGCCGATTATTAGGCGATCGCCACTGGGATCTTACCACCAACATTGCAGATATAGTCTGCTACCTACCTATGCCAATGGTAGCTTTACGCACCCTCAAGTCAGAAGTAGCAGTTGGTTTAAAACCAGAAGTTATTGAGAAAGTAGCAAAATCTGACTCTTCTTGGTTGACAAATGGACAGTGGGGTGTGATTCAGTTGGTGGTTTAGGCAATTTTTGAAAAATCGAGATAATTTGTAAAAGAAGTATACGTATCTTCACTACTTGTAGGGTCGTCTACCCTACCCGTATCGCTACAACCAGCTTAGGATAGACTAGTGCCGCAAGGCGGAAGTCAAAAGTCATACAATTTTGGATTTTAGATTTTAGATTTTGGATTGTGAAACATCCATTGGATAAGTGTTTCAGTTTTCCATCTGTCGCAATCATTTTTCAAATTGGTATCAAAATTCAAAAGAATTGTATTCCGAGCTTCTTGCGCCATTTGAAATGGTATGTTTATTTACGCCGTGCTCTACTAGAAGCAATTTTTGAGGAAAATGGTAGAAAAAATCACCGCTATGTTTAATGGCAAAGTGTTCTATCCATCTGAACCGATCGCACTGCCAATCAATACCCGCGTGCGAATCAGCATTGAAATTTTACCGCCAAGCGAACATGAAACGGTATCATTTTTGCAAACAGCGCGATCGCTCAACCTCGAAGGGCCGCCTGACTGGTCTGCCAATATAGATAAATATTTGTACAGTAAATAAACTTTTCATGCATTCTGAAGTCTTTCTGGATACATCATTTGCCATTGCCTTATCTGCACCGGGCGATCGCTTGCATGACCGAGCCTTACATCTGGCTAAAATGTTACAAGCAGCAGAAACTCGTTTGGTGACAACACAGGCGGTGATGTTGGAAATTGGCAATGCCTTATCCCAACAACCTTATCGTCAGGCGGCAATCATATTATTAAATTCTCTAGTAGCAGACTCCAAAGTAGAAATTGTCCCCCTTTCCCAGGAACTTTACGAACGTGCTTTCGAGCTATATCGCGAACGAACAGAGAAAGAATGGGGATTTGTCGATTGCATATCTTTTATTGTTATGCAATATAGCGGAATCACTGAAGCACTGACTGCCGATGAGCATTTTCAACAAGCAGGCTTTCGAGCATTACTGCGAGAAAATTTGCCGTAAGGATTGGGTATTTGGCATTGGGCATTGGGCATGGGGCATTGGTTATTCACAAATGACTAATGACAAATGACTAATGACAATTAAATATTTCGTTACAATCGGCGTGTGCGTTAGGCATTCAAGAGTTATCAGCCATGAAATTGATTTCCGATCCACCGATTCCTGTGAAAATTCAAAAAATGAAGGAACGGGTGCGGTGGATGCATCCAAGTTTTGTGCAACGGGGAATTGACCAAACCAGTCTAGTTATTGACGATCGCAGGCAAGATAATCCAGAATTTTCCTTTATGGTTATCGGCGATTCCGGCACTAAATCTCATTCTCGACACCACCCCCAACGAAAAGTTGCCGAACTGATGCTGACTCACCGCGACGATTGCAGCTTTGTGTTGCACACTGGCGATGTCATCTATGTGGTGGGTTCCCAAGAATATTATTCAACAAACTTTATTGAGCCTTACCGGGAATTTCTTGTCGGTGGTGACAACCCGAAAGGCATTCCTTATGACCGCATGGTGTTTAATCTGCCGTTCTTGCCAGTACTTGGTAATCATGATTACTACGATGTGCCGTTGATGTACCGTTTATTGACTGGCACAACATCGTCACTGCGTCGCCTGTTCCGCTACAAAGATATCGAGATTGGCTGGCATGGATCGTATCAAGGTAATGCTTATGCACGAGCATTTATGGACTACACCCAGGCGATGTCTCCACAAGAGTTAGAACGTCATTTAGATCGACACTACACTGCTAAGACTGACACCGGGCGCTGTTTACGTTATGAACCTGGACAGTTTACCCGTTTACCCAATCGCTATTACACCTTTCGTTACGGCGGGATTGACTTTTTTGCACTGGATTCTAATACCTTTAATACACCCTCACCTTTACCTGCAACGAAAGAAGGGGAAATTTACCGTCGGGAATTGCAAAAACGTCGCCATGAGATCGATCAAGAAGAATTGCAGATTTTGAAAATATATGATCGCCTCAACCCAGATAAACCCACCGAAGCAGAACAACTTGATGACCTTAGTGCCAAATTAGACCAAATAGACGAAATCAAAATCGACATTGAAAAACAACTAGCATCTCATCAAATGCCTGCGATCGACTTTGAACAACTTGAATGGTTGCGAAGCAGACTAATCGAATCTTGGAACACCTCTGAAGTGCGCGGACGTGTAATCTTTTTCCATCATCCTCCTTACGTCACAGAGGCCACCAAATGGAATCAGGCACAAACCTTGGCGGTTCGTCACCGCTTGCGCTGGGTGTTTGAACAAGTGGCAGAAACTCTTGGTACTCTAATTAAAGAACGTCCCATAGTCGATTTGATTTTAAACGGTCACGCTCACTGTTTAGAGCATCTTTGCACAACTGACACCGGATTTGCAGACTCGCACATTAACTGTATTATCTCTGGTGGGAGCGGTCATCGTCCCCGCTATCAACGGCGAGAAGGGAGTGAATTAATGGAAACTTTTGCTGAGATTGCAGGTAAACCCACTCGGAAAGTTGCGGATTCAACGCTATTTGTGGGTCGTCATAACTACAATTTCCAGAACCGACTGCCTTATTCATGTGTGCGGATTGATGTTCTGGATGGTATCCCGCCCAAGTTTATCATCAGACCGTTGATTACTGAACGGGTTGAACAAGAGTGGCATAACACGGAACTGGAACCTTTTGCGATCTAAACGGGATGCCATAAGTAATTGAACTACACCATTCTCCATCTCCCTTGAAAATCAAATCTCAGTGCTGCTGGGTTGCTTTGAGTGGTTCTGTTAGCGAACTTTTACCAAATGCACCTTTGCATTGAGACAAAAGCTAGGTATATCCTAATCTTAAATAGAGTTACGATCATCTCAAATTATGGCAGGACATAGTAAATGGGCAAATATTAAGCGCCAAAAAGCGGTAGTAGATGCAAAAAGGGGAAAAACCTTCACTCAGTTATCCAGGGCGATTATCGTTGCGGCTAGAAGCGGCGTGCCAGATCCGGCGCTGAATTTTCAACTTCGTACAGCAGTTGACAAGGCAAAGGCTGCGAGCATTCCCAATGATAATATTGAACGAGCGATCGCTAAAGGTGCAGGCACTTCTGGCGGCGATAATGCCACCTTTGAAGCGATTCGTTACGAAGGTTATGGACCTGGTGGTGTAGCGATTTTAATCGAAGCCCTCACAGATAATCGTAATCGCACTGCTGCTGACTTGCGTGTAGCCTTTAGTAAAAATGGTGGCAATCTTGGCGAAGTAGGTTGCGTTAGCTGGATGTTTGAACAAAAAGGTGTTTGTGTAGTGGAGGGTGTAGTTGACGAAGAACAGCTTTTAGAAGCATCCCTCGAAGGTGGTGCCCAGTCTTATGAGATGACTGAAGATAAGATAGCTGAGGTATTTACTGATATTGGAAATTTAGAAACCCTTAGTCAGACACTCAAAAATCAAGGCTTTAAGGTAACTGATGCCGAATTGCGCTGGATTCCTAGTAATAGTGTAGAAGTTACCGATCCCGATCAGGCGCGATCGCTATTCAAGTTAATTGATACTTTAGAAGGCTTGGATGACGTGCAAAATGTCACAGCTAACTTTGACATAGCAGAAGAATTGATGGCTCTCAGCATTTCCTAATCAAAATTAACCCAGGTATCATAGCCAAATTACAGTTATGGATGATGTCCAAAATGTTACATTTAAGGGTGAAATGCCAGTAAGTATTGTTTTTCTTAGCATTCTACGTAATAACACGTAAATACTAGAATTGACGAATGTAAAAATAGACATGAAAGATTCATATCAATTACAAACTTATGACATACGCCTATTGGATAGTTAAATTGTTGATTACCTGATGAGGATTTTTAAGTGAATAAGTTCGCTAAAGCTTTACTTTTGGCTCTAATTTTTGCTGCACCTGTAACCGCTTTTGTATCTCAAGCTCAAGCTAAAACTATCCATCATACTAGCGTAAAATCTGCTAAAGTTCATCACATTAAACATCACAGACATCATGCTAAAAAACTAGCTCATAAACACTTATAAATAGTTACTATTAGTAGTAAAAGTTTCTAGTAGCTCTGTAATTAAGTTTAGTGTTGGTTTCTCTGAAAAAAACTGTATTATTTAACCCCGCTGGAATCCCTACCAATCAGCGGTTTTTTTTTAACTTGTTCATGATGGCGCGCTCGCCTAAAAATCAAAATTAAAATTTGATATTATAAAACTAAAAAAAATGGTTCTACCGCTCCCTTTATGTCAAATAGTGTTCAAGTGCTATAAAAGGAACTTTTTGTAGACCTTTCACTTGGATGAATGAGCATAAAGAAAGCCAGTAGAACCCAAAAACCTTGTTACAAACCGTCGTTAATTCCCAATATTTAACTGTTTACGCTTCTGGATGGAAACCATACCGAATGCACCCATTGCTAAAAGACCAAGTAAAGAAGCAGGTTCAGGAACTGTTTGGAAACCTTCTGGTGGTTTTTCTGCAAAGTAAACTTCATCCAAAAAGTTTCCTATTGAGGGATTACCACCAGCAGCAGATACTGAGTCAAACTGCCAGCGTATTTTACCACTAGTGGCAACAGTTTTGCCCTGATATTCTACCCAACCTGTGTTATCAGTGCTATATAGTTGGCTGAAGAGAGTATTGTTAGTAGTAAGGTCGATAATAGATAAACGCATCGTATCTACACCTTCACGACCTTCATGGAAAAATCGCCAAAACATAGTTGAACCAGCTGTAGTATCTACATCTTGATATAAGCTAGATACCTGATTAGCATTGAGTTCAGCATATTGATCTGTGCCTAATGCTCCAGCATGAAACAGTCTAGGAGTTTGAATTTCAATTTTATTATCTGTAGCTGTAGTCTCCCACCCAGGAATAAGAGACTCATCTATCGATGCCCATGTCTGGTTACTAGGGACTAAAGTCTGCTCAAAACCACCGTTAATTAGACCTGAAGCGTGAGCTTCTTGTGCATTTCCGACAATACCCAAGGACAGAGCCACAGATCCAAAAGTTACTACAGCTAGTTTGCTAATGTTTTTCACGTTCAACGATGTATGAGTGTTTCTAGACTTCTCAAATATAAGTTTTAGTACTCAATGTTTGGGTAAAGACACAGTGAAACAACGGTCAAAATACATGAAGCCAGTATGTATTTTTACATATATATGAGCTGATTTTATTTGCGTAATAATACTGTTTATGCTTTTGAATGCTTGCTGGCAAGGCGATTCAGATGGTCATAGTATCCGGCATAAAAAGTCTATTTAACTTTCGTAACCTTTACTGAAAGTCAGCAGGGAGGTTTTTCAATGTTTCCCTCTCTCAACTTGCTCCTATGCATTACCCGGATATTTTTTAAGATTGAGGAGACAGTGGTTTCCAGGCTACCTGTTAATGTTCAGGCGTCAAGTTGCCAAAGGTTCGTCGTCTATGAGGCGGGGGGTGTTTTCGATAAACAGCAAATTATCAAAAGCTTGCAGAGTGAATCCATCGAACCCCTGACTCAAAGATCGATAACAGAATTCAAAACGTTAGTTTTAGCAACAAGGGTTGTTTTAGTAATATATCTGGCGAACAGCCTGCTCATTCAATGCGAAGTTCCATCTGGAAATTGAACAATGATTGATGGAAAATGATCTTTCATCAAGGCACTCTGGTTAGAGAATCATCAGTACGGTATGATAAGTAATTGCTTGAGATTATTTAGAGTCAAAGTTTTGCATAAAAAAGGCTCAAGCATTTCTGCCTGAGCCTTTTACTAAATTCAATTAAGCTTAGTAGCGGTTGTTGCTGCGGTTGTAGCCGCCGCCACCACCACCACGGTTCCCAAAGGAACCACCACTTCTGTCTTCTTTGGGCTTGGCTTTATTTACCTTGAGGTCACGACCAAGCCACTCAGCACCATCAAGAGCTTCAATGGCTTTTGCTTCTTCATCTTCTGAACTCATTTCCACGAAAGCAAAGCCGCGTAAACGACCTGTTTCACGGTCAGTGGGTAGTTGAACACGCTTTACAGCACCATATTCTGCAAATACTGCACTTAGCGCATCTTGTGTAACATCATAGGAGAGGTTACCAACGTAAATTGACATCAAATGTCTCCAAAATCATAAGTTTGTAGAGATTTAGATTTCGGAGAGAAGTCTGTAATACCAAAAGGAAAAAGCCTGTCAATACTAAAAACAAACACTGTCGCCGAATTAATTCTCATTTCACTTCCCATGATGACATAGGAAGCAAATTTCTGGGTAAAAGTTTGAAAAACTGTTATAAAAAGTTATATAAGTGGTTAATAGCTAGATGCTGGCTGGTCTAAAAACGGGTGAGGCTCTAGTGAACCGCACCCACGAGATCAATTAATCGACTCTCTTTTCTAAATATTGACCAATCATCAACTGCTCACCAGCACGGGAGATAATGGTTTGTCTAGTGCGGTATTTGCTACCAATTAGCTTTAACTCTTCTTCAAAGACCGAACCGTTGTACTCAGTTCGCAAACACATTGTTTTAGGGTTAGAGAAATAATACTGAGCGGTGACTGGTTTGGATATGGCAAAACCGCGATCGCGATACAAGATATTTCCTAAAGCTCCAAATATTGTTGAACCTTGCGACTCTTTCTTTGCCTTCAGCACATCCATACTTTCCCATATAACTGCTGCACCACAGATCAAACTACCTGTATCAGGCAAATCGTGCATCTGAGCTAAGTTTTGCAATTCATCACAGCCCTGCTTGAGAAAATTGATTGTAACTATACTCTCCATCTCCTTGGTTTCTCCCTTGGGTAGGGTGTAGTAGCGCCGTTGAGATCGCCACTTACCCACCGACTCCTGGAAAAATTCGGAAATCTGGGCTTCATCAGCAGTTTGGGCAATTTTTAATAATGATGTCACTTGCTACTTTCCTGGCCTAAATATATATCCCCCTCTTCTTTGCTGTTTATGCGATGTCTACGACGGGCTACGCCTACGCTTGACCATATATACAGCTTTATAAAAAGCAACTTATGTTTACTATTCTTAATATATTTGATTGAGCGTAAAAATTACTAAGTATTTTGCTATATTAAATTTGTTTATTTTAGCCATAAGTATAGCTACTTAATACTGCCCATTTTAGAAGTAGGGGTGTGAAAGTCCCGTATCTTCAGTACACGCAAGTCTTCTACTAAGGGCAGATTGCAAGAAATTTAAAAATATTTATACTGGGTTAAGAATTGCATTGGAAGCTAAAAAGCTGCTAACTCAATGTAATGACTTAAAGTGGTGAGAAATTTTTTTGAATAGAAAGTAATTTTTGATACAAAATTCTGCAAGAAGATAACCAATTGACTCTCGCCGCTTTTCACTATTTATAATGTCTCAAAATTACTTGGTAATGCACGGCTGTTTAACCCAAAAAGCTCCCCAAATACGAGAAAAATAAATGATTTTGGACAGAAATAAGCCGCACGAGCAGGCGAAAATCTCACCTTTGGCAGCCGCTAACCAGGTAATTAATACCCCAGTTGTTAAGACTGATGTGGCTGTTGCAGATACAAAGAGTAGCGTTGACACAAAGGTGTCTTCCCCTTTTCCATCCATATTATTGATTCCCTGTTTGCTGGGCATAGGACTGCTGATAGCGAATTGTGGAGCGCTACCCAAAGAAGAACCGGCTGATGCCCAATCTCAGAGTCCTGGTAGTGGACAAGGTGGTGGTGCAACGGCTGTAGATGCGGCGATCGCTCGAACTGATACGCTGCAAACACAACCAGAGTATACAGGTAATACAACACCCTTCCGAATTGTATCAGTGCGATCGCAAGTAGAAGCCCGGTTGTTGGCCTTGAATCTAGATGTAGGCGATGCAGTAAAGCTTGGGCAAAACGTCGGGCGATTGGACGATGCCATACTTTCGACAGAATTAAAGCAAGCAGAAGCAGAACTAGCAGCCCTCAAATCAGAAGTAGCTAGGGCAACCAATCAAGTAAGCAATGCCCGTGCAGACGTTGAACGAGCGCGCCTAGAAGTAGTACAAGCTCAGGCAGACTCAGAACGGCAACAAAATCTATTCAAAGCTGGAGCGATCGCTGAACAAACTGCCCAGCAAGCACGTACCCAGGCAAAAACAGCCGCCCAGGCACTCCGGGCAGCCCAAGAACAGGTTCGGACACAACAGCAAGCCGTCGCCGCCGCCCAAGGTAGAGTACTTGCCCAACAGGCATTGGTTGCCCAAACCAAAGAGCGCAGGTCTTACGCTCGGCTGGTATCTCCCATCGCTGGCATAGTCACAGAAAAAGTGACAGAACCAGGCAACCTTCTGCAAGCAGGTAGTGAAGTCTTAAAAATTGGCGACTTTAACCGTGTCAAAGTTGTCGTCCAAGTTTCCGAATTAGAACTGGCACAAATTCAGGTTGGACAGTCTGTAAAAGTCCGCTTAGATGCCTTTCCCACCGAAACATTAATTGGTAGAGTTACGCGCATTTCCCCTGCTGCCGATGCCACAGCTCGCTTAATACCTGTAGAAGTAGTGATTCCCAACACTCAAGGGAAAATTGGTAGTGGACTGCTGGCGCGAGTCAACTTTGAAACCCAGACTCAACAGCGCGTAGTAGTGCCGCAAACAGCTATTCAAAAACAAGCAGGGGCAGCAAAGGGAGCAGAAAAAGAACAAGAAAACCCATCGGGGACGCTATTTGTGGTGAAAGACATAGAAGGCAAGACAAAAGTAGCGACACGTGCAGTTACTTTAGGAAAAAGGGCTGATGGCAGAGTGGAAATTTTATCCGGTTTGCAAGCAGGAGAGCGCTACGTTGTTCGGAGTGGTAAGCCGTTAAAAGAAGGTGACACTGTAAGTCTTTCAATTCTTTCAGAAAAGCAATAGTAGGGTGAGCAATAACCACCATACCAAAGAAAAAAGTACTCAGTAGTCAGCACTTATCACTTAGTATCATGCAACAGGCAAACAATAATAATGGCAATGGCGGATTTAGCCTTAGTGCGATCGCTATCCGCCAACACATTGGCACACTCATGCTCACCGTGGCAGTAATTGTCATTGGGGTATTTTTTCTCACAACGATCCAAGTCGATCTTCTACCATCAATTACCTATCCCCGAATAGGGGTTCGGCTAGAAGCCCCTGGTATTTCACCAGAAGTAGCAGTAGATGAAATCACCAGACCTTTAGAAGAAGCTTTAGCAGCAACCGAGAATGTAGTACAGGTTTTTTCCCGCACCCGTGAGGGACAGGTTAGCCTCGATTTATATTTCCAACCAGGGGGCGATATTGACCAAGCCCTAAATGATGCTACTGCTGCTTTTAACCGAGGTCGAGGACAACTGCCAGATACGATAGAGGAGCCGCGCTTATTTAAAGTCGATCCTTCCCAATTGCCAGTTTATGAATTGGCGCTGACATCTGCTTCCTTGCCAGGGAAAGATTTACGCGTATTTGCTGATGAAGAGTTAAACCGTGAACTCAGTGTAGTGCCGGGAGTCGCTTCTGTTGATGTATCTGGTGGTGCAGAGGAAGAAGTACGGGTACTTGTTGACTTAAACCGATTGCAAGCTTTGGGTGTCGGGTTAAATGATGTCTTAAATGAATTAACAGCCCGTAACCAAGATACTTCTGGTGGTCGGATTCTGGGGCAAAATTCCGAGCCATTAACTCGGACTGTCGGACGTTTCCAAAATGCCAAGGAAATTGAAAACCTTTCCTTGGAAGTTTCTTCTCCTACTAGTGCTAATACCACTAATAGTAGTAATACTACTACCACTCCCACTACTACACCTACACTTTCCCGCCGCGTTTATTTGCGAGACTTTGCAGAGGTAATTGACGATACAGAAGAACAACGAGTATTTGTTTACCTCAACCGTCAGCCTGCGGTGAAATTTTCAATTCAAAAGCAGCCTGAAGCCAACACAATCACAGTTGTAGATGCTGTCAAGCGGCGAATTGAACAATTACGGCAATCGGGTTTAATTCCAGCAGACATGACTTTGAGTCCCACCACAGATGAATCTGTCTTCATCCGCAATTCTTTAAATGATGTCATCTTTTCTGGGATTTCCGGGGCATTGTTAGCAGCAGCAGCAGTGTTGTTATTTTTGGGATCGTTCAGGCAAACATTTATTATCAGTTTGACGATTCCGCTGTGTACTCTGGCAGCGATCGCTTTGATGAGAATATTTGGTTTAACCTTGAATGTATTCAGTTTGGCAGGTCTGACATTAGGAGTCGGTCAAGCAATTGATACATCGGTTGTGATCTTGGAGAATATTTCCGAAAAAACAGGGATGACTCCCAATCAGAGAGAGATGGAGGCAGGGGAGCAGGGGAGCAGAGGAGAAGGGGAGAAAGGGAGAAATTCCAAATTCTTTATTGACAGTGCGATCGCAGCTTCCCAAGAAGTAGAATCTGCTTTAATTGCTGCTACAGGTGCCAACTTAGTTTCTGTAGTGCCATTTCTCTTAATTGGCGGCTTTATTGCACTGCTATTTAATGAACTGATTCTGACAATTAGCTTCGCAGTTGCAGCATCCCTTGTCGTTGCCATCACAATAGTACCGATGCTGTCTTCTCGACTTTTGGGAATTCGCTGGTCTAGTCGGATTAGTGAATTTTGGCTGCTTAGACAGTTTAATCACCGATTTGAAGATGCGACGCGGGGATACGGAAACTTCTTAACCAAGGTTTTACGCTATCGGTTTTTCGTAGTAACAGCTGCTTTGGTAATTTTAGGCGGCAGTAGCTTCTTCATGTTTGGTCAAATTCCCCAAGAAATTTTACCCCGCATCAGTACTGGTCAAGCTAACTTGAGAGCGCAGTTTCCGCCCGGTACACCTTTAGCAACTTCTGAAAAAGTTATGCAAATTGTCGATGACATTTTGCTAAAACAACCAGAAACAGAGTCTGCTTTCACAACTGTGGGTGGTAATTTATTTGGCAGCAGTACTACAGAAAATCCTTTACGTGCCAGTAGTACAATCAATCTTAAACCAGGCACAGATGTCGAAGCTTTCGTCAAAAAAGTAACTCAGGAATTTAACAAACTCAACTTAGCAGGAATTCTGCTGCGCCTCAATCCTGGTCAGGTGCGGGGTTTAATTTTGAGTAATTCTCCAGTGCAAGGGTCAGAAGTTGACGTGATTCTGCAAGGTGAGAATGAAGAAAACTTAACGCAAGCAGGCGCACAAGTGCTGCAAGCATTACAAGAAAGGGCAAAATTAGCGACATTCCGGCCAGATGCCGACCCTCGACAACCCGAAATCCAAATTCGCCCCGACTGGGAAAGGGTTTCGGCATTAGGGTTGAGCGCCGGGCAAATTGGTGCAACAGTTCAAACAGCAATTGAAGGTTCAGTTCCCACGCAAATTCAACGCGGTAATCGTTTAGTTGATGTGCGGGTGCAGCTAAATAAAGAAGCGATTCAGCGTCCTTCTCAGCTAGAGCAATTACCGCTATTTACAGAAAACAATCAACTAATCCGCCTTTCAGATGTGGCGAACATTCAAGAAGGTCAAGCGCCTGGTGAGGTGCAACGGATTAATCAGCGCCAAGCTTTTATTGTCGCAGGAAATCTCAGCGAGGGAGCAAGTCTTGGTGAAGCGATCGCAGAAGTCAATGAGGTACTCAAGGATGTAGACTTACCTGATGGTGTATCCATTGTGCCTAGTTCTGCCCAAGAAACTAATCAGCAACTTCAGGATGCTTTAAAAACTTTGGGGGCGTTGGCGACGTTCTTAATCTTTGTCGTTATGGCGGTACAATACAATTCGCTAATTGACCCATTGGTAATCATGTTCACCGTACCACTGGCATTAGCTGGGGGAATTTTTGGACTTTATATTACCCAAACTGCAATTGGTGCAACTGTAATTGTTGGTGTCGTGCTGCTGGTGGGAATTGTGGTGAACGCAGGGATTCTCATGGTGGAACTAGCAAACCAAATTCGGGATGAAGTTGGTTGTACTCGCCAAGTTGCCATCATGAAAGCTGCTCCTCAACGCTTGCGCCCAATTATCATGACCACAGTCACCACTATCTTGGGACTCTTTCCTTTGGCATTGGGTATTGGCGAAGGTTCTGAGTTTTTGCAGCCTTTAGGGATTGTAGTTTTCTTTGGGATGGCGATCGCAACAATGCTGACACTATTTATCATCCCTTGTTTTTATATTCTGCTGCACGATTTGCTTGGTGGAAATTGGGCAAAGCCAGTGTTAACCCGATTGCGTGGATTTACGAAAAAATTCATTTAAATCCCTGATCGGGATTAACGTAAAACAGTATACACAGTTTATCGAATTACCCAAAACAAAAACCTCACCCTGTCCTGACGGACATCCCTCTCCTTAGTAAGGAGAGGGACAGGTTTTGCGTAGCAGAACCAGGGTGAGGTTTCTTATTCGCTTTAAAGTAAAGCGGCGTTGCATCGTTAACTAGCTGATGTCTGGTCTATAATCTTCTTAAATCTCTCAATCACATCCTTTCGGATCAACTTGAAATCTGAATTTTCTATTTTATTTTCAGCTTGGTCTGTGCCATCAACGAGTAAGTGAATAAAAACTAATACCTCACTGCAAGGCATTCTTTCTTGTTTGTGCTTTTTCTGCTTGAAAGCTTATGCTGATCCGTCCCGCCACAATCACTGACGTACCCGCAGTTTTACCAATGGTTGCTAAAATTTGTGCTTTGCATGAGTCTTGGGATTCTGCTAAGTATGGTTTTCTCCCGCATCCAGAACAGCGTTATGAGCAATGGTTGACGCGTTTGGCAAATAGCGATCGTAGTATATTTCTAGTATCCGAAAACGAAGGGCAAATTGCAGGATTTCTTGTAGCAACAATTGAGCGAGAAATACCAATTTATCGGCTACAGGAATTTGCTTTTATTCATGATATCTGGGTTGAGCCAGAATATCGCAAAAAGGGGATTGCGCGGCAGATGGTGATGCTGAGTGTTGAGCGCTTTCATCAGATGGGCGTCAAGCAAATTCGTCTAGATACAGCAATTGCTAACGAGGCTTCACGGCGGTTATTTGCATCTTGTGGTTTTCGCTTCAGCATTATTGAAATGCTGATAGAACTGAGTCATTAGTCATTAGTTATGAGCAAATGACTAATGACTAATGACAAAGGACTAACTAGCTAACAGAGTTTTTTCTAGAGAAGTCCAACGGAAAGAGCGATCGCCACCCCTCTCAATAACTACTTTTACTCGTGGTTCTAGCTGAGGCAAATTCGTTAAATACTCAAGTTCCTCATTAGAAAGAATATGCCCTTCAATAATCCACAAGACCAGCCCCTTTGATTTTGGTGGTAGCTGTTCTAGATGAGAATTGAGAATTGGCGGTAAATAGTACACATGACCTACTGCTGCACCACTACCAGTACTTTTTTTACCAAGATGAGGAGGTCTGACTCCATGAACTCTTGTGAGATACGCAGCTACATCACCCAGTCCTTTAGCAGTAATGTGGAGGGTAGTATAGCCAGCTGCCCGTAGTCGGCGCTGATATCGACCTTCATAACCCCCTTCCAAAGGTACATACACTCCAAGAGCGCCAAACTTTTCCAGATCGCGGATTAAACCGTTGCCAGTGGTAATTAGTGCCATAGATTTTCGTCTTATCCCACTTAGATATCTCTATTATTTACCCTGAACTGATAGATTAAAAGCATTTTTTTGGGTATTGAGAAGAGGCAGAGGGGCAGGGAGCAAGGGGGAAAGAGGATGCAGAAGGCAGGAGGCAGAGTTTTTGATTTTTGATTTTTGAATTGATTTCTCCCCCTTGCCCCCTGCGCCCTACTCCCTTACTTCTTCCCCACTCCCTAAAAATAGCTCTATAAATTACTGGACAAACATAAATAAATAATTTATACTATTAGATTGTGACCAAAAACGCAAATTAGGTTGACTTTTTACTGTCATTCTGGGGTAGTGTTAGCATCAAAAGCTAATGACTTAATCCAAATTGGATAATCTAGCTCAGAGCGATCGTAGACTGATAAACTAAGAAAGCTTTCAGGTCAATATTAGAGCTTATGGAAGAATAACTAAAGTTAATCCTAAGCTCCAAGGTACGTTTACTCCTGTGCCTCCAAAAAAGCAGGCAAAAGCTTAAACAATAGTTTAAGGTGTTTAAGGAAGTAAAACTGAGCAGCAATGTTGGTTTCATGGCATTACGTCAGTCTCAGTTAACGGATACTGGGCGGTAATAACCGCTTAAGTCCAACTGCAACACGGCAGTAGCCAATCTCCGGGAAGCCGCCCTTCGGGCGTGTAAAAATCGGAAAACCCGCCGACAGCGCTGCCTCCAGAAAGTGCCAGAGCAATTGCTTGGACGAAAGCATTGCTGCACACAGCTTAAAGCTGTAGCGCCTTGCATTGATTCCAGAAGTTACTCCTTCCCAACGGGAAGAGACTTGTGGCTGTTCTGGTGATCTAATGAGTGAAGCTAAACAGATTCACCAAGCAGTAAGGACACGGTTTGTTGTGTCCGAAAGCATTTGGAGCGGTTTATTGAAACCATTCCAAATTTCGCAGGCTAACCCAGCCTAAACTGATGCGTACAAAGCGTGTCCTCTAAAGTCCAATTCCAAGGTCAGCAAGTAGAAAGGAGAACCAGTTACTGTGTCTGTAGGTATTCTCGGCACCAAGCTGGGCATGACTCAAATATTTGACGAAGCAGGAGTATCTATTCCTGTAACTGTCATTCAAGCAGGTCCATGCACCGTTACACAAGTTAAAACGAAAGAAACCGACGGTTACTTTGCCATTCAAGTTGGTTATGGCGAAGTAAAACCCAAGGCACTAAACAGACCACTACTGGGTCATTTGGCTAAATCATCTGCCCCAGCATTGCGTCACTTAAATGAATATCACACCGATAGCTCTAGTGATTATGCTTTAGGTCAAGAGATTAAAGCAGATATTTTTAGCGCTGGTCAAATTGTCGATGTCGTTGGTACAAGCATCGGTCGCGGCTTTGCGGGAAACCAAAAGCGCAACAACTTTGGTCGCGGGCCAATGTCACACGGTTCCAAAAACCACAGAGCACCCGGTTCTATTGGTGCTGGTACAACACCAGGTCGTGTCTATCCAGGTAAGCGGATGGCAGGCCGTTTGGGTGGAAAACGTATTACAATCCGCAAACTGACCATAGTGCGAGTTGATCCAGAACGCAACTTATTGCTAATTAAGGGAGCTATTCCTGGTAAACCAGGCGCTCTAGTAAGTGTTGTACCTGCAAAAATAGTGGGATAGTCAAAAGTCATTAGTCAAAAGTCATTAGTCAAAAGTCATTGGCTAAGGACAAATGACAAAAGACCAATGACAAATGACAAAGGACAAAGGACAGATAACAAAGATGGTTGAAAGCGTAGTTAAAAATTGGCAAGGAGAACAGGTCGGTGAGACGACCTTCGAGTTGCGCGTTGCTAAAGAAGGAACAGCGTCTCATATTGTGCACCGCGCCTTAGTACGGCAATTGACCAATGCTCGTCAAGGGAATGCCAGCACAAAAACTCGTGCTGAAGTCAGAGGTGGTGGCCGTAAACCTTGGCGGCAAAAAGGTACTGGTCGCGCTCGTGCAGGGTCTATTCGTTCACCATTGTGGCGTGGTGGTGGTGTGATCTTTGGGCCAAAGCCTAGAGACTTCGACCTGAAGTTGAACCGCAAAGAGCGACGTTTAGCACTGCGGACAGCATTTGTCGGTCGTATTGACGACTTGATCGTAGTAGAAGAATTTAGCACCGAGCTATCTCGCCCCAAAACTAAAGACTTAGTGGCAGCCCTTGCCCGTTGGGGAATAGTACCAGAAAGCAAGGCACTGTTAATTTTGTCTGAAATTGCGGATACAGATAACGTTTATTTATCAGCCCGCAACATTGAAAATTTAAAACTAATTGCAGCCGACCAGCTAAATGTTTTTGATTTACTGCACGCTGACAAAATTGTAGTTACGGCATCAGCCCTAGAAAAAATTCAGGAGGTCTACAGTGCCTAGCTTTGACCCCCGCGACCTTGCTGACTTAGTACGTCGCCCAATCGTCACCGAAAAAGCGACCATCTTGATGGAGCAAAATAAGTACACCTTTGAAGTAATTCCAAAGGCATCTAAGCCAGAAATCAAGGCTGCGATCGAAGACTTGTTTCAGGTCAAGGTTGTAAAAGTAAACACCATCTTACCACCGCGCAAAAAGCGGCGCGTTGGTAAATTTATTGGTTATAAACCCCAATATAAGCGAGCCATTGTCACCGTCGCACCTGGGGATGAAGACAAGATTAGACAAGTTCTATTCCCAGAAGTCTAAACAAGTTGTGAGTTAGGAGTTAAGAGTTACTGAACTCAACACTCAACACTCAGCACGGGCTAAACCCCCGCTATCGCTAACAGCACTCAGCACTTAAAAATATGGGTACCCGTTCTTATCGCCCTTATACCCCCAGCACTCGCCAAGTTACAATCTCTGACTTTGCGGAGATTACCAGAACCGAGCCAGAAAAATCCTTAACAACCTCGAAGCATCGCGCTAAAGGTCGGAATAATCACGGGCGGATTACTAGTCGTCGCCGGGGTGGCGGACATAAACAGCTTTATAGGATCATAGATTTTAAAAGGGATAAACATAATATTCCTGCCAAAGTCGCAGCAATTGAATACGATCCTAACCGTAACGCCAGAATTGCCCTTTTGTATTACCAAGACGGCGAAAAACGGTACATACTTCACCCTAACGGGTTGAAAGTTGGAACAATAATTATTTCTGGGCCGGAAGCACCTTTTGAAGATGGTAATGCCTTACCACTCTGGAAGATTCCTTTAGGTACTAGTGTTCACAACGTAGAATTCACTCCTGGTAAAGGTGGTCAAATTGTACGTGCAGCAGGTGCTAGCGCCCAAGTTGTGGCAAAAGAAGGTAATTACGTAACTCTCAAGTTGCCTTCAGGAGAAGTCCGCTTGATTCGACGCGAGTGCTACGCCACTATTGGGCAAGTAGGCAACACCGATGCCAGAAACCTGAGTGCAGGTAAAGCCGGACGAAATCGCTGGAAAGGTCGCCGTCCTAAGGTTAGGGGTAGCGTCATGAACCCAGTGGATCACCCACATGGTGGTGGTGAAGGTAGAGCGCCTATCGGTAGATCGGGGCCTGTTACACCTTGGGGTAAACCCACATTGGGTGCGAAGACACGCAATCGCAAGAAACTTAGCAGCAAGTTGATTGTGCGTCGTCGTCGTAAGTCTTCTAAACGCGGTCGCGGTGGTCGTGAATCTTAAAGAGTTAGAAGTTATGAGTTATGAGTTATGAGTTGAACCTAACTTATTAACTCCTCACTCCTGACTCCTCACTCCTAATTCCTAAATCCTAAATCCAAAATTGAACTATGGGTCGTTCTCTAAAAAAAGGTCCTTTCGTTGCGGATCATCTCCTAAAGAAAATTGAAAAGCTCAACGACAACAACAGAAAAGAAGTTATTAAAACTTGGTCAAGAGCTTCGACAATTTTGCCTCTGATGGTAGGACATACCATAGCTGTTCACAACGGACGCCAACACGTTCCCGTTTTTGTAAATGAACAGATGGTAGGACATAAGTTGGGTGAATTTGCCCCGACACGCACCTACAGAGGTCATGGAAAAAGCGACAAAAAAGCAGGTAGGTAGTTATTAGTCATTGGTCATTTGTAATTTGTCATTGGTCATTAGTTATTAGCTTTCGACAAAAGACAAAGGATAAAAGACGAAAGACGAAGGACAAAATTGGAGAAAATTATGGCTACTAATACTACTGAAGTAAAAGCGATCGCTCGTTTTATCCGCATCTCGGCTTACAAGGTGCGTCGGGTACTCGATCAAATCCGCGGGCGATCTTACCGAGAAGCGTTAATCATCCTGGAATTCATGCCCTATCGCGCCACTGAACCCATATTGAAGGTTCTCAGAAGCGCTGCTGCCAATGCCGAACACAACGCTGGATTAGATCGGACTCAACTAGTGATTACTCAGGCTTATGCCGATCAAGGGCCGCCGTTGAAGCGGTTCCAACCAAGAGCGCAAGGTCGAGCTTACCAAATTCGCAAGCCGACGTGTCATATTACTGTGGCTGTTGCAGCCGCCCCAGAAAAATAAGCACGTTTACACGAATAAATTGCGTAAAGTAAGAAATTTTAGAGGAAGCATTCGTGGGACAGAAGATTCATCCAGTTGGTTTTCGCCTGGGTATTACACATGAACATCAATCCCGTTGGTTTGCTGTTCCTGATCGTTATCCAGAACTTCTACAAGAAGACTACAAACTCCGTCAATATATAGAACAAAAGCTGGGTAGACAGGCTCAAAACAACGCCGGAATTTCCGAAGTACGGATTGAGCGGAAAGCCGACCAAATCGACTTGGAAGTGCGCACAGCTAGACCTGGGGTAGTAGTGGGTCGTGGTGGACAAGGTATTGAATCATTACGTACCGGACTCCAAGGATTGTTGGGTAGTAATCGCCAAATTCGGATTAACGTAGTTGAAGTTCAACGGGTTGATGCTGATGCCTACCTAATTGCCGAATACATTGCTCAACAATTGGAACGTCGGGTTTCCTTTCGGCGGGTAGTGCGGCAATCTATTCAACGCGCTCAACGGGCGGGTGTCCAAGGTATTAAAATCCAAGTTAGCGGTCGGCTCAACGGTGCAGAAATTGCCCGGACAGAGTGGACTCGTGAAGGTAGAGTACCTTTACATACCTTACGGGCTGACATTGACTACTCTTATTGCACCGCAAAAACTGTTTACGGCATTTTGGGTATCAAAGTATGGGTGTTTAAAGGAGAAATTATTCCTGGACAGGAACCAGATCCACTACCACCAGCAAGCCGCGATCGCGAACGTGACCCCCGCGATCGCGATCGGGAACCCCGTCGCCGTCAACAACAACGTCGTCGCCAGCAATTTGAAGACCGCTCAAATGAAGGATAAATCGTCATTAGTCATTAGTAAATGGCAGATGGCAGATGGCAAATGACAAATGACAAATGACAAACCATGTTAAGCCCTAGAAGAACTAAATTCCGCAAACAACAGCGGGGACGGATGGAAGGACTAGCCACCCGTGGTAGTACCCTCAACTTCGGTGATTTTGCACTCCAAGCACAAGAACCTGCTTGGATTACCTCGCGTCAAATCGAGGCTTCCCGTCGGGCAATGACTCGTTATATTCGTCGGGGTGGACAAATCTGGATTCGGATTTTCCCTGATAAACCTGTAACCATGCGTCCTGCTGAAACCCGGATGGGTTCCGGTAAAGGTAATCCAGAGTTTTGGGTAGCTGTAGTCAAGCCAGGACGAATTTTGTTTGAAATTGGTGGAGTTTCTGAAGAAATCGCTCGTGAAGCGATGCGTTTGGCTTCATTTAAACTGCCCATCAAAACTAAGTTTATTGTGCGCTCTCAACCACAGGAGCAGGAGTAGCTTATGCCTCTTCCCAAGATTTCAGAAGCTAGAGAATTAAGCGACGAGAAGCTCTCTGATGAAATTGTCGCGATCAAAAGACAACTATTTCAGTTGCGCTTGCAAAAAGCCACCAGACAACTAGAAAAGCCCCACCAGTTTCGACAATTGCGCCACCGCCTAGCCCAATTGCTGACGCTAGAAACAGAACGCAAACGGGCAGCAAGTCAATCGGCTAAAGAAGCAAAGTAGGAGATTATGGCAGTTAAAGAACGAGTTGGCTTGGTAGTGAGCGATAAAATGCAAAAAACTGTGGTAGTCGCCATAGAAAACCGCGCTCCTCACCCCAAGTACGGCAAGATTGTGGTTAACACCCAACGATATAAAGTTCACGACGAAGAAAATCAGTGTAAAGTAGGCGATCGCGTTCGCATTCAGGAAACTAGACCCCTGAGTAAAACCAAGCGCTGGAAAATCACAGAAGTCCTGAACGTCAAGCCTACTTAAACCTCATCGTTGTTAGCAACTAACAACATTACAAGGGAGAATAATTGTGATTCAACCCCAGACTTACCTGAATGTCGCAGACAATAGCGGCGCCCGCAAACTGATGTGCATCCGCATCTTAGGCGGAGGCAACCGCCGTTATGGTTTTATTGGCGATAAAATTATCGCAGTTGTCAAAGATGCTACACCCAACATGGCTGTAAAAAAGTCTGATGTCGTGGAAGCAGTAATTGTCAGGACTCGGAAAGCTGTAAATCGTGACAGCGGCATGAGTATTCGCTTTGATGATAACGCCGCTGTAATCATCAACAAAGATGGTAATCCTAGAGGCACACGGGTTTTTGGCCCAGTTGCACGGGAACTGCGCGATAAAAACTTTACTAAAATTGTTTCTCTGGCTCCGGAGGTGCTTTAATGGCAACCAAACAGGGTACGCCCAAAGTATTCCACAAAATGCACGTCAAAACTGGCGACACCGTACAAGTGATTGCTGGCAAAGACAAAGGAAAAGTTGGTGAAATTATCCAGGCACTTCCCCAACTGAGTAAAGTCATCGTCAAGGGTGTCAACATTAAAACCAAGCACGTCAAACCTCAACAAGAAGGGGAATCAGGGCGAATTATTACCCAAGAATTCCCAATTCATAGCTCCAACGTGATGCTTTATTCCACCAAGCAAAACGTTGCCAGTCGTGTTGGTTACACCTTTACCTCAGAAGGCAAAAAGGTCAGAAAACTCAAGAAAACTGGCGAAATTCTAGATAAATAGTCATTAGTCATTAGTCATTAGTTATTAGTAAAAAGACAAATAACAAAAGACAAAGGACAATAAAAGTTCCCTGACCAAGCCCAGGGATATCAGGACAAAAAACTATGCCGACAACAAGACTCAAAACCTTATATCAAGAGACAATCGTCCCCAAACTGATTAATCAGTTTCAATATACCAACGTTCATCAAGTACCGAAGTTGGTAAAGGTTACGATTAACCGGGGTTTGGGTGAAGCAGCTCAAAATGCGAAGTCTCTAGAGGCATCCATTAACGAAATTGCCCTGGTAACAGGTCAAAAACCAGTGGTGACACGGGCGAAAAAGGCGATCGCTGGCTTTAAGATTCGTCAAGGGATGCCTGTGGGGATCATGGTTACTCTCAGAGCCGAACGGATGTATGCCTTTTTCGATCGGTTAGTTAGCCTGTCACTACCCAGAATTCGAGATTTTCGCGGTGTTAGCCCTAAAAGCTTTGACGGACGCGGTAACTATACTCTGGGCGTGAGAGAACAGCTAATTTTTCCAGAAGTCGAATACGACAGCATCGATCAAGTGCGTGGGATGGATATTTCCATCATCACCACAGCAAAAAACGACGAAGAGGGACGCGCCTTACTTAAAGAATTAGGAATGCCCTTTCGCGATCAGTAAGTTCATCTATAGAGGGAACGATGGCGGCTAACGACACAATTGCAGATATGCTGACGCGCATCCGCAATGCCAACCTGGCGCGGCATCAAACTACACAAGTGCCAGCGACAAAATTGACCCGAAGCATTGCCAAAGTGCTACGGGAGGAAGGCTTTATTGCTGAAATCGAAGAAGCAGAAGAAGGGGTAAAACGCAATCTGGTGATTTCCCTAAAATACAAGGGAAAAAACCGTCAGCCTCTGATCACCGCCTTAAAGCGGGTCAGTAAGCCTGGCTTACGTGTTTATTCAAATCGAAAAGAATTACCAAGGGTACTAGGCGGCATTGGCATTGCCATTATTTCTACATCCAGTGGCATTATGACTGACCGCGAAGCGCGACGTCAGAACTTGGGTGGCGAAGTACTTTGTTACGTTTGGTAGTCATTGGTCATTAGTCATTTGTCATTAGTGAAAGACAAAGGACAAAAGGCAAAGGACAAATAACAAAGGACAAAAAGTCATGTCTCGTATTGGTAAACGTCCAATTACTATTCCCGCCAAAGTTCAAGTGGCGATCGATGGTACAAATATTGTGGTGAAAGGCCCGAAAGGAGAACTTTCTCGCACTCTCAGAGATAATGTCTCACTCTCTCAAGAGGGGGAAATATTACACGTAAATCGTCGGGATGAAACTCGGACATCGAAGCAATTGCACGGCTTGAGCCGCACTTTAGTTGCCAACATGGTCGAGGGAGTTTCCCAAGGTTTTCAGCGCCGTTTGGAAATTCAAGGTGTTGGTTACAGGGCACAACTTCAAGGTCGTAACCTAGTTTTAAATATGGGTTATAGCCATCAAGTGCAAATTGAACCACCAGATGGAATTCAGTTTGCCGTAGAAGGTACCACTAACGTCATTGTTAGCGGCTATGACAAAGAAATCGTCGGTAACACAGCCGCCAAAATTCGTGCCGTTCGTCCACCAGAACCTTACAAAGGTAAAGGCATTCGCTATGCCGGTGAAGTGGTCAGACGGAAAGCTGGTAAGACTGGTAAGGGTGGTAAGAAGTAGAAATGAAACTTACTCGTAGAGAATCAAAAAACCGTCGTCATCGACGCGTTCGTGGCAAAGTTGTTGGCTCCCCAGAACGTCCGCGTTTAGCGGTATTCCGTTCTAATGAGCATATTTATGCCCAGCTAATCGATGATACTCAGCATCAAACTATCGTGGCTGCATCGACCGTAGAACCAGAGTTGAAATCTAGTTTAGCGTCATGTGCAAACCGCGATGCATCAGTACAAGTCGGTAAGTTGATCGCAGTGCGATCGCTAGAAAAAGGCATCACCAAAGTAGTCTTTGATCGCGGTGGTAACTTATATCATGGTCGTGTCAAAGCACTAGCTGATGCAGCACGCGAAGCTGGTTTAGATTTCTAAAGTCATTAGTCATTAGTCATTAGTTATTGGACAAATGACAAAGGACAAATGACAAATGACAACTGACAACTGACGTTCACCAGAGCATAAATTATGGCAACAGAGCGTAAAAGTAGAACAAAGCGTGCCAAAAAAGAAGAAACCACTTGGCAAGAGCGGGTTATCCAAATCCGCCGCGTAAGTAAAGTGGTCAAAGGTGGTAAAAAACTCAGCTTCCGAGCGATCGTTGTCGTTGGTAACGAACGCGGTCAGGTTGGAGTCGGAGTAGGCAAAGCTTCAGATGTAATAGGTGCCGTTAAAAAAGGTGTAGCCGACGGCAAAAAACACCTTATTGATATCCCAATCACCAAATCCAACTCCATCCCCCATCCCATTGATGGCGTCGGTGGCGGTGCGAAAGTGATGATGCGCCCAGCCTCACCTGGTACTGGGGTAATTGCGGGTGGTGCTGTGCGAACTGTGTTGGAATTGGCAGGAGTTCGTAACGTTTTAGCCAAGCAACTAGGCTCCAACAATCCACTCAATAATGCTAGAGCCGCAGTTAATGCCTTATCTACACTGCGTACCCTTTCTGAAGTCGCCGAAGATCGCGGTATTCCTATTCAAAATCTCTACATCTAATTTAGTCATTAGTCATTGGTCATTAGTCATTAGTGAATAACAAAGGACAAATGACAAATGACAAACGCCCCTACGGGTTCGCCAGTTACTCATGGGGGAGACCCCCAAGACCGCACTGGCTCACAAATGACAAACGAAAAATGAGAACTTGATAACTTATGAGACTCCATGATGTTAAGCCGCAAAAAGGCTCAAAGAAACGCAAGAAGCGTGTAGCTAGAGGTATTTCTGCCGGTCAAGGCGCTAGTGCTGGTCTAGGTATGCGGGGTCAAAAATCTCGTTCTGGTAGTGGTACCCGACCAGGTTTTGAAGGTGGTCAACAGCCATTGTACCGCCGCTTACCTAAGCTGAAGGGCTTTCCGATTATTAATCAGAAGATTTACACTACGATTAATGTAGAGAAGCTAGCCTCCCTTCCCGCGAATACGGAAGTAACTTTGACCTCATTGAAAGCCGCAGGTATCCTGACTGCTGTCAAAGGGCCATTGAAAGTTTTAGGTAACGGGGAATTGAGCATTCCGCTCAAAGTACAAGCGGCAGCTTTTACAGGTTCAGCTCGTAGCAAAATTGAGGCAGCTGGTGGTAGTTGTGAAGTCTTATGAGTGAGCCGGAACAGCGCACTTAAATGTAAGCCAACTCGCTGCCAGTGCTTGGTTCACTATAAAGGTAGCACTCTATGATCAGTCGAGATAAAGCCCCAACGGCTCAAGAAACTTTTATGCAGATGGCACAGGCAGCTGGCCTTAGAGGTAGGCTGCTTGTCACCGTCGGTATTTTAATTTTGGTTCGCCTGGGTATTTTCTTACCCGTGCCAGGGATTGATAGACCGAGATTTGCTGAAGCCATATCGGGCAGTAATTCCATATTTGGCTTATTGGATATATTTTCTGGGCGAGGACTTTCGACTTTAGGAGTTTTTGCTTTAGGAATTCTGCCCTTCATTAATGCGTCTATTATCATCCAATTGCTCACTGCGGCGATTCCATCTTTAGAAAATTTACAGAAAAATGAAGGGGAAGCCGGTCGGCGAAAAATATCGCAAATTACCCGATATGTAACTGTAGTTTGGGCAATTCTTCAAAGTACAGCTTTTTCGGCATTATTCCTCCAGCAATTCGCCTTAAAGCCAGGGCCAATCTTCGTAGCTGAAACTGCGATCGCTCTGACTGCTGGTTCGATGTTCGTCATGTGGGCATCAGAACTAATTACAGAACGGGGTATTGGGAACGGAGCATCATTGTTGATTTTTGTCAACATTGTTGCGTCATTACCAAAAGCTTTGGGTGATACCATCGACTTGGTGCAAGTCGGCGGTAGGGAAGCAGTGGGTCGGGTGATCGTGTTGATCTTAGTTTTCCTCGCAACAATTGTTGGTATTGTGATTGTTCAAGAAGGAATGCGCCGCATCCCAATTATTTCAGCTCGTCGCCAAGTAGGTAGAAGAGTTTTGGCAGAGCAGCGTAGTTATCTGCCACTGCGGCTAAATCAAGGCGGCGTAATGCCAATTATTTTTGCTGCTGCCATCCTCAGCTTGCCACTGCTGATCGCCAATTTTACTAAAAATGCCGATTTGGCGAATATAGTTAACACTTATTTGAGTCCAAGCGGTTCTAGCTCCTGGGTCTATGCCTTGGTCTACATGGTTTCCATTGTTTTCTTCAGCTACTTCTATTCTTCGTTGATTCTCAACCCGGTAGATGTAGCGCAGAACTTGAAGAAAATGGGTTCTAGTATTCCTGGAATTCGTCCCGGCAAGGCAACTAGCGAGTATATCGAACGCGTGTCCAACCGACTAACTTTTTTGGGTGCGATCTTTTTGGGCTTCGTTGCTATTATCCCCACTGCCGTAGAAAGCGCTTTAAATGTGAAAACTTTCCGGGGAATAGGTGCTACCTCGTTGTTAATTTTAGTTGGTGTGGCAATTGAGACAGCCAAACAAGTCCAAACTTATGTCATCTCTCAGCGCTATGAAGGAATGGTGAAATAATAGTGACGCGATTAATCTTCTTGGGGCCACCTGGAGCGGGTAAAGGAACACAAGCTCAAACCTTGGCTGAACACTTGAATATTCCCCATATTTCTACTGGTGAAATATTAAGACAAGCCATGAAAGAGCAGACTCCTTTAGGAATCAAAGCTCAAAGTTATGTTGATAGCGGCGAGTTAGTACCCGACCAGCTAGTGGAGGACTTGGTACAGGAGCGCCTCGATCGACCAGATGCCAAAAATGGTTGGATTCTAGATGGATTTCCCCGAAAAGTGACCCAAGCAGCTTTTCTGGAGAAGTTACTGGAAGCAATACATCAAGGTGGCGAAAGGGTAGTCAATTTAGATGCACCAAATGAAATTGTCATCGCACGTTTGCTAGCTAGAGGACGAAAAGATGATACCGAAGAGGTGATTCGTCGTCGTTTAGAAGTGTACCGGGCTGAAACTGCACCTTTAATTGATTATTACGGCGATCGCAAAAAACTCCTAACAGTCAATGGCAATCAGTCCCAAGAAGATGTCACTAGTGAGCTACAAAAGGTAATCGCTTCGTGAAAAGAAGGGGAATAGAGAGTATAGAATTCCCTATTCCCCACTTCCCCTCCCAAGAAAAAGATCAATTTTAGCTAAGATATATTAATAAACTGTTGATATATTTCTTAAAATGTGTTTCTTTGCAGATGAAGCGCTGCAACTGAACACGAAATTGTTGAGTTGAGGAAAAAACAAATTGTCTAAGCAAGATTTGATTGAAATGGAAGGCACGGTTACAGAGTCCTTGCCCAATGCGATGTTTCGCGTTGACTTGGACAATGGCTTTAACGTGCTAGCACACATTTCCGGCAAGATTCGCCGAAATTATATCAAGATTTTGCCCGGCGATCGCGTCAAGGTGGAGTTAACCCCCTACGACTTGACCAAAGGCAGAATTACCTATCGACTACGCAAGAAGTAACTAGTAACTATATGTAGAGAATCTTACCATAAAACCATTTTTTTGACTGTTTATTAGTCATTTAACTGGATTAATTTCCCTAGAAATGCTATAATTTTATATTTGGAGTCAAAAAATAAAAGGCATGAAAGTTAGAGCCTCAGTCAAGAAAATTTGTGAAAAATGTAACGTGATCAAACGTCGTGGTCGCGTCATGGTGATTTGCGTGAACCCCAAGCATAAACAACGTCAAGGATAACGCTCTTACCAACAGAGCTAGTTGTAACACGCATATCATCATTAAAACGAAAAGACGCGATCAATCACGTTTTTCCAACCAACAGTAATTGCGACAACAATAGGGAGAGTTCATTGTGGCACGTATTGCCGGAGTAGACCTTCCACGCGATAAGCGCGTCGAGATCGGTCTGACTTATATCTACGGAATTGGGTTATCACGCGCTCAAGAAATTATAGCGGCAACTGGTGTGAATCCAGACATCCGTGTTAAGGACTTAAGTGATGCCGATGTAACAGCCCTACGAGGGGAAATAGAAAGCAACTATCAAGTTGAAGGCGACTTGCGGCGCTTGGAGTCTTTGAACATCAAGCGCTTAGTTGACATTGGTACCTACAGAGGCCGTCGTCATCGCATGGGCTTACCAGTTAGAGGACAAAGAACTCGCACCAATGCCAGAACCCGTCGAGGCAGAAGGCAGACAGTGGCTGGGAAGAAGAAGGCTCCAGGGAAATAATTTTGCAACGCTTGTTAATCCGAGCAAGTTTTACCTTAAATCAACTAAACAAGTATGGCGAGACAACCAACTAAAAAATCCGGGAGCAAGAAGCAGAAACGGAATGTACCCAGTGGGATGGCCTACATCCAGTCTACTTTCAACAATAGCATTGTCACCATTACCGATCAAAACGGAGATGTCATCTCCTGGGCCAGCGCTGGTTCTAGCGGTTTTAAGGGAGCAAAAAAGGGAACTCCCTTTGCAGCGCAAACCGCTGCTGAAAGTGCAGCCCGTCGAGCTATCGATCAAGGAATGCGCCAAATTGAAGTAATGGTCAGTGGCCCAGGAGCAGGTAGAGAAACCGCTATCCGGGCACTTCAAGGAGCAGGACTGGAAATTACACTGATTCGGGATATTACCCCCATTCCTCACAATGGTTGTCGTCCACCCAAGCGCCGTCGAGTTTAAATACTAAAACTTGGGCAGTGAGGGCAAAAAGTGACAGCCAGCAATGACCGCTTGAACGTCTAACGTGCAAACTGTCATTGAGTTAAAGCTTGGGCGACCAGAAGCGTGTCAGATTTTCCCACCGGGAAAGCTGTTAAGCTTCGGGCTACCCAAAATATTATTAGCGCCTGCAAGCTCAATAGAAGTGTCAAACTATACCGTAATTTTATACTTAATAGTTTGATAGACCTATAATCTACAGGACATAAATTCAATTCTGGAGGCAATTGATTTGTCTGCTAGCAGCACCTTAGAAAAAGGGAGGCTCATCCGTGGCGCAGTTTCAAATTGAATGTGTAGAGTCGAATACCGAAGAAAGTCGGAACCATTACAGTAAATTTGTTTTGGAACCTCTAGAACGCGGTCAAGGAACAACTGTTGGCAACGCACTGCGGCGGGTTTTACTGTCTAATTTAGAAGGTACAGCAGTTACAGCAGTGCGGATTGCGGGCGTTTCACACGAGTTTGCTACAGTTCCGGGCGTGCGGGAAGATGTGCTGGAAATCCTCATGAAAATGAAGGAAGTTATCCTCAAAAACTATTCTTCGCAGCCTCAGATTGGGAGATTACTCGTTACCGGCCCAACAACAATCACTGCGGCGCATTTTGATTTGCCCAGTGAAGTAGAAGTCATCGATCCGACCCAGTATGTAGCCACCATTGCTGAGGGTGGAAAACTGGAAATGGAATTTCGGATCGAGAAAGGCAAAGGCTATCGCACTGTAGAGCGAGGACGTGAGGAAGCCACATCGTTGGATTTTCTGCAAATCGACTCAATATTTATGCCGGTGCGAAAAGTCAACTACAGTGTTGAAGAATCTCGTGGAGAAGGCTTGATTCCAAAAGACCGACTACTGTTGGAAGTTTGGACAAATGGCAGTATTTCCCCTCAAGAAGCACTATCTTCGGCCGCTGCGATCTTGGTAGATTTATTCAACCCGTTGAAAGACATCTCCCTAGAACCAACAGATACAGGTTCCGATATTCCAGACGATCCAACTGCCCAGATCCCCATCGAAGAGTTGCAACTTTCTGTGCGGGCATACAACTGTCTCAAACGGGCACAAGTTAACTCTGTGGCAGATTTGTTGGATTATACCCAAGAAGACCTCTTAGAAATTAAGAACTTTGGGCAGAAGTCAGCAGAAGAAGTCGTGGAAGCTTTGCAACGACGCTTGGGCATTACACTGCCAATGGAAAGAGGCTCTAAACACCCTTAAGAAAAACCTTCATAATTCATAGTGCATAATTATGCGTCACCGTTGTCGCGTCAAAAAACTCAGTAAACCAGCCGATCAACGCCGTGCTTTACTGCGATCGCTCGCCACCGAGCTGATCCGTCATGGTAAGATCACCACCACTTTAATTAGAGCGAAAGTTCTCCGAAGTGAAGTGGAAAAAATGATTACCCTAGCCAAAAATGGCTCCTTGTCAGCACGTCGGGAAGCCCTTGGCTATATCTTCGACAAACAACTGGTTCACGCTCTATTTGAGCAAGCTCCAACTCGATATGGCGATCGCCAGGGCGGTTATACCCGCATCCTGCGTACCGTACCGCGTCGGGGTGATAATGCAAAAATGGCAATAATTGAATTGGTTTAAGTCATTGGTCATTCGTCATTAGTCATTAGTCATTAGTCATTGGTCATTAGTGAATAACAGAGGACAAGTGACAAAGGACAAATGACAAAAGACAAAGGACAAAATCTGTATGTTAGAAAGCCACCAGCCTACACAAACTCATCGAGTAGCCTTGGTAATCCAATACCTGGGCACTCATTTTCATGGCTGGCAAAGGCAAAAACAACACCGGACAGTTCAAGAAGAGATCGAAATTGTGATCGCTACTATTCTTGGGCATCATGTAACATTACACGGTGCTGGGCGAACCGATTCTGGAGTTCACGCTGCTGCTCAAGTAGCCCATTTTGAAGCAACAGGTTTCATTCCGCCTCACAAGTGGGCAACAATCCTCAACAGCTACCTGCCGCCAGATATATTAATCAGGGCTTCAGCTAGTGTCGATAACCGTTGGCACGCTCGCTTTAGTGCAGCCTATCGACGGTATCGCTACACAATATATACTGAAGATCGGCTTAACTTGTTTGTAAGACCCTTCAGTTGGCATTATTATTATGCACCCCTGGATGAATCTTTAATCCAAGCTGCCTTGAAACCTCTCTTGGGAAAGCATCACTTAGCTGCTTTTCACCGTGCAGGCTCAAAGCGATCGCATTCCTGGGTAGAGGTGCAAGCAGTAGAGTGTCGTCGCAGTGGGCCATTTATCCATATTGAAATACAGGCAGATGGATTTTTGTATGGCATGGTACGGCTGTTGGTAGGGATGCTGGTAGAAGTAGGTTCTGGACAACGAACACTTTCTAGCTTCACCGAACTCTGGAAAGAAGAACGCCGGGAAGAAGTCAAATACGCTGCACCGCCTCAAGGCTTGTGCTTGTTGCGAGTCGGCTATCCCGATTTTCCCTTTCCAAAAGAGATTTGGTACGACACCTTGCCAAAGTTCGTCACTAGTCAAGAGTCATTAGTCATTGGTCAGTAGAGACGCGATTAATCGCGTCTCTACAAAGGTCATTAGTGAATAACAAAGGACAACTGACAAATGACAAAAGACAAATGACTAATGACAAATTAAAAATGACAAAGGACAAATGACAAATGACAACAGTTAAAACATACCTTCCTTCTCAAGCAACCCTTGAGCGTGAGTGGTACATAGTAGATGCCACCGATAAACGTCTCGGTCGCCTCGCCAGCGAAATCGCTCAGGTATTGAGAGGCAAAAAGAAACCCGAATATACACCTCATCTAGATACAGGTGACTTCGTAATCGTCATCAATGCCGAGAAAGTAGCAGTCACAGGCAAAAAGCGTACTCAAAAGCTTTACCGCCGCCATTCTGGTCGTCCCGGTGGTATGAAAACCGAAACTTTCGCTAAACTGCAAGACCGCATACCAGAGCGGATTTTAGAACAAGCTGTTAAAGGTATGCTACCTAAAAATAGCCTCGGTAAGCAGTTGTTCACTAAGCTGAAAGTTTACGCTGGTCCTACGCATCCCCATGATGCTCAAAAACCTAAAGAACTAAAAGTTAATACAATTCCTGGAGAAGAAAATTAATGGTAGTAGCAGATGCTAATAGCGGTCGCGCCGTATACTGGGGTACGGGCCGTCGTAAGAACGCAGTAGCAAGAGTACGCTTGGTTCCAGGTAGCGGTCAACTGACTGTAAACGGTAAAGATGGAAACTTGTATTTCCAATTTAACCCCAACTATCTGGGAGTGATTAAAGCGCCCCTGGAAACTCTGGGATTAGAAAACGAATATGACATTTTGGTGAAAGCAGAAGGCGGCGGCTTGACCGGACAGGCTGATTCTGTTCGTTTGGGAGTTGCTCGTGCTTTGTGCCAACTCGACCCAGACAACCGCCCACCTTTGAAAACCGAAGGTTATTTGACTCGTGATCCGAGAGCAAAAGAGCGGAAGAAATATGGTTTACATAAAGCTCGGAAAGCACCTCAGTACTCTAAGCGTTAGGGGATTTTGGATTTTGGATTTTGGATTTTGGATTTAAAATTACTCTGAATAAAGCCGAAAGAATATCTAATTTTTTTAACGAACCGCCAAGGACGCCAAGAACGCCAAGGAGGAAACAGAGGAAACAATAGGTAATTTTATAGCCCGAAGAGAGTAATGGAAAGTCTAAAATCTAAAATTCTACAAACGCTGAAGAGCTAAAAGTTATAATTGATATAGATTCATCACAAAAAGAACAATGGCTAAAGCTGATATTCACCCCAAGTGGTATCCAGATGCTAAAGTTTACTGCAACGGTCAAGTTGTTATGACCATTGGCTCTACCAAGCCAGAATTGCACGTAGATGTTTGGTCTGGAAATCACCCTTTTTACACAGGCACTCAGAAGATTATTGACACTGAGGGTCGAGTAGAGCGCTTCCTCCGCAAGTACGGTATGAGCAGCACTCAAACATCTGGCGACGAACAAGACAAAAAGTAGCGAGTTGGCTCTGCTGTTAACGACGGCCCTGCATCAGCTGGGTCGATTTTCATTTATATGCTCGAGCCAATTTGTTATTTTTTAAGGAGCGATCGCACTCGTCATGGCTGAATCATACTTACTGGACAAACTAAAATCCGTTGAACAAACTTTTAATGAATTAACACGTCGTCTTGGCGACCCCGATACCGCTAGCAACCCTGATGAATATCAAGAAATTGCTAAGTCTCGTTCTTCTTTGGAAGAGGTTGTTGATACTTATGAAATTTGGAAAACAGCCCAAGAAGACTTGATCGGAGCGCGTCAGGTTTACAAAGAATCTGCAAGTGACCCAGAGTTGCAAGAAATGGCATCACTGGAAGTAAAAGAACTTGAAGAAAAAATAGAACATTTAGAGTCTCGCTTGAAAGTCTTGCTGCTACCACGCGACCCCAATGATGAAAAGAATATCATGTTGGAAATTCGCGCTGGTACTGGTGGCGATGAAGCAAGTATTTGGGCTGGCGATTTGATGCAGATGTACACCCGCTATGCCCAGACTCAAGGTTGGAAAGTTTCTCTAGTGAGCGAATCTCGCGGAGAAATGGGTGGCTGGAAAGAGGTCATTCTCGAAATTAAAGGTAATGACGTTTACAGCCAGTTAAAGTTTGAAGCTGGAGTGCATCGTGTGCAGCGCGTGCCGGCAACTGAATCTGGAGGACGGGTTCATACTTCCACAGCTACGGTGGCGATTATGCCAGAGGTCGATGATGTGGAAATTCATATTGACCCGAAAGATATTGAAATGACTACAGCCCGTTCTGGTGGTGCTGGTGGACAAAACGTCAACAAGGTGGAAACAGCCGTTGACTTGATGCACAAACCGACGGGAATACGCATTTTCTGTACAGAAGAACGCAGCCAGTTGCAAAACAAAGAACGGGCGATGCAAATTCTGCGGGCGAAGTTGTATGACATCAAGTTAGGCGAACAACAAGCAGCTGTTACTTCCATGCGGCGATCGCAGGTTGGTACTGGATCGCGATCGGAAAAAATTCGCACCTATAATTATAAAGATAACCGCGCTACCGATCATCGGTTAGGTCAGAATTATTCTCTTACCCCTGTTTTGGATGGTGATTTAGAGACACTGATCCAGTCTTGTATATCTCTAGACCAGCAAGAACGTCTGGCGGAGTTAGCGACTTCTGCCGCTAACTAATTTTTTTGTTAAATATCCCAATACGCTTGGGTTAAGGTTATTGGTATTTGAAGACGCGATAAATCGCGTCTCTACATGAGGGTTTTGTTGCTCATTCTAAACTTGTAAAACCACTTGTTGTACTGTTGCTTTTAACACAGACAGGTGGTTTTCTAATATTGCGTGGAGTATATCTTCTATTTCACTGGGATAATGGTAATAAGCAAATTCGTACTTCATAACGTAATTTAGCTTCGCCCATTCCTTCAGGGTTTGACAGGCATAAATTAACTTTTCTATTTCTTTTTGCCAACGTGCAAAAATCCGGTAGCTAAAAAAGCTGCTGCATATATTGCCTTTTACATCCCAGTAGGAAATACACACTTGATGTTTCAGAAGGTGGATTTTTTTGATTTGCTTAACATTGTAGCCTTTAACTTTTAAAGCTTCTTTGGTTTCTGCGTCAGAAATGTTCCACTGTTCTGGTTTAATTTTATTAGTGGCTATAAAGTTTTTACCTTTGCGGCGATATTGATTAATTTTGCGTGGCTTGCGAAACATGATGCACCTTCGATATTATTTCTTCGCAGCAAAGTCTAGCTACTAGCGCAACCGCCGTAGCAAACTAAGTTTTTTGGGTTGATTAAAGATAGATGGGTTATTCTACTAGCTTGATGCCTGTAGTTGCCGATTTACAACCAGAGATATAGTTTAGTACTAAAACACAAGGCTGTCAATATAAAAGTAAACTTGTAATATTGAAAGTAGACTTGTAAATAAAGTTGGCTAGCTATATAAGCAGTGAAGATCGAAAGCAAACAAAAACTGATTGAAATCATTAAACTAGCTCGCGGTTCAATGAGTCAGCGAGCCTTTGGTAAGCTTTTGGGAGTATCTGCTACTGCCGTTCAGATGTGGGAAAAAGGTGTGAAGGTTCCAGATACAGAAAATTTGGCTCGAATCGCATCGAAAGCAGGCTACACAATGGAAGAGTTAATCAGCTGCATTGATGGCAAGCCAATTCCAGAAACCTCAGATTTGAGTCTGATTCTTAGACAAATCCAGCACATGCCTTTGGCACAAGTGGCTCAAATTGTCCAAGCTGCGGCAGATAGATTGGCGGCTGTGGCTGAAGCATCCGGGGATGAAGCGAAGGCTAGTTGAATATTAAAATAATTCGTAATTCGTAATTCGTAATTAAGTTTTTTTAACTAGCTCGTGGTTTCTTGCTGTCAAGGTTCAACTCTATGGACAAACCTTTTTTGTATGACCAAGATTTCTATGGCTGGACACAGCAGCAGGCTAAAGCGTTAGAGCAGAGGCTAGTTATGGAACTAGACTGGCAACACCTGCAAGAGGAAATTCAAGCTTTAGGGAGACAGGAGTATCGGGAACTCGTGAGTCGTCTGAGTGTATTACTTGGTCATCTCTTGAAGTGGGAGTATCAACCCGAACAACGTTCTCGCAGTTGGTTTTTAACAATTCGAGAACAGCGTCGCGCCATCTACAGACATTTGCGACAGAATCCTAGCTTAAAGTCTCGAATAGAAGAAGCCTTGTTAGATGGCTTTGAAGCGGGAGTAGATTTGGCACTACGAGAAACTAACTTACCATTACGAACTTTTCCAGAGCATTGCCCGTATTTATTTGATGATGCGATCGCAGACAATTTTCTGTGCGATACTCGTCAAGACTGGGAAGGATAATTTCTACCATTTTTCTTAGGTTCATTTGTTATTAATAGACACATTATATTTGTCAATAAGTAATAGAAACTATTTTTTCAAAATCTTGGAAATCGCAGCTTTGCTGTTTTTGAATATCTTGAACATATATATTGTAGTACAGCTTGTTGTCTTGAAATTTGAAGAAAGATCCTACTATGGGTAACTGCTCACCTTTAAGTCTGAAAACTATTCTGTTAAGTTTATATTTTCCATATTGATTAACAAGATAAATAAAGCTATCAAAACTTCCATTTACAGCTTTTTCAAATTCTAGTAGATTTTTATCTAATTTATTAGAACTTTGCAAGATTAAAGGTGGTATATCTTCAATACTATTGAGCTTATTACTCGTAAATACTGCGTCTTTTTTGGTATATGCAATAATTTCATGATAATTATATAAAATACCAATTTCTGAACAAGATTTTTTTAGGTATCTTTGAATCTGCTTCTCATGATTCCGCAAGTTTTCTTCTTCTCGCTTCACTTCCACAATCATTAGAGAAGGAGAATATGGTTTAAAATATTCATTTTGTACAGTTTTATATAATTCTATATCATGATAATCAGATTCAACTTTAATATCAATTCTGCTTGGAAATAATCCACTTTCATTTACCAAAAAGTAGATAAACAATTGCCTAACTTTTTCTTCTGGTCGTCCATCTAGAACAATTTCCCTGCCTTTAATCAAACACTTTGTATATTCTGCATAGTTTCTCTTATATATATTTAGTTTTCTAGATATTTCTTCACTTAAGCTAGTCATAGATAGTCAGGTTGGTTTATAAACTGGTTCTAGGGATGCAATAATATTGCATCCCTTATTATTTCTCATGCAATTTAAAATTGCTTTTTGTCTATTTTTCTCCGAAAAAGCTTAATATTTTAGTAACTAATTCTGCCCAATACTGTCCTGCTTTAATCTCTAAAAATGTATTTAGGCTTTGCTCAGTTTCAAGTTCGTGCTTCAATGTCTGACATACATTATCTCCATATTTTTCACCTTGAGGTCTTTCCCTGCCTTTTTCATTAATTAAAGCTATCCAGAAATCAGAATCTTCGCTTTGAGGTGATAATTTTCTTATAGCTTCATATTGAATTTCTACACCTACTTCACTTATAAAATTGTCATAAAAGGAGTTAAATTGTATGACTAATTCAGGGATAAATGTTTTTAAAGATTCATTAGCAGATGTAAGCTCATTAAGGATATTTTCTAATTCTTGTTTTGCTTCTTTTGTAAACTTCTTCAACATTTCATCTTCATTACTGGCTAAAGCATTGAGAAAATTATCTTTATCTGCCTGTACATCTTCTTCACTATAAATATCAGTATTTAGTTTTACGATATCATTACGATAGTATCTCAAAGCATCATAGAACAAAATATTTTCCAGGAAAAAATCTAGGTTCAAATGCCTGAATGTAGCTTGAATCTCTTCTTTTCTGATTTGAATTCCTGTATCATAATCGCCATCACATCCATGAACTTGTTCCGGTTCATTTTTATGAGGTAATACCAAAGTTACAAATCTATGATGAAAATCTTTTGATTTAGATGTAAGATGATAGCCTATTAATTTACTAATATTAGCTTCAGGAGCAGCATTAAAGGGAGTTACAAAGAGACAGATGGTATCCTGATTCTCAATATATTTCTGCAAGTCTTTACGAATTGGATTTTCATCAAGTCCTTTAGTATCTACAACTGAGTCGAACTGAGACAAGTTTGAGCCTGATAAAACATCATAGCTCACATAAAGATATATTTTTCTTGGAATAGCAAACTCTTTTAACTCAACATTATTAATGGCAGCAAAGGTATTTTTTATCCATACTTGCTCGTTTTTTTGATTATCAAATTCAATCTTATTATTATTTCTAGATTCAAGCTGTGAATTATTCAAGGCAAGTTTTTTAAACTCATCTAATCCTAACTTATCAAATTCTTCCTTAGCTAGATCAACTTTTGTTACCTCATTATTAATTGTTGGATAGCGTAACTTCATTTCTGTAACATTTCTAATAGCCCTTTCAATTTCTTGAGAAATAATTATCTTCTTATCTGGGTTAGCATTATCTTTGTCTGCAATATAGTCGCAGAATTCAAAAATAATATTTTCCATTTCATCAACTGTATAAGGCTCTATCTCTATATAAGTTTTTTCCGCAGCTTTGATAATTACTTCACATATAGTAGTTTTACCTGCTCCAGTTGATAGTAACTCTTTGGTTTCGATTACATTCCGAGGCTTATTAGCAATAGTTTTGGAAACACTGAAGTCGCCTATTAAGTTAAAAAGGTGGCATATAGCCGTTGTTTTTCCTTGACCAATAGTACCTATAAAAGCAATCTTATATTTATCTATACTAAGAATTTTTTCTATTTCATCTAATCGCTCTAACTTTGATTTCAGGTTATTTATGTAAATATGATTACGAACATTAATATCAGAATTACGTGAATTTTTATTTATTTCCTTGTTCAAATTTTGTTTCAAGGATGCAATCTTTTCTTGCCATGTTATCGTCAACATACTGTTTATCCTGTTTCGATGCTTACTTACTTGATATTTACAGTATGCCCATTATGGTTAAATATCTAACAACAGCCTCATAACACTACCAACCCCTTCTCTGGTAAGACTTTAGCCATTTGGTGATGAGCAAGGCGATCGCTAATTTTGGCTGAGTTAGAGGTTCTGGTAAAAATACATAACGGCTACACAAACTAAGTCCATCTACGTGGACTCCAACAAGTTGAAACCCACGGAGGTGGGTTTTGTCTGTATAGCTGCGATTTCTAATCACCAGGGCTAGGGTATTTTACTGGCAGTTAAGGAATAAATGGTTTTAAAACAGTGCAATCTTAAAATATTTAGGGGTGCAGCTATGTCGCTACGCAATGAGCCTTTAGATTGGCAACTTGAAACGAATAATCCTTATATACCAGTTTATCATCAAGGCAATTTGGTAGGTTTTTTTAAACCAGAATATGCCAATGAAATTATTAAAATTTTAAATGAAGAAGAAGTTTTAAAAAAAGCGCTGAAAATGGCTTGTACTGATTTAATTAAAAAAATCGGCGGCGATACTAGAAAAGTCAATTATTTAATGGAAAAATATGTAAAAACTAGTGAGCGTCCGAAGCATGGAACTAGAGCGATCGCAGTTTTACTTAGCGATCGGCAAAAAGAGCTTGACTTGAGTAACCAGGAATTTGCTAAATTCTGCGACACTTTTAAATTATCCCCTACCGAACTGAATAATATTTATGCTGGACAAGCATTTGATGATAGTTTGTTAGCGCCTCTTTCACGTATATTAGGGATGGCAAAAGAGCAATTGCTGAAAGTGCGAGATGGTTCTGAAGAATTAAGTAACACATGAACAGCAAATCAAAATTTTCAAATGATATAAAGTTGTGAAAACAGACATCATCTTTTATCGGCTGTTTCAAGAATTTCCTGATATCTTCTTTGAAATTATTGGTAATTCTCCAGAAGAAGCTAGCCTTTATCAATTTTCATCAGTTGAAATCAAACAAACAGCCTTCAGAATCGATGGTGTGTTTTTGCCTACACAAGTAAGCGAGAACCAGATTTACTTTGTTGAAGTGCAATTTCAAACGGATGGTGAAATTTATTCACGGCTAATTGCAGAAATATGTTTATACCTCCGTCAGAATCAACCATCAAATGACTGGGGTGCTGTGGTTTTATACCCAAACAGGAATGTAGATACAGGAGATATTAAACATTACCGTGAGTTTTTCACAAGTGGGCGTGTCAGACGCATTTATTTGGATGAATTAGGTGAAGGTGCATTGCTTCCAATTGGCATTGCAACTGCTAAATTAGTAATTGCAACCGATGATATAGCGATCGCACAAGCAAGGGAGTTGATAGACAGAAGCAAGTCCGAGATAAATTCACCACCAAAACAGCAGCAATTATTACAATTTATAGAGACTATTTTGGCTTACAAGTTTCCCACAATGAGTAGGAAGGAGATGGAGGAAATGTTTGGTTTAAGCGAGTTAAAGCAAACCAGATTTTATCAGGAAGCCTTTCAGGAAGGTGTTGAACAAGGTAAGGTTCAAGGCATCGAGCAAGGCATTGAACAAGGTAAGGTTCAAGGCATTGAGCAAGGTAAACTCAGAGCAGTACCAGCAATGTTGGCAGCCGGGTTGACTGTAGAACAAGTAGCACAGGCGCTAGATTTGAGTGTCGAACAAGTCAGACAAGCCGCGCAGTAGGATTCTTCTGATCAAGGAGTAGAGGAATTGGTGGACTACAACATAGGAACTATGAGTTTCAAAGATACAAAAGTTTATCAAGAAGCATTTGAAGAAGGGCGTTTGGAAGGTTTACGGCAATCAGTACCTCGTCTATTAGACTTAGCGTTAACTATTGAGCAAGTTGCGGAGGGATTAGGTTTAACTATAAACCAAGCTCAAAACGCGAAACTCTATCATGATGGCATCCAAATAGGGGAGCGTAGAGCCAAATTACAATTAATACCCACCTTATTAAAATTGGGGGTGACTGTGGAACAAGTGGCAGAGGCATTTAGTTTCAGTGTCGAAGAAGTCAGACAAGTAGCACAAAGCCAGCCTTAAGATAGATGTGGTAAATTTTATCCGTGGCTCAAGCCAAATTTGGTTTGCGGCTTCCAGACTTTCTCACGACGAATTTATAGTTAATTTTTGTTAATATTAGAGGCGGTGTTAGTACTTCGTCCTCAACCACCCACTCCCTACCTGAGAGAAACTTAATGCTGCGACTAGAACATATAAGTAAAATTTATCCCACAGGCGAAGTTCTCAAAGATATCAACTGGGAAGTTAAACCAGGCGATCGCATTGGCTTAGTCGGTGTCAACGGTGCTGGAAAATCTACCCAACTCAAAATCATCTCCGGGGAAATTGAACCCACCGCAGGCGAAATTATCCGTCCTAATAGCTTACACATAGCTTACCTCAACCAAGAGTTTGAAGTAGACCCCACCCGCACCGTTAGAGAAGAATTTTGGACTGTCTTCAAAGAAGCCAACGAAGTACAGTTATCTCTGGCGCACATACCACAAGAGATGGAAACGGCTAGCCCAGAGGAATTGGATCGACTGATCGACAAGTTGGATCGGTTGCAGCGCAAATTTGAAGCCTTGGATGGCTACAACTTAGATGCACGCATCGGGAAAATTTTACCAGAGATGGGGTTTGGGCTAGAAGATGGCGATCGCCTCGTCAGTGCTTTCAGTGGTGGTTGGCAAATGCGGATGAGTTTAGGAAAAATTCTGCTGCAAAAACCCGACTTGTTGCTGCTGGATGAACCGACTAACCACCTAGATTTAGAAACCATTGAGTGGTTGGAAAATTACCTCAGAGGGCTGATTACGCCGATGGTAATAGTCTCCCATGACCGGGAGTTCCTTGACCGCCTCTGCACCCAAATTGTGGAAACAGAACGTGGCGTTTCCAGTACCTACCTTGGTAACTACTCGGCATATTTAGAACAAAAAGCCGAAAGTCAATCAGCACAACTTAGTGCTTACGAACGCCAACAGAAAGAATTAGAGAAACAGCAAACCTTTGTTGATAGATTCCGCGCCAGTGCTACCCGCAGTACCCAGGCAAAAAGCCGGGAAAAGCAACTCGACAAAATCGAGCGCATTGAAGCACCCATTGCAGGGGTAAGAACTCTACATTTCCGTTTTCCCCCTGCACCCCGCAGTGGACGCGAAGTCGTGGACATTAAAGATTTAACTCATCTTTATGGTGATAAAATCTTGTTTTTGGCAGCAAATCTATTAATTGAAAGGGGCGATCGCATTGCTTTTCTTGGCCCCAACGGTGCTGGAAAATCCACCCTTCTGCGTGTAATTATGGGGATGGAACCACCCACAGAAGGTAGTGTTCAATTAGGCGATCATAATGTTATTCCCGGTTACTTTGAGCAAAACCAAGCTGAAGCCTTGGACTTGAATAAAACTGTCATGGAAACTATCCATGATGAAGTTCCAGACTGGGATAATCAAGAAGTCCGCACGCTTTTGGGACGCTTCTTATTTACAGGTGATACCGTATTTAAGGCAGTTGGCGCATTAAGTGGAGGAGAAAAAGCTCGTTTGGCGTTGGCAAAAATGCTCCTACGTCCCGCAAACTTACTAATTCTAGATGAGCCGACAAACCACCTAGATATTCCAGCGAAGGAAATGCTGGAAGAAGCGCTCAAAAATTATGATGGTACGGCAATTGTAGTCTCTCATGACCGCTACTTTATTTCTCAAGTAGCTAACAAAATCGTCGAAATTCGTGATGGTGAATTCCGCGTCTACTTAGGAGACTATCATTACTATCTCCAGAAAATTGCCGAAGAAAAAGAACAAGCAAAGTTAGCTGCAATAGAAGCCCAAAAAGCGGCTAAGAAAGCTGCAAAAGCTTCCACAAAAAGGAAATAAAGGATTGGATAACACCTTAGTAGTAGTGCTAAAACTCTACTACTAAGTAATCACTCCTTATTAGCATTCAAAAAAATTACAGAAAAACTACTAAAAGTTAAAAACTATTTCAAAAAACTGCAAGTCCTTCGTAAAAGAAGTTAATAAGCAAAAATTCACTTGCGGCGTGGATTAGCAGTGGTATCATTCGGGTATTACAAAAAGTAAAGGGCAATTTTACTATGACCAAAGCACCTGTTGCTCCTGTGGTGCTAGTCATTTTAGACGGATGGGGCTACTGCGAAGAAACGCGAGGAAACGCCATTACTGCTGCTAAAACTCCCATCGTGGACAGTTTATGGGCCGCTTACCCGCATACCCTCATCCACACATCAGGAAAAGCCGTAGGGTTGCCAGAGGGTCAAATGGGCAACTCGGAAGTTGGTCATTTGAACATTGGTGCTGGACGAGTGGTACCGCAAGAACTTGTACGCATCTCTGATGCGGTCGAAGACGGTTCTATTGCCTTAAATCCAGCACTCGTCAAAATTTGCCAGGAAGTTCGCTCTCGGAATAGCAAGCTGCATCTAGTAGGGCTTTGTTCTGAGGGAGGGGTACATTCGCATATCACCCATCTATTCGGACTACTTGACTTAGCCAAAGACCAGCAAATTCCAGAAGTTTGTATCCACGCTATCACTGATGGTCGTGACACCGCCCCAACAGAAGGGGTAAAAGCGATCGCCCTGCTACAAGATTATATAGACCGCGCAGGAATTGGGCGCATAGTCACTCTCAGCGGTCGCTACTACGCGATGGATCGCGATCACCGCTGGGATCGGGTTAAACGCGCCTATGACGTGATGACCCAAGATGGTGTGGGTAGCGATTGCACGGCTGTAGAAGTCTTGCAAGCATCTTACGCCGAAGGGGTAAAAGATGAATTTGTCAACCCCATCCGAATTGCTCCCGGCGCAATAGAACCAGGGGATGGGGTGATATTTTTCAACTTCCGCCCCGATCGCTCCAGACAACTGACTCAAGCTTTGGTCAGTCCCACATTTAACGGTTTTGCAAGGCAGCAAATCACACCCCTGTCCTTTGTCACCTTTACGCAGTATGATTCAGACTTACCTGTGGCTGTAGCCTTTGAGCCTCAGAACCTCAGTAACATTCTGGGAGAAGTAATAGCTAATCACAGTCTGAATCAGTTCCGCACCGCCGAAACAGAAAAATACGCCCACGTCACCTATTTCTTTAATGGGGGTCTGGAGGAACCTTTTGCCGGAGAAGATCGGGAACTGGTAAGCAGCCCAATGGTAGCGACTTACGATCATGCCCCAGCGATGTCAGCAGTAGCAGTTACAGATGTTGCGATCGCAGCGATTCAAAAGGGTATATATTCCCTAGTTGTGATTAACTATGCTAACCCAGACATGGTAGGGCATACTGGTCAAATCGACGCTACCATTACAGCAATTGAAACAGTTGATCGCTGTTTGGGACGCCTACTAGAAAGCGTTATCAAAGCCGGTGGTACTACAATTATTACTGCCGATCACGGCAACGCTGAGTATATGCTAGATGAAGGGGGTAATCCCTGGACAGCTCATACTACTAACCCAGTCCCCTTAATTTTGGTAGAAGGCGAGAAAGTCAAAATCCCTGGATATGGTACAAATGTCGAACTGCGAAGCGATGGTAAGCTATCCGACATTGCCCCCACAATTCTAGAGATTTTACAGCTGCCTCAGCCACCAGAAATGACCGGGCGATCGCTGCTGAAAACAGCAGAATATGAGCTACAACGTACTCGCACTCCCGTGCAAGTAGGGCTGTAAAAGATTGCTGAGTTAGGAGTTTTAGTAAACTCCTAACTTCTGAATTCTGAATTCTGTTTTTTGAAACTTTTTATAAATGAGATTCCTACCATGACAGTTAGTAATATCGTGCAGGGCATTTGGGCATTTTCCGCCACTGGTTTGATTATCTTAGTTTTACTGCATAGCCCTAAAGGTGATGGCGTTGGTGCTATTGGCGGACAAGCCCAATTATTTAGCAGCACCAAAAGTGCAGAAAACACCTTAAACCGAATTACCTGGGCATTGACAGTAGTTTTTCTTGGTTTAACAGTAGTTTTAAGTGCTGGTTGGCTGCCTAAATAAGGATAGGTAAATGGGGAGAAGAAGCCAATATCCCATACTTAACACCTTAATAAATTTAATTTCACGACGGTTAATTACAGCTCTTGCCTTTTTTATTGGCACAGGGCTATTAATCATTTTTACTAATCTTCAGTCGAGTGATGGGTTTATAAGAATACCAAAATCTGTATATTCAGACTTAATAATCTCTCTCCCTCCATCATCTCCCCTAAAACCCCATCCCTTACCAACCACACTCGCACAGTGGCAAGATAACACTAACAGTGGTGACTACTTTTCCCAAATTACAACAACCCAAGTTGGTTATTTAGTCTGGTCACAATTTCCTATTCGAGTTTACGTAGAACCACCAAAAGCCATCAGCAAAGAACAAGCTAAAGCATGGGTTAATGGAGTCTTGCAGGGTGTACAGGAGTGGAGTACTTATTTACCTTTAACAGTAGTCGAACAGCCAGAAATTGCTGATATTACGATCGCGCGAAAAGCGCCACCTCTACAAATTTCCCCTGGTAGTAATATACCCCGTGCGCGATCGGCACAAACTACTTACGAGTTATACACCAGCAACAAAGTTTTATCCCACCGTTTCACCATCTTGTTAAGTCCCAGTCAAACAGGTGAGTATCTCATTGCAGCAGCCCGCCACGAATTCGGTCATGCGTTGGGAATTTGGGGTCATAGTCCGCTACAAACTGATGCGCTATATTTTTCTCAAGTTCGTAACCCGCCGCCTATTTCTCCCAGAGATGTAAATACTCTAAAGCGGGTTTATGAACAGCCAACTACTTTAGGATGGTCTTTAGTGGATAATTCAGCGACTTAATTTTATGGTGTTGCTGAGTTAAAATATAAATATATTTTGTTTGTGTAAAAAATCAAAATTTAAGATTAAGGCAACCAATTTTTATCCAAAATTTGCTCTAAGGTATAAGGACATGATTCAGGTAAGTTGGTTAGCTTTGTTTTAGCCTTAACATAATCTAAGGCATTGCTATAAATTCTGCTGAAATTATCCTCTAAATGTTTGCGTATACTGGTGCTTAAATCTTCATTTATTTGATTACGAAAACTAATAATTTCTGCTGCCCAATGATTAGCATTTCTTGGCTTTTCTAAATCCCAATATTGATAAAGTAATAAATGTCTAATAATCTGTTCTAATAAACTTCTTATTCGCCTTTTTTCATTTTTAGCCAAATCTTCCAATTCTTCTATTAAGTTTTCATAGTCAACGTCTGCTAATTGTCGATTTTTGAGACATTTAATAGTCTCCTCTAACCATTGCAGGTAATTGGATTCATATAATGTTTTTATATCGATGATTGCAGTCATTTTTTGATTTTTTAGCTTTAATTTACTATTATTTATTATTTCATGTTAACTAATTTATTAATTTTTGCCGATAATTGCCCAGAAAAAACATACACAGCACTGATAAGTTAAGTCAGAAGAGATCCAGCGACTCCTAAAAGAGTAACCAACCAAAAGTTCTACCCTACCGTCAGTCAGTCAATCCAAGTCTCTCGCTGTTCCCCCTGAATCGACTGTACAATTCCAAACCTTTCCTCAATTTTGCGTGGCAGAGTATGTGTCCCAAAGATGTAAACGCAAACTTCTTCTGGTTGATTTGTCAAAACACGAACTCTGGCTTCGTTATCTTGTAAACGCTCTATGCAAATAAATGCACAAATTTCAACATCTTCAGGAATCTCATATACTTCCTTGGAAAAGGTGAATCTCTTCTCTAAACTATTTGCAATTTGGTCAATAACGTTTTGTTCAGGCAATGGATTTGTGAAGCAATAAACGTATGTTCGACAGCACTTACCATCTTCTAGCTGCTCTAAGTCAGGGATATTTCTCACCTTTATCTGACTTGCGTGATACTTCATTTCGTTAACTCTAGATAGCCTTGTAAAACTGGTAAGAGAATTGTTAGTTAGGTATTTGTATTTTACCCGATCGCACTTATTGCCATCTTAAGATTTACAGTGCGATCGCACTTTATTCCCTTTCCTTACGCTCTACGACTTAGTGGTAGAGGTCGCTGTGCTAAAACTCCTTTATAAAGTTCTTCCAACAGACTAATATTTTTACTAAGGGTATAGCGGTCTAATACACGCTGTCTAGCTTTTTGCCCTAGTAGGGTTGTTAACTCTGGATGGTCTTGCAACACTGGTAAGAGGGTTTTTAATTGCGATCGCGCTGTTTTGGTACTAATAACTACACCTGCGCCCTTTTCCAATACTTCTCCATCTGCACCCACATCTGTTGCTAAACAAGCCAACCCACATGACATTCCTTCTAACAGAGATAAGGACAAACCCTCTACCAATGAAGGCAAGACGAATACATCTGCGCCGCGCAAAATTTCGATGCGTCGGTCTTCATCAGCGACAAATCCCAACCAGATAATGCCATATTCTGAACCATAAAACGGCTCTAAGGAAGACTTCAAAGGGCCATCGCCAACAATTAGCAACTTAGTACCTGGCCCCATTGCCGACTGCTTCCAAGCCCGGAGGAGGGCTTCGACATTTTTCTCTGGTGCTATTCGACCCTGATAGACAAACAAGCGTTCGGCTTTAAATTCTGTTTTGACTTGAGAAAATCCTGGAGAATACTTAACTGTATCAACACCGTTGGGAATTACGGCAATATTTTCTTCCCTTACACCCATCCCTGCCAATAATTCTCGCTGAATTTGGGAAAATACAATCACGCGATCGTAGTTAACTAAAAAAGGCGCGTAGAGCTGATAAGCCAAAAGTTGTGTTCCCGATACCAGCTTTGCCCCCTTGCCAGCAAACGGTGTGTGAAAAGTGGCAACTAGGGGCAACCTCAGTTCCTCACAGATTTCCGGTAGAAAAAAGTCTAGAGGAGATAAAGTCAAGGAAGCATGGACTACATCTGGTTTGATTTCCCGCAGTGAATCGGTTAAAACTTTGGTGGCTTTAAAAGTGGGAATTGTGTAAACCTGCGACTTGTAAATGAAAGGTAGAGAAACCTCTCGAAGATTTGGCCAATTATCAGGTTCAGACTCTTCCTGGGCGAAGTGAAGAAAGCTAACTTGATGTCCCCTATCTAGCAAGGCATTTGTAATTTCTCGACTGTAGGTAACATTGCCGCAAAAGGGTGATTTTTTTCCAATCCAGGCTATACGCATTCTTTATTTAGCTGTAAGAAAAGCGGGTTTAATCTATTACTTGGTGTCCTTGGTGATTTTCCTTTTATCTAGCTATACTTGCTGGGTTTTTTATTTATTAAAAATTTCCAAGACTTTCTACTAGTTTAAAAAGCTTATTGTCAGCTGATTAAACCAGTGGATTGATGGCTTTATTTATTTTAGTTATAAGTTGTTAATTTCTGATATTTCAACAACTTATTCCGACTAATGTCAGATTCATATCCGGCAAGTATGTGATAAATTTTCACTGACCACAGTTTACCATGAACGCAAAAGCTTTAAGTAAATATTAATTACCTCAAGGTAATGAATAATAACTCCTGTTAGCTGATAACTACTTGTGCGAGTTATACCAGGTTAATATACCTCCTGAAAAGACGATCGCAGCTAATCCTAAAAAAACTACCTGTAATCCCAGAAAGGTTTCTGCGACACCAGCTAATGCTAAAGGTAAGGAGAGGGCAATATTAATTACATTGTTCTGCAAGCCAAAAACTTTACCACGCATTTCTGGAGGTGTTTCTGTTTGGATTGCTGTTTGCATAGGAATTCCCACTAGCGCCCCAAAGATACCTAATAGCGCCACCAGTAACAAGACTAGCCACAGTTGAGTTGTAAATACTGATAGACCAATTAGGGATGCTGCCATACCCATACAACCACACAGACTTAGCTGAGTATAGGAGAAGCGTTGACCAAATTGACCGAGAATTGTTGCCCCACCAGCGATGCCAACACCACCAGCTGCTAGTAAAAAGCCGAACTGGGAAGCTTTCATGTTGGGAATTATTTCTGCCATCCGAACGGCTAGAACAGTTAATGCTGCAAAGACAGAAAACAAGATAATTAGCTGAAGCAAAGCATTGCGGACGCGATGATTTGCTTTGAGATAGGCAAAACCGTCTCGTAAGTCAGAAAATACGTGAGGGAATTCTGTATCGGGATGGTGGTGTTTTTCCTTAGTTGCCAGAAGGAACAAAACTAGTCCAGCGATCGCATAACTACCACCTACTAAAAGTTCTTTGCCTAAACTACCGCTACCACCAATTTGCGACCAAAGTCCATCTGCGATCGCTAACAAGGGTTCTCCAACGGCAAACCCAACAATCACCGATGCCATCATCGTTGTTGTGTACAGCGAATTGGCCGAGAGTAAATGCTGTTCTTCGACTACTAAGGGAATTGCCGCCTGTTCTGCCGGAGCAAAAAACTGTGTCAAAGTCGAAACCAAAAAAGTCACACCCAAGATGATTACAAAACCCACTGGCAGCAATCCTATGGGTTTCCAATCATGAGTCAACCACAGCAGGAAGGGAATTGACAAAACTAGGATGCCGCGCCAAATATTCGTTGCTACCAGTACAGCCTTTTTCGACCAGCGATCGACAAACACACCAGCAACGGAACCAAACAATACGGCTGGAATAGTAAAAGCCATCATCAAGACTGATACCCAACCACTAATACTCTGATTACTTCCTTGAAACTGAGTATTAATCAAGGCAATCATCAAGACCAAATAAACTTTATCTGCTAGTTGAGAGAAAACTTGACCGCCCCAAAGAGCCAAGAAATTAGGATTTTTTAATACAGGTAAAAATCCTAGCTGTTTTACATTCCCTGCAATAGCTTCTCCACCTGAACCAGACCCATCTAATTTTGGTAATTCTTTTTCTGGAATAGTGGCTACTGGCAAATTATGCCCATTGCAAGCGCCATTGCTATCTACCTCAGTAGTGGTTAATTTATCCTCTGATTGTGTTTCTGATTGGCTTGGAAGATCAGTTTTTGGGATCTCCTCTGTCCAACTTTGATCGTTTTGAGAAACGTCTTTTGGGGACATTTCTTGGCCATTTATTTGACTAGGTGTACACTTGGGAACAGCACTCAAGTGATTCCTGACTATAGGATCTGATACCCTATTCTGTTTTTTGGCGAGGCTAGGTGACAAAGGCAGGATTTTTTTATCCAAATCAGACGGTTGCATCATGGTTGGCAGCAAAATAAGAGTCGATCAAGGTAGCAGAGCGAATAGGGCGACCTAATTGATACTGAGCATACTGGCGCAAAATCTGCTCAACAGATAACCAGTCATGATCTCTAGCACCATCAATTTGCATTATCTCTGGTTGTGACAGATGTTGAAGCAAAGTCAGTTCCATAGCACTTAGACGGCAAGAAATCACAGGTATTTCTTGCCGATGCACAACAACTGTTTGGGCATTGGGGAGCCAGTGCGTTGCGGAGGTTCCCGACGAGCGAGTACTCGCTAACGCTGCGCTATCCGTTGAAGCAACTGGCGCTATTGGGAATGGGGCATGGGGCACAGGGAATTGGTCATTAATCTCCCCCTGCTCCTCTGCTCCTCTGCTCCTCTGCGCCTCTGCCCTCATCTCCTTTTCCTGTTTTCGTAAACGTTCCCTAGCTTCTAAGGAAACCGTTCCACCCGCAGGGATGCTAAATCCTACCTGCCAGTTGGGGTCTGTGAAGTCTGGCTTCAGGGAACGTTGAGATAGACAACAGATTTGCACTTGTGGCGTCAGCCCTGCTAAGGCTAAAAGGTGAAATACACCATGAGCCAGATGAGCTAAAACACCAGATGGATTTGCACTAGACACCGCCTCTAAGCGATGGAGATGTTCATTGAACAAATCATAAAGTTCTTCTTGGGGTTGTTCGCTCAAAGCTTCACACAGAACTATTTCTGCTAAATATTGACTGGCAGCCAGTTTTCCCAAATCTTTAGCTAAACCAGGATAAGTTTTTAATGTCTGTGCTTGAGTAATTTTATCAAGCGATCGCCCTTTGGCAATCAATAGTTCATTCACAACGAACATTCCACTCCTACCGCCCAGGCTGGAGTTGTGCTTACGTGACCCTGGAGCCACGGCTCGAATTAGACCGAATTCTCGTGTCAAAATCGTCACTATTTTATCCGATTCTCCTAGCGCCTGGGTTTTAAGATTAATACCAGTTGCTTTGTAGGTTCTACTCATTAGTCACTAGTCATTAGTAGTTATTTAGTCATTAGTCATTGGTCAAGGGTCATTAGAATAGGACAAATGACATAGACACTTCTGCGGCTTCCCGCAGGGTAGGACAAATGACATAGACGCTTCTGCGGCTTCCCGCAGGGTAGGACAAATGACTATTCACCCTTTCCCAGGTTATCGCGCTGACGGATCAAATCCATACCGCGAGATGTGCCTAATCTAGTAGCACCCGCTACGATTAAGTCTAGGGCTTGATTGATAGTGTGGATACCACCTGAAGCCTTAATTCCCACCCTTTCTTTTGCCAATTCCTGCAAAAGTCGTACATCTGCCACTGTGGCACCACCATTCCAACCAGTACTGGTTTTTAAGAATGCTGCTCCCGCCTCCATAGCGATTTCAGCAGCTATTTTTTTCTCTGCATCTGTCAACAGGTTAGTTTCCAAAATCACCTTGACCGTTTGCCCAGTCTCTTCACAAATTTCGGCAATTTCCCGGTGGACTTCTTCAGTTTTGCCAGCTTTCAACCACCCCAAGTTCATGACTACATCCAACTCAGTGGCCCCACTATCCGCCGCTTCTTGAGCTTCGTACAATTTCACGGCTGAAGTCGTTGCACCAGAAGGAAAACCAATCACCGTACAGACTTTGGGGTTTTTACCGTGGAGGAGTTCTACTGCTTGCTTAACATTCGCGGGGAACAGACAAACCGCCGCAAAGTTGAATCTATATGCTTCTTCACACCATTGCTCAACCTGCTCTGGAGTAGCCGTTGGCATTAACAGGGAGTGATCGATGAATGGCGCAATATCAATGTCTGGATAGTCTGCTGCCATCGTGTCTTCTGCCAGTGATTGATTATTAAACTTTATAAAAAATTAAAACATTTCTTATATATATATTAAACCACATTTATTACGAGTTTATCCTGAAAACAATCTGCTGAGTTGTCTTGAATATCAGCTTTACAGATATCCCGCAATTACTACAAGTATTTAAGTTGACATTAAGTAGTAATAAGGTTAGGAAGGTAAAATCTTCTTGGCAAGAATATTTATTTGCCAAAAAATTTTCCCTTAATTATCCGAAAAACAAGAAAATGCTTAATGACACGGTATGGTTTACAGAAATATCAAATGGCAAATTTCGCATCAACAGCAGAGCTATCTACAGAAATTTATCTTCTGAGATAGTGACTAAATTAGCTCAAAACTTATCGGTTAGTGAGATTTTAGACTGGATCAAAAACGAAACAATTAAAGCTTTTAGAGAAAAGTACTCACAGAATCCCCAAGTCGGCGCTCTCAACAAGGCGATAGGAGGATGGAACGAGTTAATAGCAACTAGCTTATTGTCTGAAATTATCTTTGATCTTAATAAAGAAACTGGTATGTGTATTGCGGCTTTTTCTATGCCTAATTCAAAATTACAATTAGAAGGAATCGATGAAGCATATTCAAATTTTTTAAACTTATTTACCAAAGATAATTTTGCTAATATAAATAATTCTTTATCAAAAATTCAACCATTTAAAGACAAAATTTTTATGCCTCAGTCCAGACTACATTATAGTTGTTATTGAAAATAAGGTAATTATGCCCAGAATAAACTCACTTTTACAGCAACAGGCAATAAATCCAGATAGTTTAGTACTCTATAATTTTTTGAAGGGAAAACTACATATAGAAGAAGTTAAAGCAGCAGTTTCTCTCAAAACTTCAAATCGTCCAGATAGGCGTTATCAGCCTTTATTTGAAGCAGCTATGATTAAAGCTATTGCTTATGTATTACAGCAAAACTGGAAATACTACATGGTTGTCAGTGAGCTAACCCCTGCTGATAGAAGAATATTTAGTACAGCAATTGCACCTCATAGTGTGGCACTAGAACAGACTTTTCATCTGGTAGATGGTACATACCCATATACAAGGAAGGCAGATTTGGTGCCGTTAGTTGCAGCGGCTATTGAACATTACTGAGTTCTATAGCTTTAACTAAAAATCAATGGTAACTCCAATTGTTGAATTTCATTTTCAGAATGGTATTCTTTAGTTATTAAGAAGTCAAAAATAGTTTTAGCTAGCGCCTTCGATGCCAAATATGGAACACCATTTCCAATAGTTTTAAACATATTAGTGAGCGACATATTCTCTGGAAGTACAAAATTTTCAGGTAAGGATTGTATGGCTAAAGCTTCCGCCACAGATATTCGCCGGATTTGATAAGGATGCAAATGTACTTCATTATTTCCATAGCAAGCTGTCGGAGAGTAACGCCATCTGTGCAGACGCTTGAAAGATTTTTTAGAATCATCTCCTTCATCAATAGCAGCAAATTTTGTGATACCTGCTCTTGGTTGAAAACAGTTTTCAGCATTGGGGTGCTGAAGCACATTATTTTTTCTAAACCAGTATTCAACTGTTAATTCTTGAGGGATGCCATCAGGACAAGGAATGATGGAATTTTCTTGGAATGGATCACACTTACGCCAAGGGTAAGCGAAAACATTTTCTTGAGGATATAAAATATAATTTTTCCAAGGAAAACATATCTCAGTTAGTAACTTTTCAGTACAGAATTTTATCCCTATATCCTTAAGAAAATTATTTTTGAAACCTATTAGAATAATTCTTTCTCTATCCTGGGGTACACCGTACTCGATAGCATTGATTAACCGCTCTGTCAATATATAGCCAGCTTCTTGTAATTGTTGCTTGAGCGATTCAAAAAATAAACGGTGTTTTGTCGTTTTCCATAACCCCTTAACGTTCTCAAATAAAAAGAAATCAGGAAGATTGCGGCAAATTAATTCAACGTAAGAAGCGGAAAGCTTGCCATTATCTCCTAAACGTCCTCTATTTTTTCCACCAATAGAAAAATCAGGACAAGGAGGCCCACCGATGAAACCAATTATATTGTGAGATTTGCGGCAGTCTTTGACTAATTCTTGAAGGTGTTGTGCTTCTTTTCCGACAATAAGATTTGTGACATCTGCTGCTTCACCGTGATGATATCCATATTCAGGCGATCGCATTTTCAAAACTTCCCGTGAATGGCGATAGGCGGCGATGAATGGGGCGAAGATTTCATTTACATAAACAATATTAAAACCGCTGGTTTCAAAACCTAAATCTAGCAAACCGGAACCAGCAAAAAAAGAGAAAATACAAGGGCGATCGCTCATGGAATGACTAGTAAGCTCAAAAAGTATTTATTAATATTCAGATTCTAGGAAAATAGGTTATGTCCGTAACTTCTAGGAAGAATTAGTACTAACTATCTAAATTTAGGCTTAAGGGTTGACAAAACCTAATATACTTACTTAGGTTTTCTACGTAAGTACCAATCAAAAATGAACAATTTAAAGACTGCTTAAATAGTAAAAAAATTTCACAGTTTCTCTAAGTATTTCATCTCAAAGTTTACTCAATCTTTAAGGAAAATCCCTGACAGAAAAAGAGTCTGGAGTCACAATTAAATATAGGGGTTTCCAAGCCCAAATGATATTGCAGACAAATATTTGTCATTAAATAAAAAACCGGCGTACTTCAGACTAAATTTTTATGCGGATTTTAATTTACTCCTACAACTACTATCCAGAGCCAATTGGTATTGCCCCTCTGATGACTGAATTAGCAGAGGGACTAGTGAAACGTGGGCATGAAGTGCGCGTAGTTACTGCCATGCCTAACTACCCTGAGCGGCAAATTTACCAGGAATATCGGGGCAAGTGGTATGTCAACGAATACAAAAATGGCGTTCAAATTCAACGCAGTTACGTTTGGATTCGTCCACAACCAAACCTATTAGATAGGGTGTTACTAGATGCTAGTTTCGTCGTCACTAGTTTTCTACCCGCCCTCATCGGTTGGCGTCCAGACGTAATTCTCTCAACATCGCCATCATTGCCAAGTTGTGTACCAGTTGCGCTTTTAGGATGGTTACGTGCTTGTCCTGTAATCTTAAATCTACAAGATATATTACCAGAAGCAGCCGTCCACGTCGGTCTGCTGAAAAATAAATTACTCATCCAGTTGTTTACATTATTGGAAAAATTTGCCTACCGCAGCGCCAGTAAAATTAGCGTCATCGCCGATGGGTTTGTGGAGAATTTGCGAGCTAAGGGCGTAGAAGCTCACAAAATTGTGCAAATTCCCAACTGGGTTGATGTAAATTTTATCCGCCCTTTGCCTAAAGAAAATAACCCTTTCCGCGCAGCACATAATCTGAATGGCAAATTTGTAGTCCTTTATTCTGGTAACATTGCTTTAACTCAAGGTTTAGAAAGCGTCGTCAAAGCTGCTTCTGTATTGCGCCATATCCCAGATATTGTCTTTGTCATCGTTGGAGAGGCAAAAGGTTTACAGCGATTGCAACAGGAATGTCTAAACTGCGGCGCAGATAATGTCTTGCTACTGCCATTTCAACCCCGCAAAGATTTGCCACAAATGTTGGCAGCTGCGGATGTTGGCTTAGTGGTGCAAAAGAAAAATGTTGTATCTTTCAATATGCCATCAAAAATTCAAGTGCTACTTGCTAGTGGAGGGGCCTTAGTTGCCTCTGTCCCCGACAATGGTACAGCAGCAAGAGCCATCAGGCAAAGTGGCGGCGGAGTTATCGTTCCTCCAGAAGATCCCCAAGCTTTAGCAATGGCAATTTTAGATTTGTACCAAAATCTCGAAAAAGTCAAAACTCTGGGTTACAAAAGTCGCCAATATGCCGTTGAACAATATGCTTTTGAGCAAGCTTTAAATCAGTATGAGTCATTATGTTACTCATTGACAGCAGAACGCAGAGCAATTCAGTCTAGAGGCATAGTTACGAAACAAGAAGTTTAATCTTTGCAGAAAAGTTATGTTGCATCTGTAAAAATTACAATTATGCCCTCATATCTAAGTAGTAAGAGATTTTGAGGGTAGCTAATTTTACTATTAAAAATATAGCGATAGACAAGAAGGTTTTCAGGTGCATTGTTGAACTAAAAATTTCACGGCTTCACTTCATTCCAACCGTGGACAATTAATTATAAAGTACTTAACAATACTAGTGTTTGTACGTATAAAAATCGCACTTTTGCTAGACCAGTCATCAGTATGCTGTGTTGTATCCTAATTTTTAGCAGACAGTATAAAGCGTAGATGTATAGTGACCTGCGAATTACTAGCTTTACATTACTATGCTGTTTGATGAATCTGTGATTATTTTCGCTGTCAATTCTTGCTGAAAAGCTATTGGTTGATTTATCGCTGCACAATAACCATCAGCAATCAACTGTTGGGGATATCGAAATCTAAACAGCCAATTATCAAACTCGGCCCATAGACACCTGTTTTTTTGTTAGTATTCAAAAAAACCTATTGACACATTTGTCAGATCAATTGTTTGTTGTTTGTAAGTAAATGTCAACAATTGTTTCAAAAGGAAGAAAGCACCTGAGGTTTAATGACTGATTATTTCCAAGGAAATTTCCCATTGCAATCTGTCCCACTGACGAAGAGTGCGGTAATAAGCCACGGCCAAACCGAAGAGGCGAGCGAAAAATTAGCTGCAACGATCGCTGTTGCAGCCTCAGACCGCAAAGCAGGTGAGATTTTATTGCTCAAAGTAGCAGAGGTATCTTACCTGGCTGATTACTTTGTGATGATGACTGGCTATTCTAGGGCACAGGTCAGGGCGATCGCTCAAGCAATTGAAGGAAAAGTCGAAACTGAGTTGCAACGCCGTCCCTTAAGGACAGAAGGAAAAGTTGAGGGGAGTTGGGTACTACAAGACTACGGTGATGTGATCGTTCATATCATGATGCCCAAGGAACGGGAGTTTTATAATTTAGAAGCGTTCTGGATTCATGCAGAACGTATTTCCCTTCCAGAATCTGATGAAGGTGAGGGTAAGCCAACATGATTAGGTCTTCGGTTTCTAATTGCCCAGTTCCTACAGACCAACAACCACTCAATGAATACGAAGAGTTAAAAACTTCCTGGCTGTTTCGTGATACTACTTTAGATTGGCGCGAGTATATCACGAAACTCGTTTGGATTTGGGGTTTATCTTGGCTCTTCGCAGGACCGATAGCTGCGGCAAGTTTTCCACCTCACAAGTATATTGCACATTTTATTCTTTGTGGTTCAGCCGGAGCGAGTGTCGGGTTAGTGCTGATACTGGTAAGATTGTACTTAGGCTGGTTCTACGTGTGCGATCGCCTTTGTAGTCCCACAGTATTTTATGAAGAGTCCGGCTGGTACGATGGTCAAACTTGGACTAAACCAGAGGAAGTTCTCAACCGCGATCGCTTAATTGTTGCATACGAAATTAAACCCATTCTGCGGCGGTTACAATTTACCTTCGCTGGCTTGGCGGGAATGTACGTTACTGGTACTATAGTTTGGCATTTGTTTTAAAAAGTTATTAGTCATTGGTCATTAGTCATTAGCTAAGGACTAATGATCAATGACTAATGACTAATTTAATTAAAAAAGGTAATAAATATAAACCCATGACAATGGGAAAACGAACTCAAGCCGCAGCACTGGAAGTCCGGTTGCTGCGGGAAGGTATTATTGAATCCAGGCATATAGTTCAAGCTGTTGTCTGCGACGAACGAGGACGGGTTCTAACCGTTGCCGGAAATTCTGAAACTGCTGCATTTATCCGTTCAGCGCTCAAACCATTTCAGGCACTCGCAGTCACCACCACAGGTACACTGGAACGCTATCAACTTAGCGATCGCGACTTAGCAATTATCACAAGTTCCCACAAAGGAAGAATCGATCAAGTCCGACAAGTATTTAATATCCTTTGGCGGGCCGATCTAGATCCAACTATACTCCAGTGTCCAATTCCTGAAGGCAAACGGAGTCCTCTGGAATACAATTGCTCTGGAAAACATGCGGGAATGTTAGCTGTTTGTCAGCAACGCCATTGGCCATTGAATAACTACTTGGATCGCAAGCATCCAATACAGCAATTGATTTTGGGCAAAGTAGCAGAGTTGCTGCGAATGCCAGCAGCAGAATTTATCAGCGCTCATGATGACTGTGGCGCACCAACTTATCTGATGCAACTCGGTCACATGGCATCTTTATATGCACTGTTAGCCTCTAGTACCAACTTGGATATGGAGCGGATTGTCCGTGCTATGACTCATCACCCCGCAATGGTCGCAGGAGATGGAGAATTTGATACGGAACTAATGCGCTTAACTCCAGGAGAACTAGTCAGCAAAACTGGTGCTGAAGGAGTGCAGTGCATTGGTAGACTCGGTGAAGGCTTGGGATTGGCAATCAAAGTCATGGATGGGGCAAAACGTGCAAAATACGCCGTGGCTATTCACTTACTCCAGCAAATGGGTTGGATTAGTCCCAGCGCCGCCGAAAGCCTCTCAGAAAAGTTTGTCACCTTGGGAAAATACAAGCGTTTAGAAGTAATTGGAGAATTATCGTTTTTGTAGTTGCCAAACTCTCGACTATAGGTTATTATAAATAAGTCGAGAGCAACGCGGGATAGAGCAGCCTGGTAGCTCGTCGGGCTCATAACCCGAAGGTCAGTGGTTCAAATCCACTTCCCGCCACCACATAAAATATAAAACAAAACCCTACAATCAGTAAAGATTGCAGGGTTTTGTTTTATTTTGATCTATTCTGGAAGAAATAGCCATCCAAAAAGCGCGGAGAATCATGGTTGTGAAGTTGCAGCGACCAATTTTAGTGGGAGGATTGGGACTTTCCTTTTCCCTGTGGATGTTGGACAGTTGGCACGATTCTATAGTGCAGGTGGGTGAGTTCGGTTTGTTGAGTGCCTTAGCTGTAGGTGGTGGTTTGTGGTTATTCCAGCAAAAGCGCCCTAAAAACAGTTTAGAGCAGCTAGATGGTATGGTGGTGGATCGAGCGACTGTGGAAAGTGCGATCGCTAAAACTGAAACTGTAATTAACCAGCTGGCACAAGAAGCAGAAAACCACACAGCATTAGAGACACTCAGAGAACAAGTTGCCCAATTGTTGTTGGAGTTAGACAGGCAAGAAATTAAAGTTGCTGTAACTGGCGGTAAATCCGTGGGTAAAAGCACTTTAATTCAAGTGCTACAAAATCTAGAGACACAAAATTTCGTATCTCTACAAGAGACACCACCTTTATTTAGAGAAGTGGGTGAAAACTCAGATGCGGCTATTTTGGCAGAAGTAGCAAAATCTGATTTCGTTCTATTTCTGACAAATGGTGATTTGACAGACTCAGAATTTCAAACCTTACAGCAGCTAAAAGCAGCAAATCAGCCTAATATGCTGGTTTTTAACAAACAAGATCGGTATTTAGCCGATGAAAGCGCCAGCATTTTGCTGTCATTAAAACAGCGGATGCAGGGAAATGTAGTTGCAACTGCGGCCTCTCCAATTCCCATCAAAGTCCGAAAGCATGAGGCTGATGGTGCTGTGCAAGAGTGGATGGAACAACCAGCAGCAGATATCCAGCAGTTGACGCAACAGTTGGGTGAATTGGTACAACCGGGACAACGGCTAGTTTGGCTAACAACCATGAGAAAAGCCGGGTTGTTGAAAGCTGAGGCTAAAAACTGGCTGAATGGAACCAGACGTGATCGCGCCACCCCAATTATTGAACAATATCAATGGATAGCTGCTGCCGCTGCCTTTGCTAACCCTGTACCAGCCTTTGATATTCTAGCAACTGCGGCAATTAATGCTCAAATGGTAATGGATTTGGGTAATATCTATCAGCAAAAATTTTCCCTAGAACAAGCACAAACCGTAGCTGGAACAATGGGAAGTTTGATGCTGAAATTGGGTTTAGTTGAACTTTCTACAAAGGCTATTAGTACTGTTCTGAAAAGTAATGCCGTTACCTTTGTGGCTGGTGGCGTAGTGCAGGGAGTAAGTGCAGCTTATCTGACTAGAGTTGCAGGGTTAAGTCTAGTTGAGTATTTCCAACAGCAGGAAATAGCCATAGATTCTGGAACTGGTTTGAATTTGGAGAATTTGCGGCAAACATTGCAAAAGGTATTTCAGCAAAATCAGCAGATTGGTTTTTTGCAGGGGTTTGTTAAGCAAGGCATGAAGCGTTTGTTGCCAGAGGTGCAGCAGGTTGAAGCAGTTAGTGTTCAGAAGGCGATGGGATAATCTCATACACAGGATTACTAAATTTTAGATTTTGAATTTTGGATTTTGGATTGAATGATTCAAAATCCAAAATTTTTTTCAAACCCTGATTTTAATAGAGGATAAAAATACATAAACATCTTTGTTTGAAAAAAGAGGATTGATCCGTGGGATCAGTCTAAAATCTCAAAACCAAAATTGGCTGAACTTGCGTGGTGCTGTAAGTCAACCTAAAATTTACCCAAGCCCATAATAGGCTTGGGTGTATTTAAGAATATCGTGAGAGTTGCGAGTTCTCAAAAAATTGTGAATAAGGATAATTAGCTAAACAGCACCACTGTTTCTATTAAACAGAATAGCTATAGTTTTGAAAATTAGCTTTAAATCGTACACTAAACTCCAATTTTTTTGATACTGCAAATCCAGACGAATTACATCTTCAAAACTACGGACTGTAGAACGTCCATTTACTTGCCATTCGCCAGTCATACCGGGTTTTACATCTAAACGTTGCCACTCTGGTACTTCATAGCGTTCGACTTCATCGGGTGTAGGTGGTCGGGTGCCTACTAAACTCATCTCTCCTTTGAGGACGTTCCAAAATTGGGGTAATTCATCAAGACTAGTTCGCCGTAACAAGCGCCCTATCTTAGTAATTCTGGGGTCATTCTCATTTTTGAAAAAAGCACCTTGCACTTGGTTTTTAACTTGGGATTTCTTCGCTTCCGCATCCACACACATAGAGCGGAATTTCCAAATCTTAAACCGCTTACCCATCCAACCACAACGAATTTGACTAAAGAAGATGGGACCGGGATCATTAATTTGAATAGCGATCGCAATCGGAATAAACAAAATTCCTGTAATTAATAAACCAATCACTGACCCAACAATATCTAAGAACCGTTTCATCCAAGATGCCATAGAAGGGTGAGTAGTGGGTAACTGCTCTACTTTACGGGAAGTTGTCTTCCGATTATCTACTACGTCATCTTGTTCTATTAACGACCCATCCTCCACAAGCTCTAGAGGAAAAACCTGATCCAAGCCTGTGAGTTTTAGAACTGCCATGACTTGAGGCGTTACATTCCGCAGTGTTAATGTAATACCCTGAGCCTGAGCATATTTAAAATTACTTACCAGGGCACCTAAACCACTACTATCGATAAAAGTAGTTTGGTGAAAGTCAATGATGATTTGCTTGGGATATGAATTGGGCCCAATTAAGCCTTGGCAGGTTTGCTTAAAGCCTAAAGCCTCCAGCACGCTCAACCGCGTCGGCACCTGCACTATAGCAATGTCGTTTAGGGAATTAACTGGAAAATCGACCTCTGTCGGTTGGCTAGTCATGAAGCTCTGCACTTTCGTTGCCATGTATAATGTAATATGCCAAACATTAGTTTGTCCTACAAAATTACTTAACCTAATATCGGAATTAGTGGTAATCAGGACTAACTGCTATTTATTGGGGCTGAGATTGGAGATCGCTAGCGACGATTCACAATAGAACAAGAAGCCAAAAAACATCCTTGCTGTTGTGCCGACGCAGCGCGATCGCGTTGCTCTCATCAAATGATTGCTAAAAATACGGTTACACCTACCGCACGCCTGATTGAGGTCTTTTCTGCCATTCAAGGGGAAGGATTGAATGTAGGGACACGTCAGATATTTATTCGTTTTGCTTTGTGTGATTTGCGCTGTCACTTTTGCGATAGTGCCCACACGTGGAGTGCACCTACAACTTGTCGGATAGAGCGATCGCCTGGATTGCGCGACTTTGAAATCCACTCTAACCCCGTCCCATTACCCATATTAATCGAATGGGTGGAACAGCAAAATCTGCCTTGTCTACACGATAGCATTAGCTTAACTGGCGGCGAACCACTTCTTCATGCCTCATTTCTAACGCAGTTTCTACCCCAAGTGCGAGCCATAACTGGTCTACCTATATACTTAGAAACCGGCGGACATCGCCCAGAACAACTAGCAATGATTATCCCATACTTAGACTCTGTAGGTATGGATTTAAAACTGCCCAGTGTTAGTGGCGAAAGTCATTGGCAAGAACATAGTAAATTTCTCCAGTTATGTTATGACTCATATTTAAATGTTTTTGTCAAGATAATTGTGTCTCAAAACACAGATCCTGCCGAGTTGGAACGTTCAGCTTCGTTGGTGGCAGAGGTTAGTCCAGATATCTCAGTATTTTTACAACCTGTTACGCCTTTGGCAGTATCAGAACAATTTTCTCCAGTACCTGTACTTGCGCCTTCCAGCGATCAAGTTTTGACATGGCAAGCTTTGATGAAGGGGTTTGTCAAGCACGTGCGCGTGATCCCCCAGACGCATAAAATGCTGAACCAGTTGTAAAATTTTAGTTTGATAAAGATGTAGTCAAGAAAAAAGTAAGATTTTATGAAATGGTGATTGGGCTGTTGCCGCTAATTAGGGAGGCAGTAGCCCCTTTACTAGCAGCAGGGCTGATTCATTCCATTTCAAACAGAATTTGTCAAGATGGTGAGGGAGAAAATTGTAAGTAAGGGTGACGATGAGATGAACATTTAAGCACTTAAATACCAGTAAAATAGTTCATTTTATCGGCAGAATGAGAAGAAAATAATCAATTTTTAATTGCTAGAACCCTTGATTTTTAAAGCTCTTTGGGGAATGAAACAGCTTTGCCCCTCCCCTTACTAGGCAGTCTAATGAGCCAAATCAAAAGACCACTAATGAGGCTTTATTACGTAAAATCTTGCCTCCCTGACTCGGAGAGAAACTTGAACTAAAGTTCAAGGCAGGCAGAGGTTCGTCAAACTCAAATTGATTTAGGTATTTCGGGGGTAGGCAATACCCACCCAACCTAATTTTTGGTTGCTATAGTGCGCCCTCATCTGGAGCTTTGGATTTAGCTTTTGCCTTATTGGCACTGCGTTTGAGGGCAGAGAGTCTTGCTTCGTATCTCGATCGTTGGCGCTTACTAGGAGTATTATCAATCAGGGTTTTCAAGGCGCTACCGAGACTCTTGTAGGCATTGGGGAGGCTATAACCAAAACGAGTTGCTAAAGCGATCGCTTTCTCATCAGCATTGAGCAATTCTCTTAGTTGCTTTTCCCCATTATTCTTTTGGTACAGTCGCCAGCCTGACACGCCACAAAGCGACAAAGCTAACACCAGCAGCAATCCATCTTGTACCCACAATTCCCCTACAGCACCACCTAAACCAATGGCTAGTGCTGCCATTTCCCAACCATCTTTAGGAATTGTGTCATTTTGAACGCGAGCAACCTCATGCCAGAACAGCAGATTACGCTGATCCATTGCGAGGGCATCCCATTTCACCAAATCAATTTGAATTTCTACCTGGTCTTTACCAATTTCTTCGCAGCGAACCAGGGGTGGATTGACCTCAGTTGTGCCTTCAACCGTGACCCAGCTTTGCAGTTCTGGTGGTAGTAAGGCTTTCAACCGCCGGAGTTCGCTCATTTCCGCTTTGGCAGAGGAGGTTGCATAGGATGTCATAATATCCAGCCCCAGAAAATTTCAGTATATAGTGAGGGTATCACTTTGGAGTATAGCTATTTAAGTGATGATCCGTCTCACTCACTAGGAAAACTTCCTCGCTTTTTTCGCGCTTCCATTGCTTTTTCTAGTAAATCTAACAATCCTGGGGCTTCTTCTTGGATACTGAGTAATAGTCTTTCCCCAAGTTCTATATTCCCCGGATCGACACCTGTTGCCATCACTTCTTTTAGGCGAGGTATTGCTATGCCATCCACAATCTGAATTAATCCACTCAGACAACGGTGAAATTGTTTTTCTGTGAGAATCGAGTCTTCTAAAGGAAACTCAATAATGGCACGAATTTCACCATCGGATGGGTCATACTCCCATTGCAACATTTTGGTTTCCCAGGAAATGGCAAGCATTGTTTGGAGTATAGCTGCCTTGTGAGGATGCTCTTGGATTCCTCCCAGAACTTGAGGGGCAAATACCCGAAAAAATTTTCCTTCTTCATCCAGTTGGACAACTATTAGGAAATCTTCTAGGTTATCAGCCTCCACACCTGTTATAATTCGGTCTTCCTCATCATCAAAACGGTAGTCCCAACCAAGGTTGTCTAAATAGTTGGCAATCTGTTTGAGGTTAGCTCCCATAAAAGCCTCATAAGGAACGTGGAGCAGTTGTTACCAGACCTAGTTTAACCTGCTAGGGGTAGTTGTTTGGGTTGGTGTGGATACTTCTAATCCCATAGAAGTATGCAATTAGGTTATTGGGCATGAATTATGGGGCATAGGGCATTGAAGATAAGAAAAATAGACGAGCATTCGGCGCTATGAATGATATTTTTTGAATGACTATTGCTCATTATTAAAGAAGCAACAATTACTATTTTTCCAATTTTAGCCAGTGAAGGATATAGCACTAAATCGCTTAAATTTTAATATTATTTTAGAGTGTGAATCAATTTATTACTATTGAAAGCTGAAGCCAAGTTTAAATAATTTTTACATAGCATCTGAGGCTTTTGAAAATATACCTAAAGGCTTCTAATACTGCTTTTAAAAGCTAATAAATATAGCATATAGACTGATACATTTTTATATTAAAATCAACAAATTATTTTCACGAAACAATTGTAGTGAAAAATACATTCTTGATTGTCGAGTAGCAATGAAATTTCTGCGTAAATCAGCATAAATCCTAGCGATCGCACCTCTAGCTTTTGTTATAAATTTTCTAAAACCTCTGCGTTACTTTGCGCCTCTCTGCGTTTATATATTTATAGAGAATTGAAACTTATAAAATATCAAAAAGATGGAACTGCGACATCTGCGCTACTTTATTGCTGTCGCTGAAGAACTGCACTTCAGTAGAGCCGCCGAGCGACTGCACATCGCTCAACCGCCCTTAAGCCAGCAAATTCACCAACTAGAGGTGCAATTGGGAGTAGAACTATTTCACCGCAAAACCAAACGACAGGTGCAACTAACAGAAGCAGGGCAAGTTTTTTTGCAAGAAGCTTATCAACTTTTAGCTCAACTCCAAAAAGCAATTGAGCTAACCCAAAAAATGGGAAGAGGTGAAAAGGGATTACTGCGAATTGGGTTTACCAGCTTGGCAACTTATGATTTGCTTCCTGTAATTTTGCGGCAATTTAGAGAGAAGTTTCCAGAAGTAGAGTTGGTATTGCAGGAATTAACCACAACTCAGCAGGAGCAAGCGCTACAGAATCGGCACATCCATATAGGTTTTGCCCATCCACCTTTAGAAGACAACACACTCAATCAAGAATGTATTCAGCAAGAAGCTTTAATTGTGGCTATGTTGGAAACTCATCCCTTAGCTGAACAAGAAAAGATTTCAGTGCGATCGTTAGTAAACGAAAACTTTATTATGTTCCCTCGCCATTTGGGTCCCGGACTTTACGACCAAATCGTAAGTCTCTGTCAGCAAGGAAACTTCAGCCCAAAAGTGACTCAAGAAGCGATTCAGATGCAGACGATTATCGGATTAGTTTCAGCCGGAATGGGGCTTGCGATCGCACCGTCTTCATTGCAAAATCTTCAGAGAACTGGTGTAGTTTATCGTATTCTAGAGGAAAAAACACCATTAGTAGAAACGGCCATAGTGTGGCGGGAAGAAGATATGACACCTGTACTAAGGGAATTTCTACAAGTTGTCAGGAGTATCTGTTGAGGAATGACGACCATTTTTTCATGAAGAGGCTATGTAAATACGAGTTAGCTTTATTTTTGCCAATCAACTTATTTCGTTAAAACAGGTTTTGCTACGTTGTCAATAGTATTCTTAAGTAAAAAAATTAATATTTGAAGCAACTAGGAAAAATAGAGGAAGAATAATGAACGATCGCTATAGTATGGTAATTCAATGGTCAGATGAGGATAATTGCTACTTAGTACACTTACCGTAATTCCCTTGGCAGCAATTCCACACTCATGGGAAGACTTATGAAGAAGCTGCTAAACATGGGCAAGAGGTCATTGAATCTCTGATTCAATGGTATAAAGAGCAAGGAAAAACTTTGCCAGAGCCAATTACTTTTCCTCATAAACCGTTAAAAGTTGCTTAAATCTTTTTAAGATACTCTGCATAAGTAGGGCGATCGCTATTCTTGAATATCAAATACATCTCAATATTATAAATCGTATAAAGTTTTAAACCATATTAAAAATGTCTGCGCCTTTGGATGTTGAGGATTCAGAATTTTATACTTTATAGCTTGATGCAGTTGTCTTCCTGGTTCTTCTTGCCATGCTAGCCAACTGTAAATTTTAGCTTTATCAAAATAAGAATCTTTGAATGATGCTCCTTTGTTTTTTGCTTCTTGTGCTACTTCCTGAGCATATTGCCAAATAGTTTCGGCTTCATCTTTAATCATATAAGCGAAAAAAGTCTCTAACATACCTCTTGTTTGGTTATCTGGCATAATCCAGATACCAAACTTAATGCCATTGTTTGTAACATGGATAAGTCCTGTCTCTGATATTTCTTCAGGAATATCAGGTATACTTGGCAAACAAGCATTTCTTATACTTATCCAGCGTACAGATAAATCTTCATCTGCGTCTATTATCACGCCTAAATGAGTGAGTCCTGATGCTCGTAATTCAGTAGATATAAGGTTTGCATCAATATTTTCGTAACCACCACAATCTTCTATTAATACAATCGCTTCCTTTTTTTTATCACCCCAACGAATTCCATTTTTTTCTATTAATTCTGGTATAACTCGCAAATCGTCCTGTCCTTCTACTAACAGTTTCTTGGCTACATAACCTTTTACCATTACTAACGTACCTCAATTTCTCTTTCAGCAGCAATGACGATTTGAGGTTCAGTAAAGACTACACTTGTTTCTTTACCTTTTTCAATTCTGTGAATTCTAATACCATCCTCAGTAGCATTTTCCTGCTCTGCAATAGTGGCTAAACTTGTCCAACAATCACTATTGTGTGTAGTTGCAAAAACTTGCACATTTAATCTTTTAGCTGTATCCCAAATCAGTTCCCACATATCAGACATCGCCGTAAAATGGAGTCCGGTATCAATCTCATCAACAAATAAGTATCCATCTTTAGCACACACTGTAGCTAGTGCTAATCCTAAGATACGCCAAATACCATCACCCATACTGCCGATTGGTACACGCTGATTACTATCAGAAATAAGTACAAAAAAACCGCCCCGCGAATCTAAGGAATACCTAGACTTTCGAGAACTAACTGGAGCAATCCGTTGAATTTTAGAGTCTATTCTATGAAGTGCCTGCTCTACAAGTTTTTCTTCAGGCGTTAGTACTATCTGATCAAATAGTTCAATCATCTTCTCGGTTCCTAGAGAAGATGATGTGACAAATTGTATTTTTGGTGATGAATTTTTAGGATCTCTACGCAATTGACGAGTATAATCTTCTACAAAAATCCCACCATTAGCTGATAGCGGTAGTCTCCAAAGCTTTTCTTCTCGCCCATAATTCCACTTAATACTGAAATCTAGTTCCCTTAATGCATCTGGGACTTCATCATATAGAAATTCAGGCGATGAACCAAGTGGCTCTTTTGAAGAAATGTTGCGTACTTCTATTGATACAATAAGCTCCTCTTGAATATTGCCACTAGTACCTGTTATTGAAAATTTGCTCCCCAATTCAATCTCGTGACCATAAAAAAGGTGACGAACATCAAGGTCTTGAGCTTGACCTAACCTTAATCTACGTTCACTACGCTCATCATCAAAAAAATATTCACTCCGGTTAGTCATTGTCTGACGTAGTGGATCAAGATTATTGCGTGAGCATAAAAGTTGAATAGCTTCAAGTATTGATGTTTTACCAATATTGTTTTTACCAACAAGTAGGTTGACTCTACCAAGTTGCTGAAGCTCGAAGGACTGGAAACTACGGAAATTATCTATTTTTATCGTCTTCAACATAATTTTGCTAGCCGGAGATAACAAAGAGTTAATGACTGGTATTAGCATAAGCAGTCTTAGCACTTCTCACTTTAGCAAAAAGGGGCGATCGCCTTTGTAAATTGAGATAAATTAGGCGCTCGCACTTTATCCCAATCCCTCAACATCAGCACTTTCCCCTTCAAACTCAACAGGCTCAAACTTCACTTTGTTATATAAATCCTGTAGGGAAATTTCAAATGGTACGGTTACAAGTGCGATCGCTTCATCTTCTTCATCATATTCACGAAGCGTCCATTGCTTTTTCCCAGTTTTGGAAAATTGATCTACATGAATCCGAGTTTGGTCAATTAATAGGTATTCCTGGAAAGTGGAAATAGTTCGGTAAACCTGAAATTTATCTTCGCGATCGTAATTTTTAGTAGATTTAGACAAAACCTCAACAATAACTTGGGGATTTGTAATAATATCTGTACGGTTATTGAAAAATTCTGGTTCACCGGCTATTACTGTCACATCTGGATACGTGTAGATACGCTTTTGGTGTATCCACAAACGCATATCGCTATTAAACACTTCGTATTCTTCTTGTCTGAACGCGAAGTTTAACACAGCATAGAAATTACCAGCTATACGGTTGTGATTTGCTGTTCCACCTGCCATAGAAATTATTTGCCCATCAATGTATTCACTTTTGTAGTCAGCAGCTTCTTCTAGCTCTAAATATTCCTCTGGGGTATAGTATCGCTGTTTTGTGATTTGCATAATTTTATCAGGTAGCAATGTTTAACGATACGGAGCATCTAGTGACCCATGTTTACCAAACAGTTTAACGTGGTTAGATAGAGGTGTTATGTGCTTTCTACAAAGTGAGCGTAGGCGCAGCCCAACCTAAGCATAGCTATGTAAAACAAAGTTTACTAGCTTCTTTTCCTATTGATAACCAGCGGCTTGTAAGAGAAACAACTTGGCATAACGTCCTCCTAGCTGTAACAAATCTTCGTGAGTTCCTTGTTCTATAACTTCGCCGTTTTCTATAACTAGGATTTTGTCAGCCATTCTTACCGTCGAGAAGCGATGGGAAATCAAAAGTACCATCTGATTTTGAGTAATAGCGCGAAAATGATTGAAAATCTCAAACTCAGCTTGGGCATCTATTGCTGATGTTGGTTCATCTAACACCAAGATATCTGCTTGCGATCGCATAAAAGCACGAGATAGAGCAATCTTCTGCCACTGTCCCCCAGAAAGTTCTTGTCCTCCCTTAAACCAACGACCAAGTTGAGTCTGAAAGCTTTGAGGTAATTGGTCAATAAAAGATTGGGCCATGCCTTTTTCAGCAGCAGTTTTCCACTGTGTTTTGTTTTCAAGATGTTCTACATCGCCCACGCCAATATTCTCCCCCACAGTGAACTGGTAGCGGACAAAGTTCTGAAAAATCACACCAACGCGACGCCGCAACACATCCACATCCCATTCCTGCAAATCCAAGCCATCTAAGAAAATTCGCCCAGAATCTGGCGTGTAGAGTCGGGTCAGTAGTTTGATTAAAGTAGTCTTACCGGAACCGTTTTCACCCACAATTGCCAGTTTTTCTCTGGGTTTGAGATGCAGCGAAATGTTTCTCAAGGCTGGCTTGGAACTTCCCGGATAAGTAAATGAGACATTCTCAAAACGGATACCATCTTGAGAATTTAACCCAATGGTTGCCTTACCCCAAGATTTTGGTACTTCTTCTTCCAGAAAATCGTAGAGATTTGATAGATATAGGTTGTCCTCATACATCCCTCCAATAGAAGTGAGGGCATTGGAGAAAGTTGATTGTCCTTGGCGAAAAACGGTGAGATACATTGTCATATCTCCCAAGGAAATCTTACCTTGCACTGTTTCCAGAACAATCCAAGCATAAGCTAGGTAAAAAGCACCAGTACTCACTAAACCCAGGAGATAGCCCCACAATCCTCGCCGCAGAGTTAAATCACGGTCTTCACCATAGAGTTGTTCAAATAGGCTGCGGTAACGTCCTAGCAGCATCTCTCCCAACTGGTAGAGTTTAACTTCTGTGACAAAATCTTCTCTTGCTAATAGATTTTCTAAGTAGTGCTGTTGTCGAGTTTCTGCCGCCCGCCAACTAAATAAGCGAAAGCCTTCTCCAGCAAACTTAGTTTCTGCAATAAATACAGGCATAGCTGCCAAAATCAGTACCACCACTGCCCAAGCTGAGAAATTTACTAGCAAAATCCCATAGGTGATTAGGGAAAGGGCATTTTGCACCAATCCAAAGGTGCGGTTTACTAACGAAAGGGGACGAACCGATGCTTCTCGTCGGGCATTAGTTAATTTGTCATAAAATTCTGAGTCTTCAAACTGTCTAAGATCGAGTGTCAGCGCTTTTTCTAAGATGAGTACATTTACTCGCTGACCCATTAGCGCCCGCAATAATGACTGACAAATAGTGATTCCTCGCTGACTACCTGCTAGTAAAATTACAGCGATCGCTTCTAATCCTACATAAAATAGCGATGGATAAATATTGACAAAGCCATTGCTTTGTGAGTTAGCTTGAGAGGCAAATACCACTGCATCAACAATTAATTTACTGATGTAGGATATCGCCGCCGGTAAAAGACCAGCCACTAAAGTTAAACTAGCCAGAAAAATAGTAAGCGATCGGCTAGTAGTCCATACTAAGCTTACAGCCCGTCCACTGTAGCGGAAAACCGTCAGTGATTGGCGTAGGATATTTCTTTTTTTTTAATTTTCATCTTTTTTGGCGAGATACCCCAGCTTCCGCGGATCTTCCTAACTCTTTTAATCTTTATATAATTTTAACAACAAAGAACTCAGAACTCAGTACCTAGAATGACGAGTATGCGACTGGGTGGTGAATACCATGCTGAAGTTAACGGATATTCTGACTCCTGTTAGCGGTAGCGGGGTGTTTAGCCCATTCTGAATTCTGACTCATGTTTACATTTTTATCCCCACAATCTCCGACCAGCTTTCCCACTTAATTTTTGGTGAGTATCTTCTAACAAAGCTGGAATATCTAACTTTTCTGGACAGCGAGGCAAACAGTCACCACATTCTGTACAACGGTTGCCTTTCATTCCAGGGAACCAGTGACCGGCATTTTCAAACATTCCGTAACGATATTGTCCATAGTCTTTCATATCGTATGCCACTGCAAGATTACGTAACCGTAATACCTCTGGAATATTGATATTTTCTGGACAGGGCAAACAAGCATAACACTGGCTACAATTATCAGTTTCCAAAGCAAGTTTTTGGTGATTTTCTAACCGATGGAAAGTGGAAATTTCTGCTGATGTTAACTCTTCATCATGGTCAGCAACTTGTAAAGGTTCTCTTAATTCATCTGGGTTAGCTGGACCTATACTCAAAGTAGTAATACGGCGATCGGCAAGTAAAAATCGATAATTTAATTCTAAGGGTGAATACGGATAGCACAGGTCTTTTAAAGTTTGAGGTGGCGTGTAGAGGCGTCCTCCCTTATCAGCAGGGGAAATAATGAAAATGCCCATATCCTTTTCAGCAGCAAGTTGAATCGCTGGTGCGTGCCGTTGAAAAAAATAGTAATAATGCAGATTGACAAATTCAAATAAATCTGTATTTATTGCTGCCAGAATTAGCTCTAATGGTCCGTGAGTGGAAAAACCAACGTGTCGGACTCGACCATCAGCAACAGCTTCTTCTACGGCTTGCATACAGCCATTTTTGGTTTGCACCCACTCCAAATGTTGCCACGTATTCAAACCATGAACACCTAAGCAATCTAAATAATCTAGTTGTAATCGTTCTAAGGATTCGTCAATGTACCGACGCATGGTGTCAGCATCTGCTGTGGCTGAGATTTTGGTAGTGACATAAAGCTTCGTTCGGGGTACTGACAACCCAGCTTTTAGCGCCCTACCAAAATACTCCTCGCTTTTGCCGTAACCTCTGGCGGTTTCTAGATGATTAATTCCTAGCGCTAAGGCTTGTTCGATAGTCTGGTGAGCATTTTCAAAAGAAGCTAAGTAACGCATTGTTCCCAAGGAAAAAACCGAGAGGCGCAGATTCGTTTTTCCAAAGCGTCGGTATTTCATAAATTGAGTCCTGAGTAGTGAGTCCTGAGTAGAAATACGATTAATAGTGTCTCTACAAGAATGAACAGAGAAAGAATAAAGAAATTATTTTATTCTCTAGATTCTCTATTCTTTCTCAGCACTGGCTCAACCCTAGCTATCCGCTAACAGCACTCAGAACGGGCTAAACGCCCCGCTACCGCTAACAGCACTTTCCTAGCTGTCGCCATTACCAAAGCGCTTGATCAAATCTTCAGGACGGAGATTAGAAATAAATTCACGGAAGGCTTGCTGTTCGGCTTCATCTGCATCGCGATCGACAGGGATAGAAGCATCGGCAATGACTTCTTCCATTACCCAAATGGGAGTATTTGTACGGAGGGCAATAGCGATCGCATCGCTAGGACGCGCGTCAATTTCCTTTTTGACCTCGCCTTGCTGGACAATTAAAGCTGCATAAAATGTATCCTTTTGCAGGGAATGAATAATGACTTTTTCTAGAGTCATATTCCAAGTCTCTAGAATATTCACAATCAGGTCGTGAGTTAAGGGTCTGGGAGGCTTCTGATTCTCCAGCGCGCCCATAATTGCCCTAGCCTGTTCCTGACCAATGTAAATTGGCAAAGCCCGCCGATCTGAAGAATCTTTCAAAAGGACGATCGGGCTGCGAGTTATGGCATCTAATGCTATGCCAGCGACTTTCATTTCAATCATTGGCTAGGCCTCTACAATGCTTTGTGAGCCTTGGATGCCGTGTAATAAATAGCACCCCTTTTTAGGCGGTTTGGTGACAGTAATAAACATAAGCATTCGTTCTCTATAATTGCTTCTATTAAACTCCGAACTTGTGGTGAAAACCAGAGTAAGTCAAATTGGTCTTCTTAAACAATAACCTTCTTACCCAAGTATGCCCTGTGAAGGATGCTAATGTGTTAATATTCCTATGCGAAAAAAAGTCAGAAAATATACTTGGATGTTCGAGATTTCTGTGACAATTACCAATTGATTTCAGGCAAAATTAGGCAATAAATAGAGTTAGTTTGACAAAAAAGCCGTGTTTACAGGATTAATCCAGGCATTAGGTACGATGGAACCCTTGGGGGGCGATTCTTGGCAAATTACTTGTGTAAGCCATTCGGGTGAAGTAATTATGCAAGATTTGGCTTATGGCGACAGTGTTGCTGTAGATGGTGTTTGCCTGACAGTGGAACAAGTTTTAAAAGACGGGTTTATTGCCACGGCTTCACCGGAAACTCTACGCCGGACAACCTTGGGAGGTGAGCAAACCCAACAGAGATATGTCAATTTAGAAGCGTCGCTCAAGGTAGGCAGCAAAGTTGGCGGTCATTTTGTGATGGGTCATGTAGACGGCATCGGCCGATTGCTAGTGGCACAACAAACGGCTACTTCTTGGGAAATGACCTTTATTGCTTCCGTTGCGATCGCACGGTACATTGTCCCCAAAGGTAGCATTGCCGTCAATGGCATCAGTCTCACAGTCGCCGATTATGAGCCAGAACTCTCCCAATTCAAAGTAGCGGTAATTCCCCTGACATACAGCGAGACAAATCTTCGCTATTTGGTTGCTGGAAGTCTAGTGAATCTAGAAGGGGATATTCTCGGCAAATACGTGGAAAAATTCCTTTATTCTGGCAACCCCCACACCACAGGCACTGATGACAATAGTATAGATGGCATTACACCCGCATTCCTAGCAGAACACGGGTATTTGTAAGTAACTAAAGGAGTTTGGAGTTTGGAGTTTGGAGTTTTAAATTCATAACTCTTCACTCCTAACTTTCTTCTAACTGCCTGGTTCCTGGCTTACCTGAGCGGTTTGCAAACCTCGCACTAACTGACTGAGGGCACTTTGTAATTCCACACCTGGGTCAGAAGCAACCCACCCATCTTGTGTCAAGTGGCGGACTTCAAAGTGCAAGTGAGGACCTGTGGAGTTGCCGGTGCTGCCAACTCGCCCGATGACAGTTCCAGGTTGTACCCACTGACCGGGTTGAACAAGGATTTCTGACATGTGACCGTAGAGAGTTTGTTCAGCGGATTTGTGATTCAGGATCACGGTTAAACCATAACCACCCACCCAGTTAGCAGTTTCCACTTGACCAGCAGCAGCTGCCAAAACAGGTGTTCCTGTAGGCGCACCCAAGTCTGTACCTGCATGGAAGCGTTGATTACCTGTGATTGGATGAACTCGCCAACCAAACAAAGAAGTAATGGGAGCGGGAATAGACAAGGGATACATCATTCCCGTACCACTATAGGCAACTCTCCCCATGTAGGGGATTTGTGGCAATACTGATGCCAGTGAGAAGTCGTAAGCTACGTTGCTAGGGCGGGGTGCAATGTTACCATCTGCCATTGGTGGCGGTAAAGTCCCACCACTCGGTGCAATGGGAGTTGCACTAACTCTTGTGGGGCTGAATTCAGCGGGAGTCGGGATAAACCGATTCGGGCGATATGCGGTCTTGGTGACACCGCTAGAACCACTTTGAGCAGCACGCCATCTACTGGTATTGCCAGTAGTTGCAATTTGCCGCACGGGTGGAACTACTGCTAATTGGGCGTTTTGACTTCTTCTGAGCCAATTAGGTGCTGGTTTACCATTAGAATCAGCTACACTCCTCTGGGGTACTTTGGCGCAAACGCCGCCTAATACGCTTTGCCCTGAAGGCAAGGTGGCTCGACAACCGCTGGAGCGTTCTGTAAGAATTACAGAGTTTGGTGCTTGATAAGTACCTGTTGCACCACTGTCATAACTATTAGGATCGATATAGGCGTTATTATAATCCTTGGTTTTCTCCGCCGTTGCACTGACAGGGCTGTTAGAGTTATTTGATGGTTGAGCAACTACTGGTAGTTTTTCAGGTGCATAGCGGGCAGGGGTATTGGGTTTTTCCTGTCTCACCCTTACAGGAGTAACCTGTGAGGCCTCTACTTTGGGCTTTGACTGTCTGATAATCACCACAGGTTCAGCAGCTTCGATTTTGGGTGTAGACTGCCTAACTGGCTCTTTTGATTGAGCAACCTCTGGCTTGCCTAGTCTCTGTCTGAGTCTGGCTCGCCGTTGGGAAAATTCCGGTTGCGCTTGAGAGGTTTCCGGCGCAACAGCCTGTTTTTTAAAAGTCGAGGCTTTAACTGGATTTGTAACTGCTGTTGGTTGAGAACTTTCAACAGTGGGAACGATGTTGTCTATTTGTGTTTCCGTTTGGGCAAACACGAAGCCACCGCTAAGGAGGCTAACGCTACTCAGCCAACAGAGGCTCTGAGCTGGTAGTGTTGAGGCAAAACGTTTTTTTGTTAGACCTTGTTGCCATAAATGCAAACGATGATGGGCAGAATTATTGCGCTGCGTCATTTGTTCTCTCAGTTGTGTGTAATTAGCCTAAAGAGATGATGCTAGTGGTTTGTCTTGCCCAAAGAGCGAAATTTTGAACAAACCTCAAATTTAAACGGAAGATTTATGGTACCCCAAACTGATTGTACCGGGTTCAATATAAATTTCCGGTGTAATTAGTCCCTTTGTATCATGTGTTTCTAAATCAACTCGTAAATTTCCTTGAGGAGTCACTCCCACTACTGTACCTAAAAGATTATTGACGTACACACGATCGCCTATGTTTGTAAGCAAATCTAAATAGCGAGACAAGAGTATGCTTATTCCTTCTTGGCAAAGGCACTCCATACCGGATTCTATTCCCAGCAAGACTTTAGAGGTGAGAATTTCCAGACAAGAAATTGGTCTAATATCATGGCAAGCTTGCCATGATTCCAGATTGATTCCAGTTTCGGGTACTGGGTTTATCCAGTTAATACCTACACCAATTACTGCTTGAGTGATTTGTCTTTTGTTTACTTTAGTTTCTGTCAAAATGCCGCCTAGTTTGCGACCATTTAAAACTAAATCATTGGGCCATTTTATCCCAACATCTATACCGCATTGGCGCAATTGCGACGCGATTCCCCAAGCAGTAGCGAAAGTTAGCTGGTAGCTGTCAGTAGCCTCTATTTTATGGTCGAAAGAAATCGCCACGGAAACATATAATCCCCCAGCCGGAGAAATCCACTGGCGTCCCCATTGCCCCCGCCCAGCAGATTGCTGAGTTGCGATTACTACTGTTCCCGAAATAGCCCCTTGGTTGAGTAGGTTCCAGAGGGTTTGGTTGGTTGAGGAGACGCTTTCAAAAAAGTGAAGAGAAAATGGTAAATATGTATGCTCACGCCCTTCTTGCAAGGCTGCTTCCAAGTTTTGCAGATTAAATCCCACAGCAGTTAACCCAAATTCCGTTGTTCAAGTTAGCATTGATTGGCTGATGAGTGATTTCTGTTTAGGTTTGATTGAAGATGCACACTTGGCACTGGCGCAATTGGGAAGGACTCCCCTATCTAACTTGTAGTATTCTGGAAAGTTGGCACCACGGCTTCTTTACCCAACAGTTTTGGCCGCGATCGCCACAAGTTATCACAGAAGTATTGCAACCAGAGGCATCAGTCTATCGCTTAAAGCAGGTTCATGGCAATACTGTTCTCACCCCTCAAGAAGTTGAAACCTTCTTAAGCACTGCTGAGGAGGATTTAGCATCGGCAGATGGTTTAATGAGCGAACAGCCAAGACAAGCTGTTTGGGTCGCTAGTGCAGATTGTACACCCGTGCTAATTGGGGATGTGCAAACTGGACGGGTAGCAGCATTACACGCGGGTTGGCGGGGGACTGCTAAAAAGATTGTTCCCTTGGCGATCGCTAGATTACAATCTCAAGGCAGTAAACTCGATGATTTGAGAATTGCAATGGGCCCAGCGATCGCTGGTGAGGTATATCAAGTCTCAATCGAAGTGGCTGCCGAAATTGGGGCTAGCATTATACCACATGAAGACGAACAAAAAATTGTTCAAGCATTGTATGAATTACCAAATTCACCCTTACTGCAAGACCCCAATCCAGGAAAGGTAAGGTTAGATGTCCGGCGAGTGAATACCTTACAACTGGAAAATATGGGAATTAGTGCAGAACAGATTGCGATCGCACCTTATTGTACTTTCCAAACTCCAGAGCATTTCTTTTCTTATCGCCGGGAGAAAGAGAAAAAAGTACAGTGGTCAGGGATTGTTAGCGGTAAAACGAGTAAATAGTTTATATTCTCATCACAGGATAGTTAGGATGTTCAGGATTCGGGATAAGTTGTTGATTTCTACAGTCCACCAGTAAATCCAGCGTTTCTAGAACCGTCTGTCCAAGCAGGACTATATTCCCTGTAACTAATGTGGCTTCGGTAGTTTCCCGTCCTGCAATTCAATAATTACGGGTTCAGTTACTCCTATAGATTCTTCACTACCATTGGCGTATTGAGCAATCTGCTGTCCTCGAATTCTCAAACCAAGTTGCTGGACAATAGACATGGGTAGCACAGTACGTACTGCCCCTGTGTCCACTAATGCTTCTGTTTCATACACCCGCAGCATATTTGGATTAAGCATTCCTCGACTGACAAGCGCTTCATGAATGGCATTAGTGAGCTTAACTTTGATGCGAACTGAACCCATCGGTTGATTGCTGGCAGAATTGGCACTATTGAGATTTACCATCATCTGTATAATTTTGGGAAATTCTTTAATTTAAAGCTTCACTCAACAGTTCACAGTGTATTAAAGCGCCATCCACCAAAGATTGAATTTTCTCTGATGATAAAGGATCGCCATTGGCGTAATGCTCCATCCAAGTCAGACCAATCAAATTGGGGTCATCGGGTAAACTTGCTAAATCCCACCCAGGCATTTCCAAGTCTTCCATGAGACGATTTACTTTGGGGTCATAACTGAGAGCAAAGCAGCGACAACCTTCAGCAGCAGCCATAATTAAACTGTGCAAACGCATTCCAATCGCCATTTCAACGCCGCGAAACACACCTTTTAAAAGTTGCGGATCTTCCAAACACAAAATCTGGCTGACATCTTTAAGGTGTGGTTGAATAGCTTCGGCAATACTTAAATCTTCACTTTTTTGAAATGGCAGTAATAAAATGAAAGCCTGTGTAGCTTTTTGAAAGTCAACTAAAGCGCGAGTTAAATTTGCTAGACGTATTTCCGTAAGTTGGGGATGCGATCGCAACGTTACCGCAACTCTCGGCGCAGGTAAATCCCAAAGTCCCGGTACTGGTTTAGATTCCAACGCCCAAACTGGGTCAGGAGCTATAATACAAGGAATTTGCCAATCAGATAATAAAGCCGCACTGGCGCGATCGCGGACACTAATTTTGGTACAATTACTAAAAGTTTGCCGTGCCAACCAACGAGTTTGCGGACGCACTAACGGGCCAATACCCTGCGCCCAAGCGACGGTTTTTAAACCCATTTTTTGCGCTAATGCCATCAGTCCACCATAATAAAATGGGCTGATGGTACTTGTGACATCTTGAATGAGACTGCCTCCGCCCCAAATTAAGGCATCACTTGAGCGTAAAGCTTGCAGTACAGCTAAGGGAGCCATGCGATCATAGGTTTCTACATTGTAGCGATCGCGCGTTTCATTTGGATTACCAGAAAGCACCACAGGCGTTACGTGAGATGGTAACATTTGCAAAAGCGTTGCCAATAAAGCTTCGTCACCACCATTACCTTTACCGTAATACCCAGACAATAATGCCCGTATGTTGACCATTTTGGATTTTAGATTTTGATTAATAGCTATTGTTAAATGAATCTCTGTCTCCCATATAGATGGTAAACTCATTCCCAAGTTCTATAGCAGTGGTCAAACGTCACAGCTATCCATAGCAGACTTGTCCTAACCAGGATAGCAGCCGCTATAATTAATTACATTTTTTCAACTCCGAAGTGTTGATTTCCGGTTTTATCGACAGAAGTCTTGCTATCTTGCGGTTTCTTGGTCTGTGCTTGGATACTTCGATACTTGGATAAAGGTTACGATCACCGATCGCTAAAACTAGCTAATAGAATAGACATCTAGTGAAAAGACATCTAACGAAAAATCCTTGTAGAAACGCGAAATTTCGTGTCTCTACAAGGATTTAAATTTGAAAAACATGGGTTTTGTTACACAAAAAGTAGGAGTAGAGTTCTAATGTGGAACTTGAAAACTGGTATTTTGCTACTCACACTGAGTTGCATAATTGCAACTGGTATAGCCGTATATCTTCTTGGCGGCATTGAACCAGCACAAATTCAAGCTTTGCTAAAATCTTCTGGTATCTGGGCACCTATTATCTATATTGCTTTGTACGTTGTGGCAACCATGTTAGTTTTGCCCTCAACGGTACTAAATTTGACTGGAGGTGCTATTTTTGGCCCTTGGCTGGGTACTGTCTGGACTAGTATTGGAGCAGTGATTGCAGCAATAATTGCCTTCATTTTTACTCGGACTATTGGACGCAAAGCAGTTGCAAAACGACTAGCAGGACGCTGGCAAGCTATGGATGCTGAGGTGCGTCGTGGAGGGCTTTTTTATATGTTTGCCATCCGATTAGTACCAATCATGCCCTATGGCTTGGTCAACTTTGTCGCGGGACTGACTTCGATTAGCTTTAAAGATTATGTTCTAGGTACAACACTTGGTACTGTTCCTAGTGTCTTACCTTTTGTATTACTAGGTAGTTCTGGTCTGAAGGCAGTGAATACAGGAGATTTTTTGCCGCTAGTCCTTGCATTAGGCTTAACTGGAACGCTTGTAGCCGGGTCTACTTGGTATCGCCATCGTCGAACTTTTCCCAAAAAAGCTGTAGAAAAGCTTAAACAATCAGACTCTTCAGATGACTCAACCTAAAGAATAAATAAACTATAACAATCTGACTTGAGTCTTATTAGGTATGGTGAGAAGCAAATCTTTATAATTACAAGCAGTCTGTCAGCTGTTAAAAAATTAAACAATATTTTTAGATGTTACCAAAGTATTCATTCATTGTTCCCATTTATAACGAAGAAGAAATTATTCCAGAACTATACCGCAGACTGAGTGCAGTAATGAATCGGATGGATGGGCTTGTCGAATTAATTTTAATCAATGATGGTAGCCGCGATCGCTCCCTACAATTACTACGAGACCTCCATCAAAAAGACTCCCGCATTTGCTATCTGAGCTTTGCTCGTAACTTTGGTCATCAAATTGCAGTAACTGCTGGTCTTAATTTTGTCCGGGGTCAAGTTATTGTCATTCTTGATGCTGACTTACAAGATCCACCAGAACTAATCCCCGACATGGTTGAAAAATGGCGACAGGGCTATCAAGTCGTTTACGCTCAACGCACTCAACGCCTTAAAGAAGGATGGTTTAAGCGTTTTACTGCCTACTCTTTTTATCGAATCCTTAAGAAGCTTGCAGATGTAGAGATTCCTACAGATACTGGTGATTTTTGTCTAATGGATCGGCAGATTGTAGATATTCTCAATTCTATGCCAGAACGTACCCGCTATATTCGTGGTTTACGTTCTTGGGTTGGCTTTCAGCAAACAGCAATTCAGTTCGAGCGCAATCCCCGCTTTGCTGGAGAAGTTAAATACACTTTTAGCAAATCCTTAGCCCTTGCTATCAATGGTCTAGTGTCCTTTTCAATAGTGCCACTGCGGTTATCAACCTACTTAGGCTTACTAGCAGCGACGGCGGCCATCTTTATGGCTTTATTAGTCTTGTATTGGCGTCTTTTTGTCCCCCATTCGCCTTTAACCGGGTTTACGATTATTTTGATGGCAATTTTCTTTCTCGGATCTGTGCAGTTAGTCAGTGTTGGCATCTTAGGCGAATATATAGGACGCATCTACGAAGAAGTTAAAGCCAGACCCCTCTATACTTTGGCAGAGGTAGGTGGTTTTGATCGCAAATCTTCCAACTCAACGAGCAATTCTGACAAACTAGATAATTTAGAAGACGCTTACAAATAAGAATCTTTGGCATTGCATAATAAAGGTTTGTTTAAACAAATATAAAATTCAAGCTACATATAACCTTGACAGTGCTACTCTCCACTCCAAATCCCTAATTCCCAACTCCTAGCTTTCTTATGCACACCCTTTCGATTCCCACCTGGATTATTCATGTTTCTAGCGTTATTGAGTGGATTGCCGCCATTTGGTTAATCTGGACTTACGGCGAACTGACTAATAACCGTAGCTGGTGGGGATTATCCCTTGCGATGTTACCAGCTTTAGTCAGCGCTATGTGTGCCTGTACCTGGCATTATTTCGACAACGCCGAATCTTTGGAATGGATGGTAACGCTTCAAGCTACCATGACTTTAGTTGGTAATTTTACGCTTTGGGCAGCGGCGTTTTTGATTTGGCGTTCTACCAAATCTGTTAACACTGTTGAATCAAAACCTATTAAATCAGAGCAATGATTTCTAAAGAAACCCTGTTTGCACTTTCACTGTTTCCCTATTTGGGTTTCTTGTGGTTTATCAGCCGCAGTCCGCAAATGCCGCGTTTGGCGCTGTATGGATTTTACGGCACTCTCGTCTTTGTTGCCATTACCATCCCGGCGGGGATTTATGCTGTATTGCATTATGGCGAGTCTTTAGCCAATGTGGATTGGTTGCACGGTAGTGCAGAACTATTTTTGACGCTTTCTAACATCTTGCTTGTGCTAGGTTTTGGGCAAGCTGTAAGGCAATTAAAAATGAAAAATGAAAAATAGTAAATTCAGCTATAGATAGCGTTTTGATTGCAATGAGGAAGAGTTAAATGGACGTAATTCCAGCGATTGATTTACTAGAAGGGCACTGTGTGCGACTGTATCAGGGAGACTACGATCGCTCGCAAGTTTTTAGCGAAAATCCTGCTGATGTTGCCAAACAGTGGGTAGATCAAGGTGCTACCAGATTGCATATAGTTGATTTAGACGGGGCCAAAGCAGGTAAAGTAGTAAACTTGGGAGCAATTGAAGCGATCGCTCAAGCAGTGTCAGTACCCATTGAAATTGGTGGAGGATTGCGCGATCGCACCAGTGTACAACAAGTATTTAATCTAGGCATACAGTGGGCAATTCTCGGAACTATTGCCGTAGAACAACCCCAGTTAGTGCAAGAACTTTGTCAAGAATTTCCCGAACAGATTATTATCGGTATTGATGCCCGTAACGGTCGAGTCGCAACTCGCGGCTGGTTAGAAACCTCGGAAGTTTTAGCAACTCAACTGGCTGTACAAATGCAAGAATTGGGCGCAGCCGCCATAATTTACACAGATATCCAGCGGGATGGTACACTTACAGGCCCAAATTTAGAAGCTTTGCGAGAACTTGCAGCAGCAATTTCCATCCCGATAATTGCTTCTGGCGGGGTAAGTTCTGTCACCGACTTGTTGAGTTTGTTGGCGTTAGAACCTCAAGGCGTGACTGGCGTAATTGTGGGACGTGCCTTGTATACTGGGGATATTTTACTCAAAGAAGCATTACGAGCGATCGGGCCTGGACGAATTCAGGATATTCCACCCAATCTCGGTTTTTCTACCTTTGCTTGACATTTTCTTGGCAAGTTCGACAAATAGACCATCTTGTAGAGACGCGATTCATCGCGTCTTTACCCAAGAATGTATTGCAATCATTAATTGAATTGATATTAGTTTAATTATTTTGACAACTATCTTTAGATAGATAAGGTAAATACTACGTTATTTCTGATTACAAATCCCTTGTTAATTGTGAAAAATCTACACCTTACATTTAATTGGTTTTGTCAAGATGTAATCCCTTGTATGATTTAAAAAATTAGCAAGGCCTTCTCTGGACTGAATTTATATTCATGCTTTCAGTAGATACAATTATGACTTTGCAAATGCAATAATGAATATGTTCTCAAACAATAAATAGTTGCTGTAGTTCAGATAAAAAATTCAGATTTTATCAGACTCTAGTAACTTTGGTTTTTAAACAATTGTTTGATGTTTTGAGAAGGTAACACAATGAATAAAATCCTAAAACGCGCACTTTTACCCAGCCTCATGGCTGCAAGTTTAACTGGTGTAACCTTAGTTCCCGCCAAACCCGCTGCTGCTGATGACCAAGTATTAAGAGATGCAGGTATTGGGGCTGTTACCAACGTTGTAACCGGAGCTGTTAGGGGAAATGGCAGTGTATTAGGGAATGCTGTTAAGGGTGGTGTCACTGGTGCAGCCGTCAATGGTGCAAATGGTCTGAGAAATACTCGCAATCGCCGTCACCGGAACGCTGCTCAAGATGTCGGAGTCGGTGCAGGGGCTAGCGCAGTAACAGGCGTAATTACTGGCGATAAAAGAGATACCCTTGGCAATGCTATTGATGGTGCAGCTGTTGGTGGAGCAATCCATCTATTAACCAATGGTAAATAATTTGTAAATTCATCGACCTAAAATATTTTCCAACGGTTAACAAACTTACCCCTCCCTAATTGCTCTCCTTCGTAAAAGGAGCAAACCTAACCTCGCTTCCCTAGTAGGGGAGCGAGGTTATAGGTTAGATTTCTTTGAGATATATACCACCGTCAGGATCGGATGACGTTAGGTTTAATAGTAATCCCTAGCCCTTCAACGCCTTTCTAAAGTTTCGACGATAAGACTGATTTGTAATAAACAAAGCTGGCCATAGCAAAGATAAACCAATCCGATTGGTCAAAGTTGGATTAAAATTAGTCCGTTCAAACCCCTTCCAAAACTTCCAAACGCCGCCTCCGTAAACCCCTATTAAGCCAATAAAAATTAAGGTACTCATTCCCATCAACTCCGTTAGTAACTGACAGAATTTAAGTTAAGTTTTACCACACGAGGTAATCACCTCATAAGCAACACCGAGAAGGTATGACAAAACTCCCCAGTTTTGATATCTATTCTCTTATTCCAGTGTAAAATAGCCTCATTGAGGTTTTTGATTGATCGCTCTCAAAAACTCATATAAAGACTTTTCACTTCAAATGTTGCTACAAATGGGCAGCAGAGACATTTATTCTACTTATCATAACTTTCTGGTATACCCACTGGTGATAAACCTGCGATCGCTCGTAAGTTTTGGCAACGAATCAACTCAGTAAAATTGAAACTGGAACGTCCTTCAATTTTGGCTACCGCTTCAATTGCTGATAATAGGTGCTGTGCTGCTTCAACTTCTGAATAACCACGCCGCTGTGCTATTCTAATTGCAGCTGCATCCGCATTTAACTCTGACTCTTGAGATTTATTAGTGCGCCAGATCCGAAAAGCCGCGATCGCACTTAATCCCCCAGCTACAGCAACGCCCACTACATCTGACTGTGCTGCTTCCAAGATTCCGCCTAACAGCCCAGCCAACACGACACCTTGATAAATGTCGGGTTTAAACCACTTCACCCCCGTCAACCAGCTAACCATCTGCAACAGCAGCAAATCTCGTTGCGGCTTTGGCAAGCGACGCCACAAATCAAAATTAATATATATTGGTCGCGCTTGGTTCCAGGGTTGAGGAAAGGAAGCGTCAATCACTTTTGCTTGCTCTGGCTTACTAACGATTTTTGTCGTCATCCGACCAGAAGCAGGCATCACATCTAACAAACGGCGAATTTCAACATTTGGCTCCATAAATTTAATTATTAGCCATAATGTGCATAGTAACTAGGTGTGTAAAAAATAAAGTTTTCGTGCTAACCTTTGATTTATGAGATGCTCTCGCAGTCTTGAAAATAGATTCAGATCGAGTCATAAGAATATTAATTAAGCAGTTTGATAGTACGGCGGGATTTTATAGTGATTCGTTTGCCGCCAAATTCCAAACCTGAAAATTTTGGCTTGCCATTAAGACTATATTTGTAACTACATGGACGCTTTTTCTCCCCTCCCACCTGAATGGACGAATAAGGCAATACACGCTTATGATTTTTGCTGTCCTAAATGTCACTCAAGTAGCCTAGAAGCTGAAAAAGTTTGGCTAAATCGGCGATCGCCTGTACTTACAGAAGACCGTCGTCGCAAATGGCAAGAGTTTTATTACTGTCACTGTGGTTCTGTGTGGTGGGCTTGGAGTAGCGATCGCCCCCCAAAAGATATATCCAATCAGCCAGATTACAATCCTACATAACTAATTTTCTTTCTAAACAAAACCCCACTTAAAAGTGGGGTTTTGTTTATCTAATTCTGAGCTTTATATTGCATCACCAATTTTAGAAGGTGAAAGTAGTACGTAGAGTACCTACATATTCAGTGTCGTTAGCGTCGTTGTGCTCTGGATTGAAGATTACCAACAAGCCAGGTGTTACCTGAATATTATCGGAAACCTTGTATTTGTAAAGACCCTCTAAGTGATAAGAAGTACTGTCGTCGAAGGTAGTATTACCGGCGGCTGTTTTGATGCTACCACCAGTAACTTTGGGTGGTTGACCAAAGATCACACCTAAGACATTGCCTTCTCCACCAAAGTCTTTCAAAGCAAGCGATCCAGCCCAGTACCAAACATCTGCGTCTGCACCCGCATTAGCACCAGTAAGAGCATCAGCTGTTGTATAACCCCCCCAACCACTAATAGCCAATGTAGAGCCGAGTTGGAAGGTAGCTTCTATACCGTAGTTATTGGATTCAGTGCGAGTACCAGCCCCAAAGGGATTATTGGCAAAAGCGCTACCTGTACCTTGGAAGAGACTGTTAGCTGCATTGCCAGCGAAGTAACTACGGGCGTAGGTTAGACCAATATTGAAGGCTTTGTTGGGTTTGAAAGTTAATTGACCGAAGATGGTGTTATCACCATCGAACAGCCCATTATTAAGACCGGGATTATTAGCACCAAAGATATTAGCAGCACCACTTGAAGGTGCTAAATAAGCACCAGTCAAGCTGATAGCTTTATTAGGATTGACAGTAACAGTCAAAGCAGCAGAATTTTGACCTTGACGGTAAATGGGGCTAAAACGTCCATAGCGAGAGAGCGCACCTCTACCAGAGCTTGCAAAATCAGGGTTAAAGGTGTTTACGTTTTCGTATAATTCACCACCACTAGCGTCAACTTTGACACGCGCCGCGTCAGAAAAGTTGAAAGCATAGTTGATTTTATCAATCACAACCGAGTTGCCGTTATCTCCATCAAAACCCAAGCGGCTCATGTTAGTACCAGTGCCGGTTGCAACACCACCAACAACGCTACCAACATTAGAAATGGTATTGTTAGCATTCAAACGGATTTGTAACTGGTCTGTACCAGTAAAACTGCTGTACAAGTTCAAACGCACCCGGTCAGAAAAAGTGGTGTTAGAATTCAAGTCTTGAGTAGGAGTACCACCAGGAACTGCTCTAGTGTCACCAAAAACATCAGACACAGCGAAAATTGCTTCTCCAACCAACTTGGTGGTAGTGGAGAACTGATTAGCTTCCAACTCAGAAGTGCGGGCTTCTAGTCCATCAACACGACCACGCAGAGTTGCTAGTTCAGCAGAATATTCTTCTTGTAAGCGCTGCAAAGTAGCTAAATCTTGTTTGCTGACCAAATCAGCGGTAGCTGTAGCAATCAGTTCGTTAACTCGATCTAAACAGGCATTCAAACCTGCGGCAAATTCGTAACGGGTTAAAGCACGGTTCCCACGATAGGTACTGTTAGGATAACCTGCAATACAGCCGTAGCGCTCAACTAGAGATTGTAAAGCTTGGAACGCCCAATCTGTAGGCTGCACATCCGAAAACTGAGAAACTGATGTTACCTGACTCATGTCGTTAGACTCTTGAGCTTCAGATAACTGTCCAACATTTGTTACCTGTTCGTTGACTTCAGCAGCTAAGGCACTATTGGCAACCAAAAATGTAGCAGCTAATACAACCGGACTAACCTTAAAAAGATTCCAGAATCGTTTTGTCATGTTTTTATTTTCACTCACACCTACAATAATCCAGTCATGACAAAATGCTTTAAACACTTCTCTTTCGTGGATTTTACACACAATCACAGCGACTATTATACCTTTATCCTGTGATTATTACAAGCAATTCAGTTAACATGCTGCTGAACTATATATAGTTTTTAATTAATTTATTTGGTAGGCGCAAAATAATGCAGCGTTTGTGACGTAAAAGTGTTCCTTCTTCCTCTAGCTGCTGTAAGAGCCGAGTAACTGTTACTCGCGTAGTATTTAAGACTTCAGCAATATCTTGATGGGTAACATTTAAATCAATTAGCTTTCCCTTATCTACGTCACGGCCAAATTTTTCACTTAACCATACTAAAAACTGCCATAAGCGTAGCGAAATTGGTTTTTGATGCACAATGCTTAGTAGATCCTCTGCTTGTTGAATATGAGACAACAAAGCATTAATATCCTGATGCCACAAATGAGGTGGCACAATGCTTACTTCCACGCCCGTGAGACATTCAATCTGGTAGGGCTTGACTCTAGACAAAGGATAGCCGATCAAATCCCCTAGTCCCCAATAACCGAGAGTGATGAATGTTCCATCTTCACTCCATGTTAAGGTACGAACTGCACCGTATTCAATGCGCCAAAGTACATCATTTTGAGGTGGAATTACCTCCCGACGGGTAAATATCTGCTGGGGTAATTGTCTGCTGAAAGCACAGCTATTTGACACGGCAGAAGAGTTTGAAGTAGGACTTGGGGAATACATCATTAACCGTAATTACGCAATTATCAAGGAATCTCGCTATTTACAATGATTAAGAAACTCTAATAATTTGCATCAAAATTTATCTGTATATCGGAAAGTCTATTCTTCACAATTAGAGATAGAGACTAACTCAAAATCTTCTGATGGTAACAACTTTTGCTTAAGATATCTATCAGTGAGATAGAGCCAAAATTTTTTGTTGTTTATCCGTTACTTTAATTGTGTAAGTTTAAGAATAGGTAAACTTTTAGTAAAATATTTAGTTAAGTTATTTTTAATTATTTGGTATTTTCTGAAGACTAAGTAAGTATGTAGGCGCAAACAATTATTAAGAGAGTAGGGTGTAATGGCTTTACTAAATCGCTGGATTTAGATCCCCGGCTTCTTGCAGATACCAGTAGGGTGGCTTTCCGAAGGGTAGAAGTCGGGGATCTGGGCAGCATATCAATTAGGAGCGTTGACCTGTGACAATATATGATACTCTCTGACCAATATTCGTAGCATGATCTGCCATACGTTCCAGACAACGAATTGCCAGTGCCAGCAGTATAATTGGCTCGACTACACCAGGTACATTTCGTTGTTGGGCTAAAGTCTGATAAACGTGATCGTAGGCATCGTCTACAGTATCATCCAGATGTTTTAAACGGCGTCCACTAGCTTCATCGAAATCTCCCAAAGCCTTTAAGCTAGTTGCTAGCATCGCCTGCGCGTGAAGGGACATAGCTTCAATGTCGGGCATTGACGTATGAGGCGCGTAAGGAAAAATTTTAATCGCAATTTCAGCTAAATCCTCAGCATAATCGCCAATGCGCTCTAAATCTCGCACCAGCTGCATAAAGGCACTCAAGCAGCGCAAATCGGGAGCTGTAGGCGCTTGTAGCGTCATAATCGCCGTACATTCTGATTCGATTTGTCTATAAAAGCGATCGATCTTTTTATCTAATCGAGGGAGTTCCTCAGCTGCTGTTAAGTTACGAGCAAATAACGCTTGGTGGCTGAGGCGAAATGATTGTTCTACCAAGGCACCCATGCGTAATACGTCCCGTTCTAAGCGCCTAATGGCGCGTGCGAGTTGTGGTCTTTGAGGATTGGGAGTATAATCGACGGCTTTCACACTTGTTGTCTCAAAGGTGAAGATATTACTAACTATAGTCTTGGCTTAGGGAGTTTGCCATAACTTCAGGAAATTGGAGTTGCATCCACGCACCACCAGTTTCTGGATGGTTCATCGCTTTGATTGAACCACCGTGGGCAATTAAAATTTGCTCAACGATCGCTAATCCTAATCCATTGCCAACGATCGCTCCTATGGAGTTACTATCTTGGGGGGAATGAGTTCGGGCTTTATCTCCTCGATAAAATCGCTCAAAAACGTGGGGTAAATCTGCCTCAGAAAAGCCGACTCCAGAATCAATAAGATTTATTTCCAGGATTGAAGAAACAGGTTCATTATCCTTTGTGGATAAGATTTTCGCTTCAACATGAATACTTGTGCAAGGAGGACTGTACTTAATGCTGTTGTCTAGCAAGTTGAGAAAAACCTGGTAAATCCTGGCTTTATCTGCCTTAATCCACAGATTTTCTGGTCCAGAATAAGAAAAAGACAGATGTTGGCGCTGTGCTAAGGGTTCTAGTGTTTCCCAAACAGATGTAATTAGCGATCGCAATTCTACAGCTTTAGCTTGCAATTGCATATTTGGGTTTGCTTCCATTTGGGTAAGTTCTAACCAGCTTTGCACTAAGTTGATCAGTCGGTCAACTTCTTGCATGAGGCGGTTAACCCAGCGATTTAAAGGTGGTTCCAAGCGATTTTGTAAAGTTTCTACAACTAAGCGAATCGAAGTTAGCGGCGTTCTGAGTTCGTGTGCTAGATCGGAAAAAGAGCGATCGCGTATTTGATTTATATCTAATAGGGGTTGACGATTTTCTAAAAATACTCCTACTTGTCCATTGGGTAAAGGCAAGCTAGAAGCCCGCAAAGCCAGAGATTTGATTGTTCCCATCTCTGCCGCATCATCACAAGATGGATGAAATACCCATTCTCGCCTCTGTGGTTTTTGGCGATCGCGAGTTTGCTCAATTAAATGGTCGAGTTCATAAGACCTGACCAACTCCAATAACAAACGCACCTGGTCTGGTTGCCACCTTTGCAGATACAAAATTTCCTGCGCCTGCCGATTACACCACAGCAGTTGATTTTCCTCATCCACCTGCAAATATCCTACTGGGGCAAAATCTAGTAGGTCTTGGTAAGTTTGCAACGACTGCTGCAAATCTTGTCGCTGCTGCTTCACCATCGCTATTTCTTGCCGCAACCCAGGAATCAGCAGCAGTCCTATCTTGTCAGAAGGCAAGGTTAACGGTCGAAGTAAGCGCCCCAGGTAGCGGTTAAGTTGAACCTGTTGCCAAATCCAAAACCCAATGCCTACCGCTAAACCCAGAAAAAATCCCAATAAAAGCATTTGAGTTGTTAGTTTTTTGGTGACTACTAAAAACTAACAACTATCCCAACTAATTATCCAAACCTATAGCCAAAACCTCTTACAGTCACAATATATTCGGGATGACTGGGGTCTTGCTCTAATTTTTCGCGCAACCACCGAATGTGAACATCTACAGTTTTACTATCGCCGACAAAATCCGGACCCCAAACCTGATCGAGCAATTGTTCCCGTGACCATACCCGGCGGGCGTAACTCATAAACAGTTCCAGCAAGCGGAACTCTTTGGGAGAAAGACTCACTTCTTGACCGCGAACTAGCACGCGACATTCTTGGGGATTTAAGGAGACATCCTTAAATTTTAATACTGGTATTGGTGGTAAATTACTTAGGCGTTGGCGGCGGAGTAAAGCGCGACAACGAGCCACTAACTCACGCATACTAAAGGGTTTGGTCAGGTAGTCATCTGCACCCACTTCCAACCCCAAAACACGGTCAGTTTCACTACCCTTAGCACTGAGCATTAAAATCGGTACTGGGTTGCCTTGATGACGCAGCAAACGGCAAATATCTAGCCCATTGATTTGCGGTAGCATCAAATCAAGAATGACCAGATCGAAGGGAAGTTCCCCTGAATTGGTTTCAAAACTTTTGAGATACTCTATAGCAGACCGCCCATCGGGAGCAGTTATCACCCCGTAACCTTCTTCTTCCAGAGCTACAGCTAGCATTTCCTGGATTAATTCTTCATCTTCTACTACTAGAATACGGCTGGTTTGTCCAATATCCGTTCTGGCAGAATATTTGGTCGATTCACTGGTATACATTGATATCACAAAAGTCTACGACTGTGCTTGTATCAATTAGGATGATGAGTCTATTATCTCGCCTTACTGCAACCGCGCTTCTACTAGGCTTAATTCTTTTAGATTTTCTTTACAAAAAGTAACATACACCACAGCAGTCTTCTAAATCATAAATCACTGTGGCTGCAAGCTTCTAATAGTTTTTTAATTAAGGACTTTGAATTTTCAATTCTGTCTTCACAAGATGGAAAGGCATTATTGCATAAAGGATTATCTTGACAGGGGAGATTAGGTTAGGTATATTTATCTTAGTACAAAAATACTATTAAGCCTCAAAGGGAAAACTATAACTGAAAAACAGAAGGACATATATGTGGAAAATTCGTACCCACTAAGTGTCAGATGTGGATCATTTCAGTATTTACACTGCGTTAAAAATGTTGATTCAAAGGCTACTCTGATGTCTGCATAGGGTAGTCATTGGTATGGCTTGCTACCCAATAAATCATTTGCCTATTGAAGGGAGTTGGAAGATGACTACAGTTGGAGTCAAAGACAGCAAACAACAACTAATGCAAGCATTTCAACAAATTATTATCCAAAGAAAAAAACTTGAATCTAAAATAGCAACCAAACAAGAGGAAGCAGAAAAGGCAAAAAGTCAAGAAATTCTGCAAGCAGCTTCTGTATATACAGTTGATAGTATTGTCAAAGGTTTAGCTGATTTACAATTGGAGTTTGGCAGTATTCTCAACGGATTATCTGAAAAACTAGCTCAGGAAAATTCCAAGTTAGATGAATTGAACCGAGCTATAGAAATTGAAACCCAACGTCTACAAGAACTGCAACAAATTAGAGTTGTAGCGGATACTCTAGACGTTTTAAGTCAAGAACACCAAGAAAAATTAAAAATTCTCGAACAAGATACTATTAGCAAAAAGGAAGCACTAGAGAAAGAAATTACAATCAGGCGGAAAGAATGGCAAAAAGAGCAAGCAGAGTATGAAGAAAAACTCAAAGTATACAATGATTTATTAGCCAAAGATCGCCAGCAAGAACAAGAAGAATTTCAGTATAAGTTAGAAACTACTCGTAAACTCAATACAGACAGCTACGAAGGGATAAAGCGCCAACAACAAAGGGAAATACAAGAAAATTCTCAAAAGAAAGGGAAAGATTGGGCAGAACGAGAAAAAATCTTCGCTGAACGCCAACCACTCTTTGCAGATTATGAACAAAAAGTAACTACATTTCCCAGCGAACTTGAAGAAGCCGTTAAGAAGGCTAGAGAAGAAGCAATTAAAGAAACAAGCCAAAAAGCTAAAATCGAGGCTGATTTATTTGAAAGAGAATGGGAATCTAACAAACAGAGCTATGAACAAAAAATTCAATCTCTAGAAGAAACAATTAAGAAACAATCTGAGCAAATAGAAGGGATTTCTGCTCAATTGCAAACTGCATTAAAACAAGCACAAGATTTAGCTATGAGGGCTTTCGGTAGTTCTAACCCTAAATAGTTGTGAGTTCGTAGCATCTTAATAATTTTGAATTCCTGAAGAGGAGGTTTGTTGTGGTGGGGAAAAAACCGACTGATAAGAATACTAAAGTAGAAATTCTTCAGGCGTATGAGGAGTTGGCAAAAGAAAAAGCAGCACTGAAATCAGAACTCGATAAAGTTGCCCAAGAAAACCAGTCTGGAACTAAAGAACAGCCTAAATTAGAACAAACAACAGCTATGAATCAGCTTTCTAGTGTCCAACAGAAGATGAACAATACAATTGAAAGCTTGGCAAAGATTCAATTAGGTTTTGGCAGTGCTGCTAATGAATTATCGGAACAGCTAACCACAAAAGCCTCTAAATTGGAAGAAATTAGGCGAACTTTAGAAGAAGAAATTCAACAATTAACACAACTGCATAATTTAGAAGTTTCTGATGATATCTTGGATACTCTCATCCAAGCCTATGAAGATAATACTAAAGCTTATCAGGAAGAATATAGCCAACGTTCTGAAGTGTTATTCCAAGAAATACTAGAGCAAAGAAATGCTTGGGGAAAAGAACAAGAGGAACAGCAACGGGCGATAAAAGAACGGAATGAAAACTTGAATAAAACTCGGCAACGCGATGCAGGAGAGTATAAGTATAATTTAGAACTCCAGCGGCAACTGCAAAATGACGAATACGAGCAAGAGCAGAAAGCGCTATATAAGCAATTAGAAGAATTACTACAAGAAACAGAAAAGCAGTGGGCTGAACGGGAGAAAGCAATTTCTGAGAGAGAGAAACAATTTGAAGAGTTAAAAGCCAAGGTAGAGGCTTTTCCGAAAGATAAAGAAGCAGCCATAAAAAAAGCTACAGAAGAAGGTAAAGGTATCGCCCACTACCAAGCTAAAGTCAAATCAGATTTATATTATAAGGAAGTGGAAGGGCAAAAGCGTTTTTATGAACAAAGACTGCAATCTCTAGAACAAACTATAACTAATCAAGAGACGCGAATTCAAAATCTTTCTAAACAACTTGAATCCGCTCTCAAACAAGTTCAGGATTTGGCAGTTAAAGCTATTGAAGGTACTTCAAATGTTAATTCATATCAGGCAATCAAAGAAATAGCTTTAGAACAGGCAAAGACTCAAGCGAAAAATAAATAAGCTGATTTATTTTTCATAAAAATTGCAGAGACTTAATTGAATTTAAGTCTCTACAAGTAACTCTAATGCTTTTTATTCGGTTTTCTTTGGTTTTTTGAGGTCTGGGGGAGGTTGTACTTTCTTCTTCTTTGTTGCGCTAGCCTGCGTTTGCTTTAATGCTTTGTTAGAATTTTGTTCTTGACTAGACATAATACTAAGTTTTAATATTTGTATTACTGGTATTTTAGATTACATAGGTATATCACAGAGAATTTAAGTTTAACTAAAAAAGTTAGTAAATAATGTTACCCCTGTAGGAACCTTCACTTTTAAGGGGATAAAGGCATCTGGTGCAAAAGAGACGTAGCAGTGCTACGTCTCGACAAGAGTTGGTAATGGCATTTTTTATAGTTGGTTGCGGGGGTGAGGTTCTTGCAATCATTAAAGTTTATTTTTAAACCCAAGGAACAACTTCGATATTTTCCCGATAAAATTCCTTATTTGCTATACGGTTGAAGTATTTGCCTTTGTACTCAAAAAGATGTAACAGAATGAGTTCTAGATACCATAATCCAAGTTTATAAGCATCTATTTGTTCTGGAAAGCGTTGGTTAAGATATTTTTGACGCTTTTTTGGATTAGGATGAACGATTGCATTACGTATCTCTGTTAAAGCCTGTGCGCCATCAACCCAATTTAATTCTTTTTCTTTTGAGGCTTTGAGCAAGTCAGTTAAGCTGTCAGGGACTTTCAGTGGGACACCACACTGTGAAAGGAGGCGTCTTAGTTGTTCAGCTGCTGGAAGTTTTTTAAATTCTTGTTGACTGATGATAGCTTTTTCTTCCACTAGAAGAGTCCAAGCAAGGATTTCAAAAGCAGCTTGCATCAAAACAATGGAACCTTGTATTGCTCCGGCTTGAGCAATACTTTCCAAATACCAATGGATTGCAAACCTTATCGGCTGATTCCAAATAGTACTTCGCCAGCGATTAAGGAAACCTGGAAAAAGTTTACTGAGACTGCAAGATTCTTGCGAATCTGCAAACCACGAATGCACACTTCGCCAGGGTGATGTTGTATAAGAAGTACATTTTTCCCAAACCTTTTCCCCGCTGTTGTCATAACCGACTAATAGAATAGGAGAGGTTCTGAAGCCTCTAGAAAAAGAGAGAAACCAATGCAAATCTTCCAATACATCATCAGCTTCCTCTGTGGTAAAAGGCTTTTTATCGGAACGTTCGAGTGTCCCCACATGAGTTATGGCGTAGCCTCCTTTTGATTTGAGAGACTTCATAATATTTCCGAAATTTTCCAAGCGGTCAATAGAAATATACCAACTCTCAGCTTCTAATATAAGTCTACCTCGCCACATTCCTCTTGATGTTGATATAGCCATTCCGCTAAATTGATGAAAGTTGGTTAGGTGAAAGATTATATATGATAAATTATGTTCTGAACTGAATATTACAGGTTTATTTAAGTTACCTGAAATATCTCCATCTTGATGCTCAAAGTAGATAGGAAGAATACTAGAAATCCAAACTTCAGCATAAGCTTGGATTTCTAAAAGGTTTAGATTACCTTTACCAAGCTCCAATTGAAAAAGGGATTCATTATTAGATTTTGAAAACAGGAACTTAAGATCGGGAGATGGCAGCCATTCAAAGGAAACAGTACCATATCCTTCATATACAGTTCCTTCTTGAGTAATTTTTAAGGAACCTTGATAAAGTTGGATAGGTTGATTAGGTTCTCCAGTCAAGTAAATTGGTATAAGTGCAGGAGGATATTGTTTAAAAAGCGATTCCAAAGATTCCATTGAGAGTCTGGTTAGTATATTGAATAAATTTTTACTGTTGCATCCTTAAATATACTAAGTCAGTTAAGCCAGTTATTGCCAGGGTGATATCGCTTCAAACTCAAGGTTCTGTTCTTGCCCAATTTTCTAAATTAATTCCCTGCACTCTCACTCTCAGCAAATCAGAATCATTGGAAACGAGAATTAAACCGCGTGTAATTGCTGTAGCCGCTATCAATATATCTTGTTCTTGTATCGTCAAACCCCTACGTTGTAAATCCACATGGATTTCGCAGGCTCTCTCAAGAATTTCTATATCATCCAAGAATAAAACTTCATATTTTTGAGAAAATTGATTAAATTCTGCTAGCTGCCTCATAGCATTTGCATATAAAAGCCCTCTTTTAACTTCATAATAAGTTATGCAACTGATAAACACTTCTTGTCCCGAACGATTAGCATCCCGTAGTTTTCTGCCAACAGTTGCATTTCTCCTCAAAATGTAACTAACAATATTTGTATCTAATAAATAAGTCACTTAATCTATTTTCGTTTTACTGCTTCATCGTACATTTTGATTTGCTCTGGGGTCAAATCATTGAACGTACCAGAAACAGCCTCTAACACAAGAATCTTATCAATTCTGCGTGTCAATTCATGCTCGGTAATAACTCTTATTTCTTTTTGTGACAACTGCCCAAAGAGTTCTACCAACATTTCTATCATTTCCTGTTGGTTTAACTTAACTTGATATAAGCTATTACCTTTAATGAGCTTTTCAACGATTGGTGATATGCGGTTACTCAGTTCTTGATGATAATTAGCAACTTCTGCCATAATTCCCTCCATTAATCAAATAATTCCCGTATCCCGTAATTATAAACAATCTCCCTCAACGCTCCTCTATGTAAAAAAAAGGCGGGCCTTTCAGCCCACCTCACACTATTTTGAGAATATTCTGTTGCTATTAACCCAACAATTGTTTAGCCTTAGCTAATACATTATCAACGCTAAAACCAAACTTCTCTAAACAAACACCACCTGGAGCCGAAGCACCAAAGCGATCGATACTAACAGTATCGCCTTCAGTACCCACGTATTTGTGCCAACCGAAACTAGCGGCAGCTTCTACAGACAAACGCTTGGTAACAGCTTTTGGCAGAATGGACTCTTTATAAGCCGCATCCTGTGCTTCAAATAGTTCCCATGAAGGTAGCGAAACAACACGAACTTTCTTGCCTTCAGCCTTAAGTTTTTCGGCTGCGCCAACGGCGAGGCTCAATTCTGAACCAGTACCAATCAGGATGATATCAGGTGTACCTTCGCTATCTACCACGGTGTATCCACCCTTTGCTACGCCCTCAACCGATGTACCAGCCAAGTTGGGAACGTTTTGACGGGTGAACGCCAATAGAGATGGAGCGTTTTGCTTCGCTTTTTCAATCGCTATTTTATAAGCGCCAGAGGTTTCGTTACCGTCTGCGGGACGAAACACTAATAAATTAGGAATAGCTCGCAAGGAAGCTAGAGTTTCAATGGGTTGGTGTGTCGGGCCATCTTCACCTTGTCCAATGGAATCGTGAGTCATCACCCAAATCACGCCAGCTTGGGAAAGGGCGGATAAGCGGATGGCAGCACGCATATAATCTGTGAAGATTAAGAAGGTAGCACCGTAGGGAATTAATCCCGAAGTGTGCAGCGCTATACCATTACAGATTGCGCCCATAGCATGTTCCCGCACACCAAAGTGGATGTTGGGGTTTTCGTAGTGCCCTTTTTGGAAGTCGCTCTTGCCCTTGATTTCGGTCAGGTTGGAGTGGGTTAAGTCAGCCGAACCACCAATCAATTCAGGTAATACCGCCGCTAGTTTGTTGAGGCAGGTTTCTGAGTGTTTACGGGTGGGTAGTCCTTTGTCTTCGGGGGTGTAGGTGGGTAGTACCTTATCCCAACCGTCGGGTAGCTTGCCGCTTAGGTAACGTTCAAATTCAGCCGCTTCTTGGGCATACTTAGCTTTGTAGTCCGCAAAGGTTTTGTTCCATTCGGTTTCGTAGCCTGCACCGCGCTCAACTGCTTTGCGTGTGTGGTTGAGGGCTTCTTCGGGTATTACGAAAGGCTCGTATTCCCAACCCAAATTTTTCCGAGTCAATGCTATTTCATCTCCACCAAGGGCAGCGCCGTGAACGCCAGCAGTGTTTGCTTTATTGGGGGAACCGTAACCAATAATGGTTGTTACTTTGATGAAAGAAGGCTTATCGGTAACAGCTTTGGCTGCTTCAATTGCTTTGGCGATCGCTTCTAAATCGGTATTGCCATCTTCGACGTGTTGGACGTGCCAACCGTAAGCTTCAAACCGCTTGGAAACATCTTCGGTGAATGCCACATCTGTGGAACCGTCGATGGAAATGTGGTTGTCGTCATACAGAGCGATGAGTTTGCCTAATCCCAAGTGTCCTGCAAAAGAACAAGCTTCACCAGAAATTCCTTCCATGTTGCAACCGTCACCTACAATTACGTAGGTGTAATGGTCAACAATCTTGGTATCGGGTTTGTTAAATTTTGCGGCAAGGTGCGCTTCGGCGATCGCTAAACCAACTCCATTGGCAATTCCTTGACCCAAGGGGCCAGTGGTAACTTCCACGCCTGGGGTCATGAAGTTTTCGGGGTGTCCAGGGGTTTTGGATTCCCATTGACGGAATTGTTTGATATCTTCAATGGTGACGCTATCGTAGCCTGTCAGGTACAGCAGGGCGTACTGCAACATCGAGCCATGACCGGCTGACAAGACAAAGCGATCGCGGTTAAACCATTTGGGATTCTTGGGATTAAACTTCAAAAAGCGATCCCAGAGGACAAAAGCCATCGGAGCCGCGCCCATTGGTAGTCCTGGGTGTCCCGATTTTGCCTTTTCTACGGCATCAATAGCCAAGAAGCGGATCGAGTTAATAGCCAGTTCTTCGACGGACAATTCTTTGGCGGATTGGGTTGCAACAGTCATAATCTCTTGTTTTTAACGACGGGTTAGCACTCTTCGTAGCTTCTTTTGCTGGGGTTATTTTAGATTCCCCACAGTATCCTCATCATCCCACTCCCGCTTGTCGATGGACAAGCGGGATCTCCTGAGTTTCTGGTGATAAATCAAGCAGATAATTGGGTCATGCTGAACGCTTAAGTTATATCGGAATGATATTTCTGATACTTTGGGCATTGGGCATGGGGCATGGGGCATGGGGCATAAGGCATGGGGCATGGGGCAAACGAGCAGAGTTGGATTAAACTACTGAATTCTAAATTCTTACTCCTGACTCCTGCCTCCTGCCTTCTGCCTCCTCCCTCCTGCCTCCTGACTTCTTTTAAACGTATTTCTTAAAGGCCAGTGTGACATTATGACCGCCAAACCCAAAAGAATTGGATATTGCCACGTCGACTTTTTGAGCGCGGCTAGAGTTAGGCACGTAATCTAGGTCACATTCTGGATCGGGATTTTCCAGATTGATTGTTGGTGGAATTTGGTCATTTGCGATCGCTAGTACTGTTGCGACTGCTTCAATACCTCCAGAACCGCCCAATAAATGACCTGTCATTGATTTGGTGGAGCTAATTGCCACCTTATAAGCATGTTCTCCCAAGGCTTTTTTGATTGCTGAGGTTTCAGTTGAATCATTAGCTGGGGTACTAGTGCCGTGGGCATTAATATAGCTAATTTGTTCGGGAGTTATGCCAGCATCTTTAAGAGCTAGTTCTATCGCTCTAGCGGCTCCGAGTCCACCGGGTACGGGGGAGGTGATATGGTAGGCATCACAGGTCATGCCATAGCCGATCATTTCGGCATAAATGTGAGCGCCGCGACTTAGGGCGTGTTGCAGTTCTTCGAGAATTAAAATTCCCGCACCTTCACCCAAGACAAATCCGTTGCGATCGCGGTCAAAGGGACGGCAAGCATGAGCCGGGTCATCATTGCTAAAAGAGAGTGCTTTGCAGGCGGCGAACCCAGCTATCGACAATGGTGTGACAGCTGATTCTGTTCCCCCGCAAATCATCGCTTGGGCATATCCCCCTTGAATTAAGCGAAAAGCATCGCCTACAGCGTTAGAGCCAGCGGCACAGGCAGTTACAGGACAAGAGTTTGGACCTTTAGCACCCGTATGAATTGCCGTTAATCCTGCGGCCATATTGGCGATCATCATTGGGATCATGAATGGACTACAGCGATCGGGGCCACGGTTGAGGTAGATAGTTTGCTGGTCTTCTAATACCTTAATCCCACCAACGCCAGAACCGATCATCACACCTACCTGTTCTGCATTCAGGTCATTGATCGCTAACTCCGAGTTAGCTAGAGCCTGTTTTGCTGCCGCAACCCCAAATTGGGAAAATCGATCCATGCGCTTGGCCTCTTTGCGCTCCAAGTAATCATGTGGATCGAAGTTTTTCACCTCACCAGCAATCCGGCAATCATGGCGAGACGCATCAAATAATGTGATGTAGTCAATGCCATTACGTCCACTCAATAATCCATTCCAATATTCTGTTGCTGTGTTACCTATAGGTGTAATCGCGCCAACACCAGTTACAACAACGCGTTTACGTGTATGATCTGTCATGATTCAGTTAAAAATGGCGAAAAAGCAGCAGGCAAAAAATTTGAGGTTAGCGACTAGGTACTGGTGAGCCAGCGCGGTCTTAAAGATTTCCTTTACGAGCGACTGGCATCGGATTTGCTGACTTCAAGTGACTGTCGTTAACGTCAGCATTAGTGACATTAGCAGCGTCAGGCGAAGAGTGGCTAGATATTAGAGAAAAATCTCCCCAATCCCAATCCCCAATTCCAATCCTCAGTTAAGCTGAGGCGGTAACTTTGTTATTGATATAATCTACTGCGTCTTGAACGGATGTAATCTGCTCCGCAGCTTCATCGGGAATTTCGATATCAAATTCTTCTTCCAAAGCCATCACCAACTCAACGGTATCGAGAGAATCTGCTCCCAGGTCTTCCATAAACTTGGCTTGTGGTGTGACTTTATCTGGGGGATCAACACTCAGTTGTTCGACAACGATTTTCTTGACCTTTTCAAAAAGTTCCGCTTGGCTCATAAATAAAAGTCCTTAACCACTTGCTACGATCTGCTCTTTAGAGGAGACATTGTTTTGAGCATATACATCTTATCGTCAAGCGCGATCGCCCGCATACTTCCAAGGGTTTTTCTGCTAGAAAACATCTGCCATTTTTAAAATAAATAGGGTAAGTTTTCTGAAAACACTTGAGCAGTGGAGCGTGCTACGCCATCGCCGATACCGTGTAAATGCTTCGGTTTTCCAATTATTGCTAAAATTTTTTACAATGTCTCGATCAGTATTTACAGCCTTGCTAGCAGTTAAGAATATCTAGATGCCGCAACCCCTAACTGTTTAGGTTAAAGGGTCGCTAAACGTCAAACATCAGAATGGTGCTAACAAGGGAATGATAAAACAGTTATTGTTTAGAGCGATCGCTCTAACCCAAACATACTTCTATGCTACCTCAGACACTGAAATACGCTTACTTCCCCGGTTGTGTTGCTCAAGGAGCCTGTCGGGAACTTTACCAGTCAACTCAAGCGCTTACCCAAGCACTGGGTATTGAACTAGTTGAACTTAAAAAAGCTGCTTGCTGCGGTTCCGGCACATTTAAAGAAGATTCGCAACTGCTAGAAGATACAGTCAACGCCAGAAATATTGCCCTAGCAGAAGAATTAAATCTACCCTTACTTACCCATTGCAGCACTTGTCAAGGTGTTATCGGTCACGTCAACGAACACCTGAAAGAATGTAAGACTTCTAACCCTGTTTATATTGAACAGGTTAATGGCTTGCTACATAAAGAAGGCTGTTCGCCTTATCGCGGCAGTACTGACGTTAAACATCTTCTTTACGCTTTAGTAACAGATTACGGTTTAGAGGAAATTACCAAACGTGTCACCCGAAAGTTAACTGGATTAAAATGTGCGGCTTTTTATGGCTGTTATCTCCTCCGCGCCCAAAAATCTATGCCTTATGATGACCCTTTCCAACCGGAAGCGATGGAAAATATGTTTCGGGCGGTGGGCGCAACACCAATTTATTATCGAGGGCGGACACAATGTTGTGGTTGGCCGCTTTCTAGTTATGCCACTACCCAATCTTTTAAGATGGCGGGGATGCATATTCAGGACGCTTTAGCATCTGGGGCTGACTGTATAGTTACACCTTGTCCTCTGTGCCACTTAAATTTAGATTCCCGTCAGCCAGAGGTAGAAAAAGTGATTGAACAAAAGCTAGGTTTACCAGTGTTACATTTACCCCAGTTGATTGCTTTGGCACTTGGGGTTAGTCCAAAAGAATTGGGTTTAGACCGTCACGTTGTTTCCACAAAGTCAGTGTTGGAAAAATTAGGATTTTAGTTTATGGAGTACAAGGGGCTTAAGTCCCTTGTCTGGTTAATTGATTGGACTTTGGACAGTAATAATTGTTTTGATAAAAAAATTTCCAAAATTAACCAACTTACAATATATAAGACTGGTAATTTTGGATAACTTTAATTAAACTCTAATTTTGAGAATTCCTTTGATATTAGCTTCGTAAAGTTAACGCTTCTTTTTCGATATTTTCATCCATCCAAGAAAACATATCGCCAATTGATTTAACCATATCTTCAACTCCTTCACGGAAGAGTTCAACATCTTTCTCAGACTTGGTATAAATTTGGGCTACTTGAATCAATTCATCTGTATGTTCTGGATCTAAGTGGCAGTGGAGATGAAAATATTCGATGGTATGGTCATCAATCCCTTCAAATATCTTACGAAGTCCTTCGATATATTTGATGAAAATTCCAGGTAAAACTTGCTCAATTGCTGCAAATCTTCCTAAAGAGCGTACTATAGGTTCATCATCACAAATTTCAAATTTCTTAAAGCGTAATGCTGGAATGACAAACGCTCCATCGTCGGCATTGATATCAATCTGAGGGCAATCAATACCTTTCATAAAACGCATAAATAATGCTACATGAGCAAGGTCTGAGTTGAGTTCTCCATGCTCTGTAAATGCATTTTCTAGCATAATCGTTCTAGCATGGTAACTATCCATTTTGGATGCAACTTTCAGAAAAGCCATATTGAATCTGTTTGAACCAGGGAGCATTTTTATAGCAAACTGGCGGATTGCATCTTGTGAAAATTCTCCATTAGCAAAGCGTTGAACAAAGGGATGTATAGACAAATCCTGTGCTGTTGTGAGTTCTAACAAAACTTGTTGTAATTGGTTGGAAATCTTAGTATCCAAAGAAAGAATTGCAGTCATTATTCTAGGGGATAAGTGGATTTTTATTAGTGCTTAATTGTCTAATTGGGCGTGAATGTCTGGACAATTATTCACGCAGGTTGCATAGCAAAAAATACATACCCTTTGTACCTATGCTTCAGAGTATGTTTGCAAATGCTTATTAACGAAGTGAATTCACTTCAGTTACTTTATTGACTGATTAGATGCAAATAATGGAAAATTACTCAGGTCGTTTACATACCCTTTGTAACCATACTTTACAAGTTATTTGCAAATGCTTATTTCGGTTCGGATAAGCTTGAAAATTGACATTATCTTCAACCATTGAGTCTAAACTTTAACTAGAATGCTTTCCAAAATTTTTTGTCTTTGGTTAACTGAACTGTATGCACAGTTGTTTTAACTAATTTGTTACTCTCTTTGGTTAAAAAATTCCGTACAAGTTCGTGCTTTGTCCTAATAAAGATTTTAGCCCTTTATTTTTTTATACGCAAAGAAAAAAGAATCATTAACTAAATCTTTACTTTTTTCTACAACTTTCTAAAGTTGCTTATTTATCATTAAATAGCTTTTCTGTCATCTATCAATAGAAATAAAAAGAAAATACGCTTAAACATGAATACAGAATGGGACGTGCAAGATTCACGCCCCACAAGAGTTATTTTGAATTTGGTTATGTAATTTAGATAACTTTCAGCTTAATCATTGCTATTTTTGAATTGACGTTGCAATTGTTTTAGCGATTGATACATATCTGGTAGGCGACCATAAACAGCACATACCTTGAGATATAGTTTGTAAGGAAGGGCTGGAGTTCCGCAGACAATTTCTCCTGGTGCAACATCGCTGTGAATCCCAGTTTGAGCAGATGTCATCGACCCATCTCCCATCTTCACTTGATTGACTATTCCTGTTTGTCCAGCTAAAATAACGCGATTTCCCAGTTTAACCCCTCCCGCCATGCCAACCTGACCTGCGATCGCACAACCAGAACCGATTTGGCAACCATGACCTATTTGCACTAAGCTATCAATTACTGTATTTCGACCTACTCGTGTTTCTCCGACTGCTGGGCGGTCAATGCCAGTGTTACAGCCAACTTCCACGCCATCTTCTAAGACTGTATAGCCTGATTGTTCCATTTTGAACCAACCAGTCCGGGTGGGAACAAAACCAAAGCCTTCTGCACCAATGACAGCACCACTGTGAATGACGCAATCTGCACCGATGCGGGTGCGTTCGTGGATAGTACAGTTGGCGTGTAAGGTGGTGCGATCGCCTATTTTAGCATCTGGATAAATCACTACATTAGGATGAATGATTGCACCATTACCAATTTCTACCCCTTGTTGAATCACTGCATGGGGACCAATATAAACATCACTACCAACTTTTGCGGTAGAGTGAATCACAGCAGTGGGATGAATTTCTGGGGTAGGGCGATATGGTTGATAAAAAAGTGCGATCGCTTTGGCAAACAATAATCGCGGATCTGGGGTCGCTAGCCAGACAATACCCCTCTCTTGTGCAAGCGCCTGTAATTTTTCGTCCTGGGGCAAAATTAAAGCACTAGCATTGGTATTGCCGACAAAAGATTTAAATTTTGCACTTTCTACGTAACCGATGGTACCGATGGTAGCTTCATCAATGGCTGCTACCCCTGTAATTTCTGGATCTTGGTCTGGGTTGCTAGTCAGGCTATGATTGGTGGCCGCGTCACCAAATTGACGGAGAATTTCGCTGAATTTCATTGTTGGGTGTGTTCAAAATTGATCTACAATCGCAAGATAATTTTCCCTCTTTATGCTCCAATACAATAATTTTGTAGACGCGTAGTGATGAAACAATCAGACCCTTCCTAGCTTCGCTTCAGTTTGGATTACTTCATCGACATTGTTCTGTTGATGTCTCTGGTTGTAAAGATGAGTCTACTTTCACTGAATCTTCTCTCAATAGCGTCTTAAGGCGTTGATTATCTTCCGTGGCGATCGTTTCACCATAGTGATGAAGTTGAAAAAGCTGGCAATAACGGTTTTGTTTGCCGCAAATCAAGCAGCCATAGCGGGACTTAAACATTTTTGAGCCATAAACAAGCCTCAAACCCATGCAGGGCAAGGAAAATACACCAAACACTCAAAAATGCTTGAAACCCAGATATATCAATAAATTACGCAAAACGATGTCAAAATCTCTCTGTATATACATTTGAGGGTTTTTTGTAGTTACTTTTTGTCTAAGTCCCATTAAGTAGCGATCGCTTGTTCCTAAAGAACTGGTAAATGGGTTCGGGTTAACACGGAGAAAAATCTCCGCGTCTTTGTGTCACTCCAAATCCATCAATTTTAGATCGGCTGGCTAGTCGCCATTGCTACCCCTGCTAAATACCCGGTTGTCCAAGCACTTTGGAAGTTAAACCCACCGGTAACGCCATCAATATCTAAGATTTCTCCGGCAAAATAAAGACCAGGAACTAACCGACTTTCCATTGTCTTGAAGTTGACTTCTTTGAGCTTGACACCGCCACAGGTAACAAATTCTTCTTTGAAGGCTCCTTTGCCGTTGATTAAGTATTGTCCCTGACTAAGTTCTTGCACCAGTTGATTTAAGGTTTTACTAGATATTTCTGCCCAACGGTCTTCTGTGGTAATACCTGCACGGGCAATGATATATTGCCAGAGACGATGGGGTAGATCGACTCCACGATGCAATGCGATCGCTTTCTTTCCCCATTCATCTTTAACGGCTAAAACTTTTTCTCGCACTTGTTCTTGGTGCAAATTAGGCAGCCAATTAATCAATAATGTGGCTTGATAGCGGCTTTCGTGCAGAACTCTCGCACCCCAAGCAGAAAGCTTCAAAACAGCGGGGCCACTCAAACCCCAGTGGGTAATTAGCAATGGCCCAGTTTGTTGCAATTGGGATTTTCCGCCCGCAGATAAGCGCAATTGAGCAGGATTAACGCTAACTCCAGCTAATTCCCGCAGCTTAGGATCGAGAATATTAAAAGTAAATAACGAGGGTACTGGCGGTTCAATTTGATGACCTAACTCTCGAACAATTTTATAACCTGCAAGGCTACTGCCGGTCGCTAAAAGTAGGCGATCGCATTTAATTGTCTCTCCCGACTTCAGAAGAATATCAAAACCCCCGTCTGCTGCGGTTCTCACCGAAGTTACGTGTGTACCGATACGGAGTTTTACCCCAGCTTTCGCTACCGATTTAATTAGACATTCCACAATGGTTTCTGAAGTGTTGGTGACAGGAAACATCCGGCCATCAGCTTCCGTTTTGAGATAGACTCCACCAGCAGCAAACCAAGCTACTGTATCTTGAGGCCCAAACCGAGTCAAAGCACCCCGCAAAGCTTTTGCACCTCTGGGGTAATTTTGCACTAACTCTTCCGGTTCAAAACAAGCGTGAGTGACGTTGCAGCGTCCGCCACCAGAAATTAGCACTTTTGCTAGGGGTTGACGACTGGCTTCGAGTAAAGTAACTTGGGCATCAGGATTGGCTTTAGCACAAGCGATCGCGCCAAAAAATCCTGCTGCCCCACCCCCAATAACTACAATTTGTAACGGTAACAATTTCAAAAATGTCTCTTTTACAGCACCTACTTTCTAGGCTAGCTGTTATTTTCACTCTTCATCAGGTTCAAAGTCGGCTTTTGTCGCACCACAAGTTTGACATGACCAATCTTCTGGTATATCTTCAAAGGCTGTTCCCGGTGCTATGTCGCTATCTGGATCGCCTTGTTCTGGGTCATATATATACCCGCAAACAGTACATTTATACTTTCCCATGTTCCTTTACCCTCGTAAATTCTTGGCATTGCTTCCCTATTAAATACTTTTGGCAGTGGTCAAAATAGGCAAGCTACAATTCTTAAACGAGACTACGGCATGAAAATCAAACCGCTTCGCAAAGTCATTAGTCAAATGACTAAAAACGCCACCATGTCCTTTGGGCGTAACTGATAATTCCGATCGCGATCGCCCCAAGTAGCAGTAGCCAAATAATTCCACCTGGGATAAAAGTGAGAATACCAATACCTCTCAGTACCCAGACGGCAACGCTAATGCCGAGAAGTGTACCAAAAATCTGGATTAATCTACGATTTAAAGAAGATTGATTCACCTAATTTTCCTCTCAACTCAACAGACATTACACTTGATATTGATAATTAAAATATGAAGTTACGATGAAGTTATAGTTTCATCAGAAATAACACGTAAAAACCGAGAGATACTATCCAAACGTTAGGGTAAGGTACTTGATGTTAAATCGTGTTTGTGCCATTCTAGCTGTTAACAACGCAGTTTTTCATCTACAAGTATTACTTTGACAAAACTCACTGAAATATTAATTATGTTAATTGTGATAAGAAACACAGTTTTTCCAGTAAAGTAACTGAAATGATGAGCAAAAAATCATCCTTTCCGGAAAAGATAAGTATTAAACTGGAACTAATTTAATAATGGGTTGGATCTAAATCAAGTTTTATGGCTTGTAGTTGCAACTTTATTTAGGTGGATGAGTTGAGGAGTAACTTAATCATTATGTCTGCGTCTTATATATCAGATTCAATTATTGCAGGTTCAGATATGGCTTGGAGTCAAGACAAGCAAAAGTTACTGGTACAGGGTGAAATTTTAGTAGAAACGCGATCGCACAAGCTATCGGGTGGCGCGGTGACAGCCTGGATGTATTTGCCGATGGTGCGATCGCACGTTTGGCAGCAATTAACTGATTATCCCCGCTGGGTGCAATATTTTCCCGATATCACCAAGAGTGAGGTAATACATAAAGGTGAAGTTAAACGTCTGTATCAAGCAGCACAAAAAGCCTTCTTCTTTTTCACGGCTCAAGTGGAAATTTACCTCAATGTTGTAGAAGTGCTAGGGCAGCAAATCCAATTTCGCATGGTAAATGGGACTTTTGAGGACTTTGACGCCAATTTAGAATTACAAGATTGTGGTAATGGCACAATACTTGCTTATACTGTGCAAGCGACACCTCTAATTCCGATTCCATCTATTTTTATTCAACAAGCGATGAATTTAGAGTTGCCTGCAAATATGCGTAAAATGCGACAAGTTATGTGTAAGACTCAATCAAAAGTTTAGGCATTACTGATTGGATTTTCACTCACTTTACCTATAGATAATTCAAAAACCCGCTCTCTGTCAGAAAACGGGTTTTTGTGTGTGATTTATCAGGTGTAATTATCCGGTAAAAACTTCAACTGGTAAACGGCTAAACGACAACCTTTCATTTTGCACATCTACAAAGATGGTGTTGCCGTCGTTGAATTCGCCGCGCAAGATGGATTTAGCAATTTGAGTTTCTAACTCTCGCTGAATCGCCCGCTTCAGTGGACGCGCCCCATACACTGGGTCATATCCTACTTCTGCTAAAAAGTCAAGTGCAGAATCCGATAGTTTGAGAGATATTTTGCGATCGCTCAATCTTTGACGTAATCTTTCCACTTGCAGTAGCACAATATGCCGCAATTCCTTCTTATCTAAACCGTGGAAAATGATGATTTCATCAATCCGGTTCAGGAACTCTGGACGGAAGCTATTTCGCATTGCTTCCATGACGCGACGGCGCATTTCATCGTAGTGGCTGTTGTCCCCAGCGATATCAAGAATGTACTGCGAACCGATGTTGCTAGTCATGATGATAATAGCGTTTTTGAAGTCCACCTTATGACCTTGGGCATCAGTGACGCGACCATCATCAAGAATTTGCAAGAAGATATTGAAGACATCAGGGTGTGCTTTCTCGATTTCGTCGAAGAGAATCACTGAGTAAGGACGGCGACGAATCGCTTCTGTAAGTTGTCCGCCTTCTTCGTAACCCACGTATCCTGGAGGCGCACCAATTAAGCGAGAGACGGCGTGTTTCTCCATGTACTCAGACATATCGATTCGCACCAGCGCATCTTCGCTATCGAACATATACGCCGCCAGCGCTTTCGCCAACTCGGTTTTACCCACACCTGTCGGCCCAAGGAAAATAAAGCTAGCGATGGGACGATTAGGATCGGCTAATCCAGCCCGCGATCGCTGAATTGCATCAGCTACTGCTGTGACTGCTTCTTCTTGTCCAACTACGCGACGATGCAGTTCATCTTCTAAATGCAGCAGTTTTTCTTTCTCCGATTCCACCAACTTACTGATCGGAATTCCTGTCCATTTAGAAATAATTTCGGCAATATCAGCTTCTGTGACTTCTTCGCGTAATAGTGATTTCCCACTTCTTTGAGTGCTGGCCAATTCAGCTTCTACTCCTTCCAATTGACGATGCAAACTGGTTAAATTACCGTATTTCAATTCCGCAGCGCGGTTAAGATCGTAGTCGCGTTCTGCTTGCTGAATCTCTAAGTTAACCCGTTCAATCTCTTTTTTAACAGACTGAATTTTGTCAATGATATCTTTTTCAGACTGCCATTGAGTATTCAGAGTTTTTTGTTCTTCTTTGAGATCGGCAATTTCTTTTTCCAGTCTTCCTAGACGTTCGCGAGAAGCAGCATCGCTTTCCTTTTGCAGCGATAGCTTCTCCATTTCCAATTGCAGAATCTTGCGATCGATTTCGTCGAGTTCTTCTGGTTTGGAGGTAATCTCCATTTTCAATCTCGCGGCGGCTTCATCTACCAAGTCAATTGCCTTATCTGGTAAGAAGCGATCGCTAATATATCGACTCGACAATACGGCTGCTGCAACTAAAGCACTATCAGAAATCTTCACCCCGTGGTGGTTTTCATAACGTTCTCTCAACCCGCGTAAAATCGAAATACTATCTTCTACACTAGGCTGATCGACATAAACCTGCTGGAAACGTCTTTCTAATGCAGCATCTTTTTCGATATATTTGCGGTATTCATCCAGGGTTGTTGCCCCAATACAACGCAATTCTCCCCGCGCCAACATCGGTTTTAATAAGTTACCCGCATCCATCGCGCCTTGGGTTGCACCAGCGCCGACAACGGTGTGAATTTCATCAATAAATAAAACAATATTGCCGCCAGATTCAGTAACTTCCTTTAATACTGCTTTCAGGCGTTCTTCAAATTCACCCCGGAATTTTGCCCCTGCAATCAAAGCACCCATATCTAAAGCAATTAGCTTACGGTCTTTGAGGGATTGAGGTACATCACCTGCGATAATGCGCTGTGCTAATCCTTCAGCGATCGCAGTTTTACCAACACCTGGTTCACCAATTAGCACAGGATTATTTTTGGTGCGGCGAGACAGAATTTGCACAGTGCGACGAATCTCATCATCTCGCCCAATTACTGGATCGAGTTGACCTTTACGCGCGGCTTCGGTGAGGTCACGCCCGTATTTTTCCAGTGCTTCGTATTTGCCTTCTGGATTTTGATCGGTCACTTTTTGGCTCCCACGAACTTGTTTAATAATATTTTTGAGTTTGCCTTCGTCTAAACGAAACTCTTGGAATAAAGCTTTGCCAAAGCGGTCATCTTTAGCGTAAGCCAGCAATAAGTGTTCAATTGAAATATATTCATCTTGAAACTCTTTGCGATATCCGTCTGCTCGATCTAGAAGTGTATCTAAGCTGCGTCCTAAGTATACTGAGGTACTATTACCTGATACTTTCGGTTGACGTTGGAAAAATTGTTCAGTGTAATCGCCCAGTTTTTGGAGGTTAACACCCGCTTTTGTGAGAATCCCTGTTGCTAGACCATCTTGTTCTAGCAGCGCTTTCATCAGGTGTTCGCTTTCAATTTGCTGTTGTTGATATTGTTTAACAATATCCGGGGTGTGGGCGATCGCTTCCCAGGCTTTTTCTGTAAATTGGTTAGGATTAGTAGGTTGCATAGGCTTTTTCAGGAACGTAAAGGTGTAGTGGCTTGTCGCAGGCTACCACCAGAACACCAAGTAAAGAAAATTTCTGCTCTCATCTCAATAGATATATAGATATTGTATGAACAGGATAGCGATCGCCTAGATCGGTGTTCACGTCTTGTAAAAGTCGTATTTTCCCGTACTTCCCATTTCCTATGGGCAATTCTCAATTATTGTACTTAACCCTATACCTAAACTTGCATCAAATCGAAATGATCGTTTAGGGGCTTGGCAGTATTCACAACGATGGTTGGCTCAATGCGTACACTCACTCGTATTAAAGTTTTTCTACCTTGCTTCCACCATTCTCCTCCTGCCCCCACACAGAGTTACCATAATCCCAGGTCGCTTAGTGGATGCTGAAAATGATTGACCCCTACGACTTTGAAGATGATGACTTTGACTTTGAGGATGAAGATTTCTTGAAAATAAAACCCATCAGCCAAATGAGCGAAGGGGAAAAGCTACAGCGATTTAAGCGGTTCTTCGACAGCAGCAGCCGTGCTATGTTGCAAGACTGTCTATTTCGCATCGTCAATTACGAAGATGGTACAGGCACGTTAGAAATTCTTTGCCCTAATGAAGTTGTAAGGCAACGCCTTTCCAAGAAAAAGCGCAAAATTACCAACAGCATCAATACCTGCTGGAGTCATATTAGATGGTTTTCGCTATGTGTCCAGCAAGATAATGAGTTGCATTGCCAAAAGTTTACCCGTAACGGCGATTTGTTGACATCTTAATTGCATATTGGAAATTTGGGATAAAGAAAGTGTTTTCCCAATGACAAATGACAAATGACGAATAACAAATGACTAAAAAACAAAAATTTCCTTACCTAGTTGGTTCTAAATGGACAGCACAGCAAAAAGTTGATGGCTGGCGGCACTTCCAAGTTGTCAATCGTAAAAATCAGGCTAAGTGGGTTTACGCCGAAATGGTTGCTGCTTGCGATCCGAAAGTCCGTTTTTGGATAAATGCCAAATTATTACAAGATAACTCCCAGTGGCAAGCTGGCTGGCAAACATTACAGGAAATCCACGGACTTGAAACTGAAGTGTCCTGATTTGCCTCCTTCCCAGTATCTGCCTGAAAATGCCCATTAATAGGCTGCCGCCCTGTTCACAGGCGGCAGCCGAAATAATTTAATAATCTTAGACAATATCTGGTAATTTAATAAATTTTTACAAAATCACACTAACTTACTCTCAAGCAGCAACTAAACAGTCTTAGCTATAGGTTGAAAACTGGCGATTTATCTTCGATACCTTCGGTGAGCTACGCTAACGCAAATTCCAGTAGTATTTCCAGGATCAGGCTGCATATACCTCTCTTTCCCCTTGACCCTGCGCCCCAATGCCTTGAAAACACGTTGTAAAAACATCAGCTAATTCTATGAAAAGCATTCAAAAAAGCAGATTTCAGATTTTTGTTTTTTGTAACTCTTTTTATAAAAATAAGTAATAAAATTTTTTAATGGCTCTTTTGAGAGCTTTTAAAGTCTTTAAGCCTCATAAAAATCCAAATAGACATAATTAAGCTTTAATTCATTTGATAAGACCGTTTTTCAGATTAGGAGCCGCTTTCTTTTCTAGGTAATTTGCCCAATAATGACATCAACAGACCTCACGCATCGCCATCTCAGGAAAGGTGAAGGCAAATGTTTGAGCCACAAGTTTGACAAGAAGCTATAAGAGGGAAACAACAGTGAAACTAGCAGTCTACGGAAAAGGTGGTATCGGTAAATCCACAACTAGCTGTAATATATCCGTCGCCCTAGCTAAACGTGGCAAGAAAGTGCTGCAAATTGGCTGCGACCCGAAGCATGACAGCACCTTCACCCTGACTGGGTTTTTGATTCCCACAATTATCGACACCCTCCAAGAAAAAGACTATCACTACGAAGATGTCTGGCCAGAAGATGTAATTTATAAAGGCTACGGCGGTGTTGATTGCGTAGAAGCTGGTGGACCACCTGCGGGTGCTGGATGTGGCGGCTATGTAGTCGGTGAAACCGTAAAATTACTTAAAGAACTCAACGCCTTTGATGAGTACGATGTAATTCTCTTTGACGTTCTCGGTGACGTAGTTTGCGGTGGTTTTGCAGCACCACTCAACTATGCAGATTACTGCCTGATTGTTACAGACAACGGCTTTGATGCTTTATTTGCTGCCAATCGGATCGCTGCTTCAGTCCGCGAAAAAGCAAGAACTCACCCACTGCGTTTAGCGGGGTTAATTGGCAATCGCACCTCCAAGCGCGACTTGATTGAAAAATATATAGAAGCAGTGCCCATGCCAGTTCTAGAAGTTTTACCTTTAATTGAAGATATCCGTGTTTCCCGTGTGAAAGGTAAGACTTTGTTTGAAATGGCAGAGCAAGATCCTTCCCTAGACTACGTTTGCGACTACTATCTCAACATCGCCGACCAAATTCTGGCGCGTCCCGAAGGTGTTGTACCTAACGACACACCAGATCGGGAGTTGTTCTCTTTGTTGTCCGATTTTTATCTAAATCCGGGTAAACCCCAGGTTCCTAATTCAGAAGAAGAACTAGACTTGATGATTGTATAAATCACCAAGTTCTCAGGATGGGGGACAATAACATGGCATTCTTTAACAGCTTTACGGATTCAATAAAGCAAAAGTGGTTGCAATTTTTCCAGAATAATCGAGACTGGATTACCCTCCACATGGAAGTGGAATCGGTGTACACCCCTGATGGCGGGAAGCGACCACCTTCCTACCTCATCCTGGGAGTTCTTAACGCCCTAGAGCCAAAACTAGCGCAGTTAATGCTGCCCTTTGCCAAACTTAATCCTGACGCCGATACCCTAATTGAGGTGCTGGATTTGCATTTTGACCCAGATTTAGCTCTCGGTAATCGCTTCGTCATCAACCCAGAAGTAGAGAGATACGTAGAAGCAGCAGCAACTGTCATTGATGAAAAGCCTGAAGATGAAACATTGACACACGCTCATACAAATGGCTTTGCGTCGGTGGCGGTAGTTCAAGAGTTCGCAATGGGGGATTCTGAGGATGAAAGCCTGAGAATCAGCGAGTTGGAAGAAACGGAAAATGGCTTTGGCGATATTTCCTTAACCAACGGACACAACTCAATAGATGAGTCTTTCCAAAGCTCTAGTTTAGAAGCAGATGAGTTTGGGGAAATTGCTTTCGATACAACAGCTGCAACGGAAATAAAGCTGGATGAAGACGAAGACGAGGGGCTTGGAGATATTCCGCTAGATGAGAATGCGTTTAAAGACGTGTTATCAGATGTCTGGGGTGATGAAACAGCTTTACAAAAGGCTGAAGAAAGTAACGATTTTTTGGGGGAAGAACTGCCAGCAGGCGTTTTTGATGAATCAGAAATTGCCCGCCTCTTCCCCAACGCTTAATTATTGCCGTTCTTCGCAATTTTAAGGTTTAGATTTGGGGTTTTGGATGAGGAATTAGGGAAATTGTCGTTAGACAGCGGATACTTTTGTTGTCCCAACCTTCAATCCAAAATTATCAATCTAAAATCTGAAATTGGTTGAACTGCCATTAAATATCAAGGGGAGAAAAAACCAAAATGACTGTCGCTCAACAACCAGAAGCTTTAAGCTTTGAATGTGAAACCGGGAATTACCATACCTTTTGCCCAATTAGCTGCGTGGCGTGGTTATACCAAAAAATTGAAGATAGCTTCTTTTTGGTGATTGGGACAAAAACTTGTGGCTACTTCCTGCAAAACGCGATGGGGGTGATGATTTTTGCTGAACCCCGCTATGCAATGGCAGAGTTGGAAGAGGGCGATATTTCGGCACAGCTGAGTGATTATGAAGAGTTAAAACGGTTGTGCTTGCAAATTAAACGCGATCGCAATCCGAGTGTAATTGTCTGGATTGGCACTTGCACCACCGAAATTATCAAAACAGATTTAGAAGGCTTGGCACCGAAGTTGGAATCTGAAATCGGGATTCCCATCGTTGTAGCGCGGGCAAATGGTCTAGATTACGCCTTCACCCAAGGGGAAGACACGGTATTGGCAGCAATGGCTAACCGTTGCCCTGATAAGGCTCCTGTGGCGGAAACAGAGAAAAGTGAACGTAATGCGATCGCTAAATTACTCAACTTTGGTAAGAAGAAAGAAGATGTTGCCCAAGATGAATCTGAGTACGTAGATCATCCACCACTAGTTCTCTTTGGCTCCCTTCCCGACCCCGTAGTTACTCAGTTAACCTTGGAACTGAAGAAACAAGGCATCAAAGTTTCCGGCTGGCTACCCGCGAAGCGCTTCACAGAATTGCCAGTACTGGAAGAAGGGTATTATGTCGCTGGTGTCAACCCCTTCCTCAGCCGCACAGCTACCACCTTAATGCGCCGCCGCAAGTGTAAACTCATTGGCGCACCCTTCCCCATTGGCCCCGATGGTACTCGCGCTTGGATTGAGAAAATCTGCTCGGTGTTTGGTATTACTCCCAAGGGTTTGGATGAACGGGAAGCCCAAATTTGGGCAGGCTTGGAAGATTACGTGAAACTGATTCGCGGTAAGTCTGTATTCTTCATGGGTGATAACTTGCTGGAGATTTCCCAAGCAAGATTCTTAATCCGTTGCGGGATGACTGTTCACGAAATCGGCATTCCCTACATGGATAAGCGTTATCAAGCTGCTGAGTTGGCATTGTTGGAGAAAACTTGCCAGGAAATGAATTCACCCCTGCCAAGGATTGTAGAGAAGCCGGATAATTACAATCAACTTCAACGGATTTATGAGTTGAAACCAGATTTGGTAATTACTGGTATGGCTCACGCTAATCCGTTGGAAGCACGTGGTATTAATACTAAGTGGTCGGTGGAGTTCACTTTTGCTCAAATTCACGGCTTTACGAATGCGCGTGACATGTTAGAGTTGGTGACTCGTCCGTTGCGTCGGAATAATAATTTGAAAGATTTAGGTTGGGATAAGTTGGTGAGAGAAGAAGCGAAGATTTAGATTTGAGTTTGGATTGAGCAACAGCATAATACTATGTTACGGGCGAACTTTCGGGTTCGCCTTTTTTTACGAACCGCAGAGGCGCAGAGAACACAGAGGAAAAGAGAGAACTTAATTCATATCAAATCCATTTTATCGGAATTATTCCTCTTTCCTCTCCCTCTGTGCCCTCAGCGTCTCTGCGGTTTTTTAATCATTTAGATGCTACCGGATTGGATATCAGATTGAAGGCTGTAACTCTAAAGGTTTGGATGGAATGATGTACATTAATTCTGCACCGTCTGGTTTAATTTCTGTAGATGGAGTTAATTTAAGCCAGTCATGAAAGCTGATTCCTAATTGGGATATTGCTTGTACTTCTGTTTGGTAAGATTCAAAACGGCGATTGGTTTCAATCATAGATTCTACTAGCTCCAAAGTTTTAGGAAGACGTGCATAAATCTGCGGCTTAGGATCATCCCAAATTGCTTTGCCTACCCAATCTACTTTAGAATCCCAAATTGCTGCTGGTATCGATTCTACCCACTTCGCGTTATTCGGATCTTTAGCCAACATGAATAGATTCATACGTTGCATATCAAAGACTGCATTTTCATTCAAAGTTGGGTCGAGCCATTGGTAAATTCGGGTTAGCCTCCGCAAATCAATCTGACCTCTGAACTGAGGCTGTAAGTATACTGCTGGGTTCAAAGTAAGCAGAAGCTTAACATATTTCTGAATACGAGAACGAATAACTATTGACCCTTCTTGGAAGCGGCGAAGTGCGGTTTCTTGTTCTTCTAATTCAAGATAACAACGTGCTTCAGCTAGGTAGGCTAAAGATAAAGTCAGCAGATATTCATCAGCAATTTGGCTTTTTTGCTCAATTTCGATATCAGCAAATTCAGTATAAATATGCTCTGCTTCTAAAAAGCGGTTAATAGCTTGTAGTGCGCTACTTCTACGATTTTCAGTTTTGGTCATCGTAAAGGCATTAGTTGCTAATTCAATTGCAGCACGAAAATTAGCATAGAAACTAAGATCGATTTTACGATTAATGTGATTTAACAGTTTTTGTGCTTGTTGTAGCTGTTGCTCTAATTCTTTTAAGCGTTGTGCTATCACAGCAAAGCCTATAACTGAGACACCCAGGTTAAGTATACTGACTGCACTAGTTACCTGCAAAATTCCTTGAGTTAGTAGCATACTTCGCCCAATTTTCCCTAACTGATTTTCTGTAGGAGATCCCTGCTCCCGTAACCACGTAACGATATGTTTGCTTCCTACTTCTCGGATTACACCTCCAACCCTTTCCAATGTTCCATCTGCAATTCCTTTAATGATCCAATCAGCAAGCATAAAGGTTACTGTTACTGGTAAAGTCATAATCTTTTCCAAGTTGATAAATACTCAGTAGGGCTATATCTGGCAAAAAGTCGCTTGGATTCTCCGCAGCAAATAACCGCACTTTACTCAGTATTCCCAATTTGAGTTCTATTCTGTCTAATAGCGATCGCTCTTTTTAACGAACCGCCAAGACGCCAAGAAAGAAAAGTGATCGCTCTTTTTTAACCAGAAGATGCAGAGCGATCGCAGATACAATCATAAGTAAAAGGCAACCTGGCAGAAAATGGCTGAAACTATTGTCAAAAGCCTTAAAAGTGACTATTGAACGCGGCTTGAAACCCACCCTTAACTAACAGCAAAATCTGTGTATTTACGCACCGATGGTAACTGAAAACCTAAAACAATATCCTCTTTTGGGACACCTAATTCAACCAATTCATTAGCAATTCCTACCTCTGTGCCATCTTGCTGAATCCAGATTTTTTCGTCAATAATATCTAAATGGAGAACAGGGCCATATATGCGGTCTTGCTCGCGCCAACCTACATAAACTAATTGATAACGATCGTGTTCTGTATCAAAAATCGTCTCTGCTTGAATGCGATTATCCCAAACAGTACTAGCGTGTTGTTCTAGCAAAATCTTAATATATTTTCGATATTATTCTAGCTTTGCCATTCTGCAATCGCCTCCTGTTCAATATTATAAATTAGTAAACAGAGCTGATTAGTTTTAATTACAGATTGGATAAATGGAAGAATAAAAAACTCATTGTAAACAGTACTAGTAACTGCTAAATATAAGGTACGATTAGCTTCTTGTTTTTGTAAAGCAATTCGGTAAATAATAAATTGTCCTAATGCAGCATAAAGTTCTGTGATTTTTGACGGGCTTAGAAAACTTTTAATTTCAACAGCTATTTTTTGTCCTTGTTTTTCGGCTGCAATAACTTTTTCTGCTCCTAAATCAACATATAATTCAAGGGTTCCTGCCTGGAGAGCATAAGGATCGTGAGTGATTAACCAGCCATCTTTTTCAAGTGCTGTTTTAACAACTGTATGAAAAGCATCTTTAACACAAGTTTAATTCCAATTTATGGCGGTGCTTGATTTAAAAATTTCCATTTTATTAATACATTGACAACCTAGCGAAACTTTTTTTAACTAAATTTAATATAGTTCTGTTTCTTCTCGCCTGTCTACTTACTCCAGATGCAGAGGAGAAGAGGATTGAATGAACCGCAGATGAGAGAGCGATCGCACCATCCCCCACCAACTTAGATAAAATCACTATGGTGCTAGTTAATCCTCCCTAAATCTAATGAAAAGCGATCGCCCTTCGTCCCAACTCTCCCTTCAACGTCCTGAACTACTCGCGCCAGCCGGTAATTGGGAATGTGCTAAAGCTGCTGTGGAAAATGGGGCAGATGCGATTTACTTCGGTTTGGATCGGTTTAACGCCAGAATGCGGGCACAAAATTTTACTGAGGCGGACTTACCCCAATTGATGACATTCCTGCACCGTCGGGGTGTAAAGGGTTATGTCACTGTCAACACACTAATATTTCCCAAAGAACTAGCAGAAGCACAGCAATATCTCCGCACAATTATTGCAGCTGGTGTGGATGCAGCGATCGTTCAAGATATTGGTATATGCCGTCTCATCCGTCAACTTTCCCCCGATTTTCCCATCCATGCTTCCACGCAAATGACGATTACCAGTGCGGCTGGGGTAGAATTTGCCAAATCTCTTGGTTGTCAATTGGTGGTGCTGGCGCGTGAATGTTCTCTCAAAGAAATCAATAAAATTCAGCAGCAGATTGCCCAACAAAAAACTTCGCTGCCCTTGGAAGTTTTTGTTCATGGTGCTTTGTGCGTGGCATATTCCGGTCAATGTTTGACTAGTGAGGCTTTAGGTGGACGTTCTGCTAACCGAGGAGAATGTGCCCAAGCTTGCCGGATGCCCTACGATTTAATCGCCGATGGGAAAGTTGTGGATTTAAAAGAGCGCAAATATTTACTCAGTCCTCAAGACTTAGCAGGGTTAGATGTTCTGCCTGATTTGGTGAAATCAGGAGTAACCTGTCTCAAAATTGAAGGTCGCCTGAAAGCTCCAGAGTATGTTGCTAATGTCACCCGTGTTTATCGGCAAGCTTTGGATAGTGTAATGACGGAATTGGAAATACCTAACCCCTCTTTGCCTACAAGAGAAGGGGGGAGAGGTCAATCAGGCCAAGAACATTACAACCTAGTAATGGCATTTTCTCGCGGACTCTACACGGGTTGGTTTGGCGGAATTAATAATCAGGAACTAGTTCACGCCCGCTTTGGTAAAAAACGTGGGGTTTATTTAGGTGAAGTCAGCCGCATTCACAACGAGGAAGTAACAGTCAAATTGGAAGCGCCTGTCAAGCCAGGGGATGGAATTGTATTTGACTGCGGTCATCCAGAGGCGAAGGAAGAAGGTGGGCGAGTTTATGGGGTGGTTTCCAAAGGAAAGGAAAGTGTGCTGACCTTTGGTAGAAATGACTTGAACTTACGCCGAGTGCATATAGGCGATCGCATTTGGAAAACCAGCGATCCAGAACTCGATAAGCAAGTGCGTCAGAGTTTTGCTGGCGAGAACCCACAATTTCAGCGTCCGATTGACTTGGAGATTTATGGAGAAGTTGGTCAGCCATTAATTGCGATCGCCCGCGATCAAATCGGTAATATTGTACAGGTAGAATCTGCAATTTCTCTGGTGGAAGCGCACACCAAATCGCTAGATACAGATCGTTTAAAAGAACAATTCGGTCGTCTCGGTAACACATCTTTCTGTTTAGGAACACTAACCAACCACCTCAGCGGTGCTATTATGCTACCCGTAAGTGAGTTGAACCGGATGCGGCGGGAAATGGTAGCACAGTTGGAAGAATTGCGAAGTCAACCCAAACGCTGGCAATTACATTCTGATGTCTCTTTCCAAAATTTACTCCCCTCATCTCCCACCCTGCGGGAAGCTAAAGCTACATCTCCTTCACTCATCGTCCTAGTACGAAATCTCAAGCAACTGCAAGCCGCTCTCAAAGCTGGTATTGAAACACTGTATTGTGAATTTGAAGACCCCCGTGCCTACCAAAAAGCGGTGCAAATGGTGCGCCAGCAACAGCAAAAAAACAAAGCAGAAAATTCTTCACTTTCAACTCATAACTCAGCACTCCTAACTCCTAACTCCCAACTCCCCACTCCCAACTCCCAACTCCCCACAATTTGGGTTGCACCACCCCGAATTACCAAACCGGGAGAAAATTGGATTTTGCAGCAAGTCCGTGCCTGTGAAGCAGATGGCTATCTGATACGGAACTATGACCAATTGCAATTCTTTGCAGCAGACCGTTGTATCGGAGATTTTTCGCTCAACGTTGCTAATTCCTTAACAGCAGACTACTTTCAGCAACATTTTGGTTTAGAACGGCTGACGGCATCCTACGACCTGAATATTACCCAACTTCAAGATTTACTCACCAGTTGTCCACCCCAGTGGTTTGAGGTGACAATCCATCAGCATATACCGATGTTTCACATGGAGCATTGTGTTTTTTGTGCCTTTCTCTCGACGGGTACAGATTACACCAACTGTGGACGACCTTGTGAAAAGCAGGAAGTGAAATTAAAAGACCGTGTAGGCAGCGAACACGTCATCAAAGCAGATGTAGGTTGCCGCAATACTGTATTTAACGGCACTGCTCAAACGGGAGCCGAGTACGTACAGCGTCTGATAGAACTGGGGTTACGCCACTTCCGCATCGAGTTTGTGAACGAAACACCAGAGCAAGTGAGTAAAACAATACATTTTTATAGTCAATTATTGCAAGGTGAGATTACAGGTTCCCAACTTTGGCGCGAGTTGAAGTTGCAAAATCAATTAGGCGTGACTCGTGGCCCTATGGGAGTGTCAGCACTGCGTTCATAATTGATTTTGCGATCGCCCAGCTTGAAAAATCTGTTCCGCAGTCAAATTCAATTCTGGGAATGTAGGCGATATGATGCGATCGCTACCCCGAAACAGGTTAACTTGATACTCACCATCCACCAAATAGTAAACGGAAATAGTCGGTTGTTTGGGATTACCTATATACCTTCTACCGCCTAAAGCTAAATAATCAGTAATCCAGTATTCAGGAACACCAAAAGTTTCGTAGTCAACCAGCTTGTGTGCATAATCATCCTTCCAATTCGTGCTGACGACTTCAATAACTAGGGGAACCGACGCAGCTTGAGTAACCGTTGAAAACTTTTTCCACATCGGTTCTGCTGAAAGATTCTTTTGATTTATCACGATTACATCAGGTGAATAACCCGACTCTTTGTCAGGAACCTTAACTAGTGTTTGCTTGGGTATAAGGTAGGGGAGACTCAGCCGTTCAAATTCCACGTTTAGTTTTTTAGCTAAAAAACCATTAATCTCTTCATGATCTCCTACTGGCTGCATTTCAACAATTACCCCATCGTGTAGTTCATAGCGTCCTCCATCTGGCTTCCAATTGAGGAATTCTTCAAAAGCGATCATTTTTGGTAAGGCTTGAAACATCACACTTACTCCTGATGATGATTCCGAGTTTAGCAAATTATTTGGTATTACTCATTTGACCCTCAGATTCCCTACTTATTTAATAAATCAGAAATATAAGTCGGTACAAAACCTCACCAGATAAACCCAAAAGGGTGAATTTGGAAGATTTTACAAAATTTTGTATCTATTCAAAGAAGTTGGGTATCTTCTCTTTCACAAATGATTTAGGATTGCTATATATCGATTATCGACTTTTAAAAAATTGAGAATCTAACTACTACAATAAAAAGGTTTTATTAGATAAAATTAAAAACCACCATACTTATTTATGAATAATATTTCAACAAGCAATAATTGGGACACTTCCCTTTACGAAGATAAACACGCCTTTGTCTGGCAATATGGCGAAGACTTACTGAAATTACTCAACCCTCAGCCAGGAGAATCCATTTTGGATCTTGGCTGTGGTACTGGACAACTCACAGAAAAAATTGCCCAAGCTGGGGCTGAAGTAATGGGAGTTGATTATGCATCTGAGATGATTGAGAAGGCAAGACAAAACTATCCCCATATCCGTTTTGATGTTGCTGATGCTAGAAACTTTCAAGTAGATAAGCCATTGGATGCTGTATTTTCCAACGCTGTACTACATTGGGTAAAAGAAGCAGATAGCGCGATCGCTTCCATCCATCAATCCTTAAAACCCGGAGGGCGTTTTGTCGCAGAATTTGGTGGTAAAGGGAATATAAAGGCGATCGCCACAGCTTTATACAATGCTTTAGAGTCCATTGGTATCTCTCAAGCACAAGTAGAAAATCCTTGGTATTACCCCAGCATTGGTGAATACGCTAGCCTCTTAGAACATCAAGGCTTTGATGTCATTTATGCTATCCTGTTTCCTCGCCCAACTCCCCTCGCAGAAGGGGAAACTGGCATAGCAAACTGGATAAAAATGTTCGCCAGCCCTTTCTTCGCCGGACTTTCACCTGAGCAACAAATACAAATAATTCCCGTCGTCGAGGAATATCTGAAGCCAACACTATATCAACAAGGAACTTGGACAGCAGATTATCGAAGAATTCGCATCGTTGCCGTTAAACTTTAAGGTGTGCGAATTTTAACTTGTACATTCATAACGAATGATGAATTAGTATCAGTTATGTATATACCTAAATTGTGCGATCGCCAGATATCGTTTTCATTAGTACTAAGCATTACCCTCACAGCTTTACTAGCCCCCCCCTCACTAGCGCAAACCCGTTTAATACCGTCACCTTCTAGTGCGCCTTTAGAACTAGACTTATTGACCAAGCCAAAAGACTATGTAATCACAGCTAACACCATTCATCCAGAACGATTAACCGTTCCTAGTTTATGGTGGGCACAACAAAACTCCGAGAAAAAACTATTGGATAATTGGATAGCATATCCAACTTCTGGCAAAGAACCTGCACGAGTAGACTTGATCGTGAATCAGCAAATTTGGAGTTTACTAGAGTATGTAGAGCGCTACGACTTCGTAAATCGCTTGGGTAGCGCTGCACGGAACTTTGGTTACAACGTCCGGGTATTTAATTATCAAAAAGAACCCTTGGCAACCTACACTTGCAACTTTAGTACAAGTCCAGCTTTATGCAGTATCCAAACCACTATTAAGAACAAGATCGGTTTACAGCGTTTTTTGTAGCGATTGGGGACTGGGAGAGATGAGGGTGACAAGCGAGAAAAAGGGAAAAGCAGAATAACCATGCCCAATGCCCAATGCCCCATGCCCCATGCCCCATGCCCCATTCCCAATTAAACCTTAATTTTGGCGAATAAAGACTCGTATTGTTTTATTGCTGATGGAGGTAAGGGAAGTAAAAATTCGCTTTTATCGAAAACATTGCGATCGCTCTGCAACAAACTCCATAATGGTTCTTGGATATCGGAAGCGGTAATATTTGTAGAAATTGGCGAATTAGTTTTAGTCAGCACCGAAATTTGTTTAGCTGTACTTGGTTGCCAACAAAAATCAATCCATTGATCTGATAAACTATCCTTAGTAATGCCTGCGGGACGTACCCATAAGTCCGCCCAGATTGCTGTTCCTGACTGGGGGATAACTGCGGCAAGCTGCGGATAACGTCCCAAAATAGGCAATACATCGCTTGACCAACCAACCGCTAGCCAAGTGTCTTCCATAATTAGAGGTTCCAAATAGTTATTGGAACTGTAAAACTTCACCTGTTGGTTTAATACCTGTAATTCCTTTTCCAAGTCTGGTACTTGGTCAAGATTGTCTGTATTATAAGATTTTCCTAGCTTTTTTAAGACCAAACCAATAACTTCTCGTGGTTGATTGAGTAGGGAAATACGCTGCTGCATTCCATCTCGCCACAAATCACTCCAATCTTTGGGTGTCCATCCCAATTTTTGCAACTTGTCACGGTTATAAACAATTACTGTGCTACCCCACCTGTAAGGTGCACCCCACACCTTCCCTTGAGTATCCAAAATACCTTGTTCGTTGCGCGTTACCAGTTGTTTCCACCTTTCATCTAAAGTAGACCACTGCTTTAATTGGTTTCCCTGCACTTCTTGGAGTGGTTGAATCAATTTCTGCTCAATAGCTGCTTTTAGCCAGTAATCTCCCAATGTTACTAGGTCTGTATCAGCCGTTTTTTGACCTTGACCTTGCCTAAAGGGTATAAAGCGGCTCCATCCCTGCTCATCGCTGTTCTTTGGCTTCTGCTGCCAATTTTGTAATTGCTGAAATAAATCCTGTATACGCTCAACTGGAGCAAACTTTAACTGCACCCTTTGCTGCAAACCTTTGTGGAACTGATTCACCACCTGACCAGGTATAGAACCTTTTAATAGCTGTACTTTTAGTTGTGTCTGCTTGTTTCCACCACAGCCAAAAAGCAGTTGTGAAAGTGCCAGTGTGCTTGTACCTAGCAAAAAAGACCGTCGATCCATTGATTTTGGATTTTAAGATTTTTGATTATACCTAATATTAAGCAGAGATTCACCAGTGGCTGACTAGCTGAAAAAGTGGATCTGGAGAATTATCGGTATTTTTTATTGATAATACGGGTAATTTTGAATATTTGACTCAAATTAGCGATTTTTTGTCAAATTTCTACCTAAAGATTAAATTTTATCCATAAATTTACTTGGTGGTACTTATGGTGAACCCTTACTTATATTTAGAAGTAATGATTTAAATGTCACATTTCCAGCAAAAATTATCAATACTTAAATAATCCATAAGTATCGTTAAGGTTGGGAGTAAATTGAATAACATAAAGAAAATGTACGGATAAAGGTATTAAATGGAGCTATTACAGCAGCAGATCCTGACTTTAAGCCAAAAGCTGGATGACCTGTGCCAAGTAATTGAGCAGCTTGATGGTAAAGTCACTCAAACTTTCTCAGAGTGTTCTTTAGCGAATACACAAGCAAAGGATAATTGCCAACAAAATGGTGCAGCTGGAGGCTACCAGTTTAAAGGACGTAACAATTTAAATCCAGAAATGGAACACAAGGATGTGTTGATAGATGGCATTTATCTAGACATGCATCGTCAAGCTGGAGATAATATAACACCAGAAATTCAAATACAACGACTGACAGCGCAGTTAACAGCAGCGTACAATCGCATTGCTGCTTTAGAAGAACAATTACTTAGAGAGAGAATTCATTAATTTAGCCTGAAGTTCAACGAATAAAAAATAGATTGAGGTAGGTAAGATAAGCCTTTAGGTTCAATATCGAGTGATGGTTTTATGAGCATATACTTAGATAAAAGTAAGTAATCCAGCCACCAAGTTGATAGAAAAGTTAAACACACTATTACATACCTTTACGTAATAGTGTGATATATCTACCCATAGGTTTTTAGTCAATACCTCACTATGAAACAAAAAAAACCAACCCTAAGACTGGTGTCGTTAGGGTATTGTCTGGTTTCAAAACCAAGATTTTCTTATTAATCTGTATTTTTCTCATTAGTGTTTTTGGCATCTTGTTCTCAAATTGGTTGATGACAAGCCAGACCGCTTTCGCTAAGATTGACCTTTTGCAACCTGCTCCTACTCAACCGCTATTGTAAATAAGGGACTCAATCCCAATTGATGAAACGGCAGAAATTTACGGAGATTTCAAGTCGGAAATTCTTAAAACATTTGCAGCCAAAGAAAAGAGTAAACGCAAAACAAAAAAGATTATCATAAAGCTGTTGAAATATATAAATCTCAAAATGAAATAATTAAATTACAGAGGGTACAAATTTTATTAAAAAGCTTATGTGAGACATAGCTTGTTTCAGAACTCATATTTTTCTGAGTCTACCAACCCCACGCTTTTATCTAGCGCTATCTTTATTGTTTTAGTTCCAGAAAATCTTTAGTTACTCTAACTATAGAATCTCCATTTATATAATTTGAAGTATAATTGGGCGTTAATGGTAGATTATCACCCGATTCTAGTACTAAAATAACCCGAAAAAAGTATTCATCTATACTAGTATCAATCCGTTCAAGCTTAACATCAGTAATTTCATTCAAATAATATTGAAAAACTGTTTTTCCTAACGTTCCAAACCACCTGTAACGACTAAGCTTTACAGTATTTGTTTCTTTATCAAAATTACAAGTGATAAAGAAACCTAGTGACGCTACTAGCAACGCTAATATTCCACAGAATACAGTAATCATCACAGAAATGTAGCCAGTAAAAGCCTCATCAAGCATAACCTCTAAATTCTTCTCTATAGGGTTTTTCAAAAATTTGTTAATTCTTAATACTATTGATTGCAATTCTTCAAGGTTCAATTTTGGGTATCCTGCGCGTGAAAAAGGAAAACTATCTCTATCATTTAATAGTAAAATGTTATATCTATAATACTTTGCCTGACCATCAGTATCAATCTGAGTTTCCAATTTAGCCTCTAGTAACTCAGAAACTAGCGTTTGACTCTGTTCTCGACCTAACCAATTATTTTTTGTTAACTTACACATTACTGTTAAAGTATTTTGTCTTGTACTCAAATCAATATTTGAAGTAGATATATTGTTTGGATAACGATTGCAGACAAGTTGTGTAATAGGTGTAAATACAATAGACGCAAATAAAAATAGAACAAATAATTGACTAAAAAATATTCCCACACCTAAAAACACTTTTGGCCGAATAATAAAAATAAGTTTAGTTGATGTTTGCTCTGAGACTTTTAGAGGATTAGCTAGAGTCAAATAACATCCAGCACCTAAGTTAATTGCCAACAGGATGGCAACTAATAAAACAGTCATTTTATTTGTAGCTCCAGAACCGCTTTAGCAGATAGAAATATTACGCGTTTACCAATTAGATAATAAACCAAGAAAGGGAAAACTCCAATTCATAGTTTATTCTAATTCTTCTGTCATGCTGGGCAAGATTTTTAAACGCACAGAGAAGTAGCATCGGAGGAAACCTCCGTTTATAACTTTGGTGGGGCGCAGAGTCTTGCCAAATTTAATTCGCTAAGAATTAATGAGATGCTGTACTTAGCCGTTCAAGTTGGGCTTCAATGGCTGCCAAAAGTTGGTGTTGCTGCCAATCTTGGCTAAGATGAGCGGCTATGCAAGCGGCTCCAGCGCCCATACCTTCTTTTACAAAGCCTTGCTCATAAGCTCTGAGTTGGGGATAACGAGAATCAGCAAAGCTCAGATGAGTTGCTAATAGAGGAGGGGTTCCTACAGTCGGAGTTAAGCTGGCTTTTCCTAAGTTGAGGGCTAAGTCAACTGTAGCCCCAGTAGGATCTTCAGCCACCCAGCGGGTTGTGCCGACAACTACTGCTTCTGGTTGCCATGATAAGGCGTAAGCTTGAGCGATCGCACTCATTAGCGCATAAACCGCCAGCATTTGCGTCCCTCCAGCCAGCATTACACCACAACTACGGCTAGCAGCGATCGCCATTCCAGCTACTACCACTTGCATCGGATCGCCCACGGCGGCTACGAGTTTTAGCGGATCTACAGAATTTTGGATTTGAGATTGAAATATCTTATCCTGCTCCCTGCCCCCTGCTCCCTGCCCCCTGCTCCCCTTCATCTTCTCCAGTCCAGCTTGCACTAGTGACCACTTTTGCGAGTGGTTACAAACAGGGTGGCTACTGTTAACTTTTCCGGCAGCATCTATACCTAAACCAGTTAAGATTGCCAGGGCAGTTGTAGTACCTCCGACGACGCACTCACCAACAATCAGATACCCCTGTTGAATATTGGCAACTAGGCGTTCTCCCCAAAGTAGACCTTGTTCAAACAAGTGGTGTACTGTGGTAATTTCCATCGCAGCACCTCCACTTAAACACTGAGCAGGAGCGCCACCTAAATCAATTACTGGCACAGCAGGAGGCTGAGGTAAACCCGCATTAAATAAATGAATTGGTATCTTTAATGACTCAAAGACAGCGCGAGAAATCAACACAGGCGAAGCCCCAGCCGCCAATGGTGGTAGAGGATATTGGGCTTTATGTTCTGGGCCGTAATACAAAAACTCAGCATCGGCACAAGCTGTATATTTCCGATCCTCTGGAGTGCGACCAGCTGCTGAAATCCCTGGAATTAAACCAGTTTCAGTAAATCCTAAAACACAAGCAAATACGGGTAGACAACCACGATACCTTCGCAGCCATTGTTCACCCTGTTCTTTTTGGGTATAAATACGAATTTGGGAATTGGGCATGGGCAATTGGGCATGGGGCATTGGTTATTAGTTAGGACTGATCGTTTAACCAATGACAAATGACAAATGACTAATAACTAATAACTATCCTTCATAATCCATCAGGACTTGTACCCAGTGTGGTGGGCGGGGAATAGGGTTTCCCAGGCGGTCAAAAAGCAACCATGCTGCCAGATGTACCACAAAAAGGTAGATAAAGTTGTTGAGTAGAATTAAAGCGATCGCTCCCACTTGAATCAAAAATACACTGGGACTCGCCAACAAACTCAAGTTAAAAAATACCCACTCAATGAACTCAGTCACTTGGGTAATCACATAAATCCACAGGTCTTCACCCGACAAAACAGACAGCAACCACAGCCTAAAAAAGACTCCTAAAGTACCCAATAGCGTACCCAGAGTGATAGAAACAATCCAGGGAAGACGACGACGACACCACGTAGCACCCAAAAGGACGCCCATAAACCCGTAGGGCATGACAAACAGCAAACTGCGCGCTGGCCCCATCAGTACCGTCAGCAGTAACCCAGAGGTGAGCGCTGCCATCCATGCCGCACGTTTGCCCCAACGCAGATAAACTAGAGCGATCGGCACCGGAAAAAATATTCGCAAAACTGGGCCCAAGGGAAAGTAAAAATTAATAAACCAAATTAAGCTAGCGGTACTGGCTAAAAATGCCGTTTCCACCATCCTCAAGGGCGCATCAGCTTTGATTTGAGGAGCCATTAACTGCTGTTCTTTATCTAACCAATGATTTTGAGGAGTTGAAGATTCAGGGGATGGATCTTCCTCCGGCTGATCTGGGAGAGAATCTAAAATACTCATATCTGACAAGTTTTTAAACGATCATTCTTTCTAAGGCTGACAAATCGGGAATACAAATAGTGTCTTGATCCCGTTTAATCAAGCCTTTTTTTTCTAGCCTTGTCAACACTCGTGTCACCGTTTCCCGCGCCAGTCCGCTTAAACTACTCAATTCCCGATGAGGTAAATTGGGGATTTCAGTTCCGGTTTGCCCTTTTTTCCCCTGTCCTTCTGCCAAAAATAACAACGTATCTGCTACCCTTGACTGGCTATCAGATTCCCGCAACCGCAATCGGCGATTTACTTGCCGCAAACGTCGTGCCATTAGCTGCGCCAATCGAACTCCCGCCAAGGGTTCTATCTGAAGTAATTTGACAAAATCCTGAGCAGGCATACTACCAATTACCGTTGGGGCCAAGGTAATCACATCGGTGGATCGAGGTGCTTCATCTAGCGCCGCCATTTCACCAAACAATTCACCTTTGCCAATAATGTTGAGCGTTACCTCTTTTCCTTCCAGATTGTAGGTGCGAATTTTTACCCATCCGTCCATAATAAAATACACAGAACCACCCCAGTCATTTTCTAGCAGAATCACCTGATTGGCTGGGTGAGTGCGGGTAACAAGATGGGTGAGTGCTGATTCCACAGCAGTTTCTGGCAACCCTTGAAAAAAGGGAGCGGAGGTGATCATCCAGGAATTAGCCTGTGCTTGCAAGCTATATCGATCTTCCATTACGACATCTTTAATTCAAGCTGCTATGTACACACAAAAAACAGGAGTGCCATTTGTAGCCTAAGCTATCATTGCACAGCTCCCTTTCCAAGAAAAAACTAAACTATGCTACACAAGAAAGCGATAAGAAGTTTTTCTAAATAATCTTTACCTATAAGTTTAAACGGAGTAAAAGTTTTGCAAAAAGTAGTTTATAGCCTGCGGTTGTATTGCTTAGGGGCTAGCTGCACTGCAAACTTGATTAGTTATGAATATAGGCAAACAACATTAATGATACTAAAGGGAGTAAATTATTGCTCAGGTATTTTAGCGACTTTCAAAAATAGGCAACCAATGACCTGCAAAATTAAGCTTTTCGAGCAAAGGCTGTCTGAAGAGGACAAGGAGAGGGGGAGACAAGGAGATGGGGGCACAAAGAGAAACTTTTTTCCTTGTTTTCTTCGATGATTGAAGATTGCCACGACTCCCAGTAATCCATAACATAATGACAGTCACAAGTCCAAGTAGCGGCTTTTGCTACTCAAAACTTCTCCTATGGTCGACGCTGCGCGTAGCAAGATCCCCATAGGGGTACGGTGATTGTAAAGTAATTGTCACATTAGTTGACATAATTTCTTAGGTAAGGTAATAAAAGTGACTTTTAGTACAGATGAAATTCAAAAGCTGATCGCAGACATTGACAACTTACTTGCCAGCGGTGGCAAGCGCCTGTCAAGATTTCTCTCTGGTCAGGCGCAAGAGCCTAAAGAAGTTTTAGAGCGAATTCGCGACTTCTTGGTGAGGTTACGAGAAAAAGAAACATTAGAGAGCGGCATCCCAAATCAGTCTTCTGAAGAACCGCGTTCGCCTTTGTTAACAAAATTTATTGATCGTGGTAATAATCAGTATCCACTACCGCCGCTCGAACCCAGTCAGGAAGAGAGTACTGTTGGCGCCGGACAATTAAAAAATGAATTTTCCAGATTGATTCAGCCGTTGCGATCGGAATTAGAATTGCTCTTGCAAGAGCGAGCCACTCTCATACAAGAAATTCGGCAACTAGAGCAAAGGCGTTTGCAAAACTACTCCTTAGCGCAGCAGTTGACAAACCAGGAGCAAATAATTACCGAGTTTTTACAGGTACTCATGAGCCGCCTTGTGCCAACTTTAACGCCACTGATTGGACAGACGAGGGAAAATTCCCCCAGTTCTTCAGGAGGAATTAATTATGCAACCTCGGCAACTCAATCTTTATTAGAATCCTCTGACGATGTGGAGCGCTTAACCCAGCTAGCTAGGGAGTTAGATCAACGCCTATTATCACTAGATGGGACGGTGAATGTAGTCTTTGAAGCACTACAGCGCAACATTAACACTTATTACGAATCCCTGTCGCAAGCACTGGCAAGAATGCATAGCAAGGGGATGCAAGGCGAACAGCTGATGGCTAGCTTTGTCAACAATTTGACCCAGCATTTGCAACAAGAATCCTCTAGTTTGCAGTCGTCATTGCTGGGAGGAGAATCTGAGACACTACTATCATTGACTGAACCAGCCGATATTGCTGCTGGAGTTGCGCCCCAATCCTTGGAGCTTATCCAGCCAGAAACTTCATCTCCACTCACAATTACTTCTGAGCAACGGGAGACTACCCTCACAGAGGATCTAGATGCAGTGCTGTTGCAGCTTGGTGTAGACTCATCTGAATATTCTCAAACTCCGACCGAATTACCGCAAGATATTTCTGCGGCAATTGGTGATGAAGTAGACCAACTTTACGCTAGTTTGTTTGATGCTGGTGATGTTAATAATCCCAGCCTCGATGTTCCCACAAATGACTTATCTGCTTTCACAGCCTCTGCATCTCCGTTGAACATGGCACAGGCTCCACCTGTCTCTCCAATTGTGAATTCTGCGGTTGTAACACCAGATACAGGTCTTTCAATCCAAGAGACTTTAGGCGAAACCACAGATTCATCAGAGCCACAGGAAGAACTATTTTTTGAAGAGAATACTGACCTAGACTCACCTCTTAGCTTCTCTACTCCACAAATAGACAGTTTGCCACAAGTCGGCACTCAGCCAGCTAGTGTTGATACAATTAATACCCTAACTGACTTATTACCTGATACCGAGACTGAACTGCAATTGCTGGAAGTCTCATCTTCTGTAGATAATTCCACAACTACAGCAACTGACCCATTGCCTGATACCGATAGTGAACTGCAACTGCTGGAAGTCTCATCTTTTGTAGATGATGCCACAACTACAGCACCAGTGATTCCAGAAGTAACAGAAATTGCGTTGGTAGAGCCTACTGTTCCCGAAGCGTCTGTCTACGACACCCTGCGCGATCGCAGCGAAGATATCACCACATCGGAAGTATTAATTAACAGCGATCGCTCCGAACTGTCTTCAGATAACTACATTGCTGCTTCACCCCAGGAAAACTTGCTTTCTATTGAGTCAAACCAGTCTCCAGCCGTACCAGATATTTCTTTAGATGAAGAACAGTTGCAGCAATTAGATCGGGATTTGGCTAATTTTGATCGGCAGCTAAATTTTGAGTCGCAGCCAGATCGCAACTTGGATGTTTTCTCGGAACTACTTGATAACATTCAAGACACAATCCCCACAACTTCCCCTGAAAATCCCCAAATAGAAGAGAATACATCAACTGTTGCTTTCTCTAGTTTGGCAGTTCCCCTAGTAGAAACTGAAAAAAAAAAGGAAGTCACAATTCCTGTTCCAGAAAGTTCTTTACCTCCAATTGCTCACTCCATAAATAATCCAGAAGTTTCGCCCAATATTCTAGAATCAGTCTGGTATTTAGGAATTGATTTAGGTACAACAGGAATTTCCGCTGCATTATTAAATCGCTCGACTTTTGTTGTACATCCTATCTACTGGTCAGCAGAAAATTCGCCGGAAATAAGCTCTTTTCAGCAATCGTTTCGTTTACCAACAGAGGTTTATCTGCCTATAGCTTCTATACCCCACGGTGAAAACGAAACTATCGAAGCACATGAGCAAACAGCACCTGCGGCTGTTGCCCAAGATAAAGTACCCGATCGCTCGGCTACCACTCCTGCAACACCAAGATCGACAGCAGATCCGACGAAAAATAATCTCTACTCAGCGCAGTTGAAGCCCTATCTACAAGTAGCCATTCCCTACAAGAGCGAACGACAGAAATGGGAACCGGTTTTGCAATTAAATGAATTTTCGGCAGGGCCTTTGATTTGGGTTGTGCGATCGCTCTCTAAGTTACTATTAACCCTCAAATCCGAAAAAACAAGTACTACCCCTAGTTTAATGGCTGCCGCTATGGGGATCAGCGAACAAAATTTTCCGCAGATTATCAATAATATTGCTGGTGTAATTTGTACCTGTCCATCTAGCTGGTCGGAACAATACCGCTTTAACGTGCGGGAAGCTTTACTCACTAGCAAACTTATTCAACATCCGCAGCAAGTATTTTTTGTCGAAGAAGCGATCGCTAGTCTACTCCCGGAACTTGATGCAGTTAACGGTGAGCAAGTAAAACTAAGCGATGCTCAAGGTTCTCATCCTGCAAAAACCAGCGAACATCCCATTGTTGGCAACACCCTAGTGATTAACATTGGGACAACTGCCACAGAAATGTTGCTGGTGAATCTACCAGAAACCTTGCAGCAATTGACATACAGTGATTTCATGCTCCACAGTTTTGCTTATGCTGGCAAGGGAATTGAACAAGATATTATCTGCCAGCTGCTATTGCCACCGAAATCTCGGCAATCACGCCTAGAAACACCAAGCAATCGCAAAACTACCACGAGTAATCCTTGGCAATGGCAACCGTCAATTCCCGGTTTAGACCAAATGCGTTGGCAGACTTTAGGGTTGGAAGAATTAGAACTACCTAGAGTCGGAGAACCAGATATCACCGCTCGAATTCGTCTCCAACAGCGTCTAGAAAGTTCTCTACTGGGACAGGCGGTATTAGATGCGGCATTAGCCCTAAAGCTGATTTTGCAACACCAAGACTCTTTTACCCTAGAATTAGCCGATCAGCGGTGGGTTTTGCAGCGACGAGACTTAGAAAGCCAGGTATTTATTCCCTTTGTGCGCCGTCTGAACCGAGAACTTAACAAGTTATTGGTAGCTCGTGGTATCCCCACAGAAGCCATTAATCAGGCGATCCTGACTGGTGGAGTGGCTTGTGTCGGGACGGTGAACCGCTGGTTACGGCAAAAACTTCCTAGCACTAAGATTATTCAAGATTTATATCTCGGCGAAAACGGCGCTCCCAATTGCAGTCGGGTTGCTTATGGTTTGGCGATGCTGCCTCTGCATCCCCAGATTTTAGATATACCCAGGCAACAATACACTGATTATTTCTTGTTTACGGAATTGTTGCGACTGCTACCAGACCGTTCTTTATCTTTCGGTGAAGTTATCCAGTTATTTGAGGGTCGTGGAATCAATACTCGCATTTGTCAGCAACGGCTGCTGGCTTTTTTGGAAGGTGAACTGCCTTCCGGTTTGATACCTTCAGTCACAGAATCAACTTGGCTTACCCAGAGTTCGCAAGAAAATCCTGACTATCAGGCGATCGCCACAGCACCACTTTTTGAAAAACAAGGAAGTCTCACTTACCGTCCCAATTCTCAACAACTGTTGTCTTTACGTCGCTATCTAGATGCAATCAAGGCTAGTAATCAGCAATCACTGGAGGAACCATATACGGTGAATTTTGCCTTAGAGGTTAATCGTTGAGACTACTAGATCGCGCTAGAAATAAGAATACTACTAAAAATTCCAAATGCTCATAACATAAGCATTTGGAATTTTGCGAATTACTACTAGTACTTCAGCACAGTAATTTTTGGGATATGTCCGATAGTAGTATCTTTTTATTAGTTTTTATTAGATGGATAAAATACCGTAAATTTACAATATATCAATTGAATTGAAAGATTCCGTAAATTTTTGGTTTTTGGTTTTTACATCGGTTAAAATTTGTGTATATTAACACTCGGTAGTAGCGGCAATAGCAGTAAAAAGTCGCCTATACAATCATGTCTATGTCTACACTACTGATGTAAAAATTCCTTTTAAGACATAAGTTAGCCCTTGTGAATAATCTTTATTCAGTTAATTGTTTGCAACAGCCTTCACACCCGTCAACTTTAAGCGTGAGAAAACGATTAATTGACATTGTTGGAGCAATTGTGGGGCTGATTATTACATTTATGGTAGCAATTCCTATAGCAATTGCTACCTTTATTCATGAGCCAAGTCCAATATTTTATTCCCAAATTCGCTGTGGGTTAAACGGAAAAACTTTCCGCATCTGGAAATTCCGCTCCATGATAGTCGATGCTGATAAACTCAAGCATTTGGTTGAGAACCAAGCCAAAGGTCACATTTTTAAATCTTTTGACGATCCTCGCATTACTCCTGTTGGTAAATTTTTGCGGCATACTAGCTTGGATGAATTACCTCAATTTTGGAATGTTTTGTTAGGGGACATGAGTTTAGTTGGTACTCGTCCACCTACTCCTGATGAAGTCAGTAATTACGATCTACATCACTGGGATAGATTGCGAGTCAAACCAGGAATTACCGGAGAATGGCAAGCTAATGGGCGTTCCAGTATTACAGACTTTGAAACCATTGTGAAAATGGATATGGATTATCAACGCAAATGGTCTGTAACTTATGACCTGAGTTTGATTATTAAAACTATCTGGGTGGTATTTAAAAAGACTGGTGCTTATTAAATTTGTCATTAGTCATTAGTCATTAGTTTTTCTCCATGTCCCCGCGTCTGCTTCATCTCCCTTATCGCCACTTACTGCTTCAACCCTTAACGCCGCTACCTGTTTCTGTAGGTACAATGTAACGTTGTAAAAACAAAAATAGTAATAATACTGGGGCGATCGCAATGACTGAGCCAGCAGCTACCAACCGCCAATCAAGGGAAAATGTACCTGCTAGCTTTGCAACTCCCAAAGGAAGAGTGTATAAATTTTCGTCTTGGATGACAATTAAAGGCCACAAAAAGTCACTCCAAGCACCAATGAATACGAAAATAGCTAAAGTTACCAGTGCTGGACGAACTGCTGGTAACATAATATGCCACCATAATCCTAACTCTGAGCTGCCATCCATCCGAGCGGCTTCTTCTATTTCTTTGGGGACACTCATGAAAGCTTGGCGCAACAGAAAAATGCCAAAGGCAGAAGCTAAACTCGGAAAAATCATCCCTAAATAAGTATTTCTCAAACCCATCTGGACTGTCAAAATATAAAGGGGAATCATCACGATTTGGAAGGGAATCATAATCGTAGAGACGATCGCTACAAAAATCCAGTCTCGCCCCACAAACGACAATCTTGCCAACGGATAGGCCGCTAAAGCGCAAAACAGCAGATTTAAGCCCACAGTCAGTATTGATACCAAGGTACTGTTATACAAGTATTGTCCAAAAGGTAGAGAGTTCCACACACTAGAGAAGTTATTTAGTGTCGGTTGACTCGGTAGCAACTGTGGCGGCGACTGAAAAATATTTTCCGTAGGTGATTTCAAGGCTGTACTAATTAGCCATAGTAAAGGAAAGAGCATCAACAGTGCGATCGCTCCCAATAGCGCATACATTAGCAGAATCTGCGATCGTGATTTTTTCCAGTTCAGCATTTGATTTTGCAAATTTTATTTTGTAATTCAACAGGAATGTAAATACTCACACTACTTGCTGTTTATTTTGAAAAATATTTAAGGTATATCTAGCTCTAGTTTTAAGAATATTTAATTGGTCAACTTGTGCCAATAATCTGTCTACAATTTCAGTTTCTTCATTTGAAAAATGATTTTCAGAATTTTTAATTAATAACTCCTGTAATTGTATCTAAGCTTTGGGAGATAAAGAACTTTCTGCCAAGATTTTAGAGATAGTGGAATCATCAATGTTAACTTGACTGAAGCCATTTTGGATGGGGCTATCTTCGGTGGAGAAGAAAGTACTATTAAAGGAGCTAATTTCGATAGAGCTTCCCTCCGAGGTGCTACTTTTATAATGGTCAGTTTGGAGCAGACTACCTTTAAAAGTGCCATTTTGGATGGGACTGATTTTGGTATCATTGGTTTTGACGAACTCGATCTGACTGGAGCCAGTTTCCAGGTTTCCAATTTTAGATTGCCAGAACATATTCCTCTCGGTGGTGGACGCATCATTCTGCCATATGGTCGAGCGCTCGATGGGTAAGGCAAAGGTATCCTGAATCCTTCAACTTTTTCGAGTCAATCCGGTTTCCGTACAAATAGCTTGTAGTGGTTTATCCCAAAGCTCAATCGGTATTTGGGACAAATAGGCAAAATCAAAGACAATTCCGATAGTTGGCTTTGTTTCCCACTGCGGTAAACTGAGCAAGCGATCATAATATCCGCCACCATAACCCAAACGATATGCTTGATAGTCGCAAGCTACACTGGGTACGAGAATCAAATCTACTTCCGCAGCATCTAAGATTGGAGCGTCGGGGTGTGGTTCAGTAATGCCATAAGCGCCACTTTGGACAGAATCGTTAGGTGTCCAAATATGCCAACACAGGGATTTATCAACGCAGCGAGGAAATCCCCAACGGTATTTGGTGTTGGCAAATAGGGGACTGAGGTCAGGTTCTTGGCGAAAGCTGAAATAAGCGAGTATTGTTTTTGCTTGGGTAAACAAAGTAGAGTTTTGTAAATGAGAGCTAATGCGATCGCTATTTTCTCTCCATTCTCCAACGGACATTGATTGACGTGTTTTGAGTAGAGTGCGGCGCAGTTCTACTTTATTTAGTTGATGATTAACTTTGTCCATAAAAATAGTCAAAAAAATAAGCTGGGCATCACCCAGCTTGTATCACTCTACATTCACCAGAACATTGTTATGCAGCGTGTTGACGATACCACTCAATGGTATTCTTTAGCCCTTCTTCAAAGCTTACCTGAGCCGTGAAATTAAAGGCTTGTTTGGCACGTTCAGTATCTAAACAGCGACGGGGTTGACCATTCGGCTTATCAGTTTGCCACACAATTTCCCCCTTAAACTCCATCAATTCGCAGATTAGAGTTACTAAATCAAGAATGGAGATTTCAGAACCAGTTCCCAAGTTAACTGGTTCCGATTCGTTATAGAATTGAGTCCCCATCACAATCCCCCGTGCTGCATCTTCTGAATACAGAAACTCACGGGTAGGACTGCCATCACCCCAAACTGCAAGTTGCTTTTCTGCATTAATTTGGGCTTCGTGAACTTTGCGAACTAATGCTGGAATGACGTGGGAACTTCCGGGGTCGAAGTTATCTTCTGGGCCATATAAATTTACTGGCAGTAGGTAAATCCCATTAAAACCGTACTGCTGACGGTAAGATTGCAATTGAACTAAAAGTGCTTTTTTGGCAATTCCATAAGGGGCGTTGGTTTCCTCTGGGTAGCCATTCCAAAGATCGTCTTCTTTAAATGGCACTGGAGTGAATTTGGGATAGGCGCAAATTGTGCCAACACAAACAAATTTTTCTACTCCAGCTTGGTAAGAAGCATGAATTAGGTGGGTTCCCATAATCAAGTTATCGTAGAATAACTCTGCGGGTTTTTCGCGGTTCAAACCGATGCCACCGACATGAGCTGCTAGATGTATGATTATGTCTTGCTGGTCAACTGCAAGTTGGCTATTTTCCCAAACACGCAAATCTTGATCGCGCGATCGCGGTATTGTAATTTTATCGCGATCGGCTCCTGCTTTACACAGTTGATCTATCACCTGACGGCCTAGAAACCCCGACCCACCAGTGACTAGAATGCGTTTATTTTTTAGTTCTAAGGCGGTCATATTTTATCCTCTGTGATGCCGAATCAGAAGTGCAAAGCGCCCAGTGTTTGACGAATAGTAGCAATATCATCTGGAAATTGCGAACCTTTTCCATTAGGTGAAGTATGACCCAATGCTTGTAAGTCTGCTTCTACCATTAGGGAAACTAGTTCTTCAAAGGTTACTGATGGTGTCCAGCCCAAATTCTGCCGTGCTTTGGTAGAATCGCCAATCAACAACTCTACCTCAGATGGACGCAGGTAACGCTCATCAAACTCTACATAATCTTGCCAATTAAGATTCACATAACTAAATGCCAGTTCCAAAAACTCTCGTACCGAGTGGGTTTCACCAGTAGAAATTACGTAATCGTCTGGCTGGTCTTTCTGCAACATCAACCACATTGCTTTGACGTAATCCTTCGCATAGCCCCAATCTCGCTTGGCATCTAGATTACCCATGTAAATCTTTTTCTGCTTCCCAGCAACGATACCAGCCACCGCTCTAGTAATTTTGCGGGTTACAAAGGTTTCACCCCGCCGTGGTGACTCGTGGTTAAAAAGTATACCGTTACAAGCAAATAAATTATAAGATTCACGATAATTTACAGTTTGCCAGTGAGCGTAAACTTTCGCACAGGCATAGGGACTGCGGGGATAAAAGGGCGTTGTCTCAGTTTGAGGTATTGCTTGTACTAAACCGTACATTTCTGAAGAACCCGCCTGGTAAAATCGCACCTGAATTCCGGTACGATGCTGGTAGTCTCGAATTGCTTCCAACAGACGCAATGTCCCCATTCCTACTGCATCCACTGTGTATTCGGGTGAATCAAAGCTGACTCTGACGTGGGATTGAGCGCCGAGGTTATAAATTTCTACTGGTTTTACTTCTTCTAAAATACGCCGCAACGTTGTACCGTCTGTCAAGTCGCCGTAGTGAAGAAACAACCGTACTCCCTCTTTATGGGGATCTTCGTAAATGTGATCGATACGGTCTGTGTTGAAGGTAGAAGTCCGGCGAATGATGCCATGAACTTCATAACCTTGTTCCAACAAAAACTCACTTAGATATGAACCATCTTGTCCCGTAATACCAGTAATCAACGCTCGCTTCTGTTGCGTCATACTAATTATCCCTTATTGTCTTTGATTAAAAATTTACAGCCAATCTGATACAACCTAGCAACTAATTGCTGAATTGCCTAATGGCAAACCTACGAGTTCTTGTGGTTATGAGACTTTTTCCGTAAATAAATATACTTAACAAAAATTAATTTAGCACGTAAGTCGAACATTTAGATAGCTCAAGATTATTTAATTATGTATATTTTCTTTTACCGATAGCTCAAGATTATTTTTATGTATGTTGTTTTTTGTCAAAACTTCATATATCTCTAGTTTTGTGAAGACTTAATAAAATAGCCATTTTAAATTAGACTTCTGGTAAATGTGCCAAATATACGCACTCACAGAAGTCTGAATTAAGTAGAAAAGCACAAATTATAGAAACAAAAATGAGCAATCCTTTAGCTTGAGGGGAGAATTGGTACTTAGGGGCATTGACTGCCCCACAGAATTCAACCTCAGTAGTTACTCAGTATGCGCCGTTATTTTTGGGTAGAATTACCACATCAACAGTTTTCAAGATGATCCATAAATCAAGCCAGAAATTCCTAAATTTGACATAATGCAGGTCTATTTGGACTCTCCGAGGATAGGGAATGTCATTACGCCCAGATACCTGCCACAAACCAGTAATTCCTGGACGGATTGTTAAAATCTCGTCAATGTGACAACCGTATTTTGGCAGTTCTTGTGCTACCAATGGTCGGGGACCGACTACACTCATGTCCCCTTTTAAAACGTTCCAGAACTGGGGAAATTCGTCTAAGCTAGTAATTCGCAAAAATCGACCAATTTTGGTAATCCGGGGGTCTTGTTTCAGCTTAAAACTGCTCTCAAATTCTTGCCGCAATTCGGGTGATGTTTCCATCATTTGCATGAGGATTTCATCCGCATTGCTTACCATTGTTCGGAATTTAATACAATTAAACGCTTTGTAATTTTTCCCTACCCGTTCCTGGACATAAAAAATTGGCCCTTCTGAGCTAAAGGCAATCAGCAAGGTCAAAATTAAGTAGACGGGGAAGAACAAAATTAATACCGACAGCGAAAACACTATATCGAACAGTCGTTTGGCTAACTCTCCGTTTAAACCCTGAAAAGATAAACCTTTGGGCTTAACTTTTGGCGTCTTTGTTTTTTGACCGCGTTTTAAGAAACGCGTAGACGCTCTAGTGTCTTGCCTTACGCCTCGCTTGCCGGAGAGGAGTGAGCTCTGGGCAGTCATCATACTCCTTAATAATCCACACCACACATAGTCCCAATATTAAAGCCAAAATGATGTGCTTCTGGGGAAAATTGCCAAAAGCCTAAAAAAATAAGACGTTAATCAAGACCATCATTCCGAAAACGGTCTTTTTCGTTGCACTTGTTTACAAAATTTAGATAACGATCTGCAAAGATTTGCGGTGAAAACAGCGCGGCGTGCGATCGCATATACTCGGAATTGAACAAACCCTCATACATTTCAAACTTTTCTACTGCCTCCACCAAAGCCGCCTCGGTTTGCGTCTTGAAAAATATACCTGTCCCTGTATCCGCATCAGAGCGGATATCTCGCACTGTTTCTAAAGCACCCCCTGCACCATAAGCAATTACTGGCGTGCCGCAGGCTTGTGCTTCCACTAGGGCAATACCAAAATCTTCACAAGCTGCATACACAAACGCCTTAGCCTTAGACATATATTTTTTTACCACATTATCGGGTTGCCAACCGAGTATTTGGATATTTGAGTTTGCCATCTCGCGAATCTTGTTCATTTCATCTCCTGTACCAATGACTACTAATGGTCGTTTTAGTTGGTTAAAAGCCTTGACAATCAACGATATTTGCTTGTAACTCACTAACCGGGAAACTGTCAGGTAAAAGTCCTCTTTCTCAGACAGAAACGGAAATTCCGCAATATTCACTGGTGGGTAAATTACTGTTGCTTCTCGCCGATAGCAACGCCAAATCCGCCGAGCTGTATGCTGCGAGTTGGCAATAAAGTAATCAACGCGATTGGCACTCAATACATCCCACTGGCGCAAACGATGTAATAAATATCGAGTCACCCATCCAGGTAAACCACTACCCAGTTTGCTGTGGCGCAGATAATCAAAGGTCAAGTCCCAGGCATAGCGCATAGGGCTGTGACAGTAGCAAATATGCATCTGTTCGGGAGTGGTAAGGATTCCTTTGGCAACAGCATGGGATGAAGACAGAATTACATCATAATGCCGCAAATCCAGTTGTTCAATTGCCAAGGGCCACAAGGGCAAGTATTTTTGTATACCGTTGCGGGCATAGGGAAAGTTCTGGAGAAACGTCTTGCCAATTTGACGCTTGTATAAATAACTTTCTCTATTACTGGATTCAAAATCTATGAGAGCATACAAATCAGCATCAATGTGATTCAAAATTTCTCGTACAACGAGTTCTGAACCACCGGTGGCTTTGGGTGTTAGCCACTCATGAACCAGAGCATATTTCAAGGGCACAGCTAACTTGAATAAGTGGAAAATACAAAGGCTAACTTGATGACGTTAACTGAAAAGTTTCCCCTTGTGATTAATTAATGGGAAGCGCCCCAGATTAGCACATAAGACGGAATCTTTCCCTCAGAGGTTCCAGATGGATGCGGCAACCTGATAATCTCAGATTGGGGAATGGGGCATTGGGCATTGGGCATGGAGAAGAGACAAGAGAGACAAGTCAGAGGGAGAAGGCAAGGAAGAAAAGAAACTTGTTCAATTCCCCATTGTCTCCCTACTCCCTTGATGACAACTGATATAGAAAGGGTGAATTTATGCGAATTCTGGTTATGGGTGGTACTCGGTTCATTGGTGTCTATTTGACTCAACTACTAGTGGAAAAAGGACACGAGGTAGTGCTGTTCAATCGTGGAAATCGGCCAGCACCTTCTTTAGAGGGAGTAGGACAAATTATAGGCGATCGCACTGATGCTACTCAATTAAAGGCAAAGTTATCACAAGAAAACTTTGATGTTATTTTTGACAATAACGGGCGCGAACTTACTGATACTCAACCACTAGCAGAAATTTTTCAAGGACGAGTGCAACATTTTGTGTATATGAGTTCTGCGGGGGTGTATCTCAAATCCGATCAATTGCCCCACATAGAAGGCGATGCTGTAGATCCCAAAAGTCGTCATAAGGGTAAACATGAAACAGAAGCTTATCTGACTCAATTGGGATTACCATTCACTTCTATTCGTCCTACTTATATTTACGGGCCTCGTAATTATAATGAGTTGGAAGGCTGGTTTTTTGACAGAATTGTGCGCGATCGCCCCATTCCTATCCCCGGAAATGGCTTGCATATCACGCAGCTAGGTCATGTAAAAGACTTGGCACTAGCAATGACTCAGGTTTTGGGCAATAAACAAGCCGTAGGGCAGATTTATAATATCTCTGGCGATCGCTTTGTCACTTTTGATGGTTTAGCCCGTGCTAGTGCTGTCGCGGCTGGTAAATCACCCGATGCGGTCAAAATTGTCCACTACGACCCGAAAAAGTTTGATTTCGGCAAACGCAAAGCTTTTCCGATGCGGGTGCAGCATTTCTTTGCTTCGGTGAATAAAGCGCAAACAGAATTAAACTGGCAACCTGAATATGATTTGATTTCTGGGTTACAAGACTCTCTGGAAAATGACTATTTAGCTAATGCAAAAGATAAAGCTGATGTTGATTTTTCTGTAGATGAGGAGATTTTACAAGCGTTGTGAGTAGCTAGGGCGAATAGAATTCGCACGCCAGTTGCTCATGGGGGAAACCCCCAAGACCGCACTGGCTTGGCTATACAGGCAATGTCCGCCTCCGCGGACTAAGGTCAAATTAAGGGTTTGAAACCCACCTTTGTGGGTTTTGTTTCGTGTAGACGCGCTTTCTAACCGCCTGCTGCATCTTCACAACTCATCAGGGTTAACGCCTAACTCTCGCAGTTGTGCTGCTAATCTGTTAGCACGTTGACTTTCTCGTTCTAGCGGCGTGAAAAGCCAATTCCCGGATGCATCATACCAACGTAGCCACAATCGCTCAATTCCTTGGTAAGAACCTCGCCAAAGTCCTAAACCTAATTCCAAACCCGGCATCCACACCCGTGGAGTACTCAAGTCCAATGCGCTGTAACTATCTGCAACTAATTGAAATACTTGGAGTTTGTCAGTATAGCGGTCAAACACAATGTAGTAAGGAACTCGCAAAATCCGCTCATAAACTTCCCATTTGGTCGGCGGTTGGTTAATCTCCCGCAGAGTTTGTCCTAAGTCTTCTTTTTCAGTGCCAGGAGAAAGCAATTCTACCACTACAAAAGCAGCAACCCCTTCTTGCCAAATTACATAACTGAGACGCAAGTTTTGTTGTTCATAGAGACGCGAAACTCCCACAGCAGCAAACCAGTCTGGGCGTTTGTACCACAGTGTATGCCGCAGGTCATAGTAAAGATTTAAGTCACTGGCAACAAATACTTCCTCTGCTGGATAGTTAGGTGGACAGAAGGTTTCGCGCAGAAGTTGGGGCTGAAAAAGGTGAAATTCGTCAGACAAACCAGAGTCCTCCGGGTATTCACTGGGAAGATCGTACATGGTGGGTAGGGTTTCTTTTGGAGGGCGCGGCGGGTCTGTTTGGTACATAACGGGAATCCTGACCGACTAATTTTAAGTTAACGGATCGCAGTAAAGGTTGAGTCAAAATCAAAAATATTTTCTTCTACCTGGGAAAGACGCGATAAATTGCATTTTTAGTATTTACTGAGACAGGAATGAAAATTTTCTTTATTAGTCAGAGAAACCTTTTTTAAAATTGTCTGAAGACTACTGAAACTAGTTTCTGTAAATACTATTGTTGGTTGATAATATGAGCCAGGTTGTGCAATATCCACTCCACAATGTACTAGAGTGCCGTGCCCGCTTGGGTGAAGGCCCCATGTGGGACTCTACCCAAAACCTAATTTACTGGGTTGATATCTACAACCATCGGGTACATCAGTTAAATCCGGCGACAGGGAAAGCCTTGTTTTTTGATGTGGGAGATGTCGTAGGCGCGATCGCAACAGCAGGGAAAGATAGATTAATTATGGCACTGCGTCATCACTTGGCATTTCTCAATACCCAGACAGGTGAAGTTACACCCATTTTGGAGATTGAAGGAAATCTGCCAGACAACCGTTTTAATGATGGCAAATGTGACCCCCAAGGCCGCTTTTGGATCGGCTCAATGTGTTCTTTAGAAAAACCCCAGGCTAGCCTCTATCGCTATGATCGTGATGGTTCATTGCATTTGATGGAAACGGGATTGACTATCTCTAATGGTCTGGGGTGGAGTCCCGATCAAAAAACGTTTTATTTGAGTGATTCTCCTCAACAAAAAATATATGCTTTCGACTTTAATTCAGTAACAGGTAACATTACTAATCGTCGGATTTTTGTTGATTTAACTCATGAATCTTTCTACCCAGATGGCTTGACAATAGATAGTCAAGGAAATATTTGGTCAGCTATGTGGGATGGATGGTGTGTGATTCGTTTCAACCCCAAGGGTGAAGAGATATTGCGGATAAAACTACCTGTTCCACTCGTAACGAGTTGCACCTTTGGCGGCAAAGATTTGCAAACACTCTATATTACCACTGCTTCAGTTGGACTCAGCCAAGGGGAGATTGAAAAAAGTTTCTACTCAGGTGATTTATTTGCTCTGCAAACTGATGTTACTGGCTTACCTAGCTATGATTTTGAGAAATAAAGTAGTAGCTGTGTCAAGGTGAGGTGCTAAATTGCCTCTCATATTTGTTCAACTCGACTCTTTATTTGTTTGCGAATTCTAAAAATTCCGAGTTTTAAACTTTTGATCTTGAAGTTCCGGGTTCAAAGGTGCAACTTCTGAGTTCAAAGGTGCAACTTCCGAGTTCAAAGGTGCAACTTCCAAGTTCAGAGGTGCAACTTCCGAGTTCAGAGGCTCAACTTCCGAGTTCAGAGGCTCAACTTCCGAGTTCAAAGGTGCAACTTCCGAGTTCAGAGGCTCAACTTCCGAGTTCAGAGGCTCAACTTCCGAGTTTAAAGAGACTTCCAAATAAAAAAACATCAGTCCCGTGGAGCTTTCTTGGTTTCACTTTGTACTTAAAGGTATATTTTCCCTAGTTGGAATTTGTAGTATGAGGTAAATTGCTCCAGATATTAACGTCAAGGCAACAGAGTGCTAATAATTAGGGTAAGGATTGGATAAACTGAAAAAAAATGTTTGTAGTCAAAGGCTTTGGTAGTGGTTTTCCTTGTGCTTGGTAATCTTCAATCAAAAGTTCTAGCACTTCTTCACCATTATTGAGAGCATCAGCGTAGGTATCTCCGTGAGTGTGTGCATAGGGGCCAAACTCAGGTAGGCTGACAATGTACTTTTTATCTTCCACCGACCACTGAATTACAATACTATATTGCAGTTTCATTCGTGTTCAGTGCTAGCTTTTTGCGGCAAAAGATAAATACCCCCAGAGATTAAAGTCAAGGCGACAGAAACCCAAAAGGCAATTAGAGAGGGAGTTTGCCACACTTCACCCAGAGGCGCAATCAGAAGTGCGATCGCAACTATTTGACTAACAGTTTTGAGTTTACCCCAAATATTCGCTCCGGTAATTGTCGTTTGATTCACCCGCCAACCAGCGATCGCTAATTCTCGCGCTAAAATCAAAAACACTCCCCAAGCTGGCACTTTTCCGAGTTCAATAAAAACCAGCAATGGCGCAAGTACCAGAAGTTTATCCACTAAGGGATCGAGAAATTTGCCCAACTCACTAATTTGGTTGAGTTTCCGCGCCAAATAGCCGTCTAGCCAATCTGTCAATGCAGCAACGAGAAAAATCGCCAAACATATCCACTGAGCTTGAGGTGTGGGATTATATAAACCATAAAGCAGAAATGGTATCCCCAATAGGCGAGAGAAGGTAATCCAGTTGGGTATGGTCATAGGGAATTCAAAAATAAAACTTCAAAATTAACAAGTGTAAAGCAATAAGCAGCAAGCAAATATGCAAAATATATGCAGATTAGTGTATCTGAGTGTGGCTGCGTGGGAAAATTTGTTTTCTGTAGCTCTCCTAAAACAATACTATGACTGAACACACAGATTCCCAATTCCGCATCGAACGCGATTCGATGGGCGATCGCCAAATTGCTAGTAGCGTTTATTACGGTATCCAAACGCTTCGGGCGATTGAAAACTTCCCCATTAGCGGCATTAAGCCTTTAGCTACTTACGTAGATGCTGGATTAATAATTAAAAAAGCTACAGCAATTGTAAATGGAGAACTAAATTGCATTCCCCAAGATATTAGTCAGGCGATTGTGCAAGCAACTGATGAAATCTTAGCTGGTAAGTTCCGCGATCAATTTGTCGTGGATGTTTATCAGGCGGGTGCTGGAACATCCCACCACATGAATGTCAACGAAGTTTTGGCAAATCGCGCTTTAGAAATACTCGGTGAAGAAAAGGGCAATTACAAACGTGTTAGTCCCAATGATCACGTTAATTATGGGCAGTCTACCAATGATGTGATTCCTACCGCAATTCGCATTGGTGGATTATTGGCATTATCTAAGACATTACACCCAGCAATAGATGGTGCGATCGCATCTTTAGAAAACAAAGCTGTAGAATTTCAAGATATCGTCAAATCTGGCAGAACCCACTTACAAGACGCTGTACCCGTGCGTTTGGGTGAGAATTTTAGAGCTTGGGCGCAAATTCTTACAGAACACCAAAACCGGATTTACACCGCCTCTGGAGATTTGATGGTGCTGGGTTTGGGAGGTAGTGCAGCCGGAACGGGGTTAAATACTCATCCTCTATATCGTGCCCGTGTGGTAGAAGTTCTTTCAGAATTGATTGAAACTCCTTTAGAACCTGCGCCGCATCTCATGGCAGCTATGCAAAGTATGGCTCCATTTGTGAATGTTTCCGGTGCTTTACGCAACTTAGCCCAGGATTTAGTCAAAATATCTCATGATTTACGGCTGATGGATTCGGGGCCAAAAACTGGTTTGAAAGAAATTCAACTACCTCCAGTGCAACCCGGTTCCTCGATTATGCCAGGGAAATATAACCCAGTCATGGCAGAGATGACATCAATGGTGTGTTTTCAGGTGATGGGTTACGACAGTGCGATCGCTTTAGCCGCACAAGCCGGACAATTAGAATTAAATGTGATGATGCCGCTGATTGCCTATAACCTAATTCACAGTATTGAAATTCTCGGCAATACCATTGCTGCACTCACCGAACGCTGCATTGAGGGAATTACTGCTAATCAGGAACGTTGTTTAGCTTATGCCGAAGGCAGTTTAGCTTTAGTAACCGCACTAAATACCCACATTGGTTATTTAAATGCCGCATCTGTCGCCAAAGAATCTTTAGAAACTGGTAAATCCCTGCGGCAAATTGTTTTAGAACGAGCATTGATGAGTGAAACAGATTTAGCCACAGTGTTAAATCTAGAACAAATGAGTGGTATCTTACCGCTTAAAACAGAATAATAGGTTATGGGTTATGGGTTACAGGTTATAGGTGACTAGCCTCTATTGCCTGTTCCCTGTCCCCTATTCCCTATCCCCTACCTATACCATGCAGACTCAAAAACCATCTGTTAGTCTCATTCGGGCTACATCTTACGAACGAGAAGCTTTACGAGAATCCTTAGTGATTCTCCTGGAACCTTTTGGAGGAATGGCAGCGTTTGTAAAAAAAGGCGATCGCGTTTTACTCAAACCAAATCTACTTACAGGATCGCGTCCTGGTAAAGAGTGTATTACCCGTGCCGAACTAGTTTATGAAGTTGCCCAAATGGTAATTGAGGTTGGCGGTAAGCCATTTTTGGGCGATAGTCCTGCTTTTGGTAGTGCCAAGGGCGTAGCAATAGCAAATGGCTATCTGCCTATTTTAGAAGAACTCAATCTTCCCATCATCGATTTTCATGGTCAGCGTTACCAAACCATCAGTGACAATTTTAACCATCTGCGACTGTCTAAAGAAGCAATGGAAGCAGACGTAGTGATTAACCTACCGAAAGTGAAATCACATGCCCAGTTGACATTAACACTGGGCGTAAAAAACCTGTTTGGTTGCGTCCCCGGCAAAATGAAAGCTTGGTGGCACATGGAAGCGGGAAAAGACGCGAATAGATTTGGTGAAATGTTAGTAGAAACTGCTAGAGCGATTAACCCTGACTTAACTATATTAGATGGCATCATCGGTCATGAAGGTAATGGCCCCAGCAACGGAGAACCTCGCCAACTGGGGATTTTAGCGACCGCATCAGATATATTTGCCTTAGATCGGGCAATGGTAGAAATCCTCAATGTTTCTCCTGAACAAGTGCCCACAGTTGCAGCTTCTCAAAGGCTAGGAGTTTGTCCAGAACTTGCTGCCATAGAGTTTCCGCATTTAAATCCTGACTTATTAAAAATAGAAGATTGGCGGCTACCAGACAAGTTAATGCCCATTGATTTTGGTATGCCCCGCGTCATTAAGTCTACGTTTAAGCATCTTTACACCCGATTTATCAAGGAACCAATCAGTGTTTATGGAAGAGAGTGAGGAAGAAGCAGGGGAGCAGCACTTCTCTACGAGAACGGCTACGCTCAGTGACCGAGGAGAAGTTGCAGTAAGTCTTTCCCCTCTGCCCAATCCCCAATTCCGAATTTAGTGCAAACGTCGTTACAGCAATTTTATTTATTAGCAGAGTAATCTGTAATTACCCTCCGATTGCTTAACCAGACCGCCCTATTATATTTAGTGGCGGTTTTTTTAGCTGATTAATTTGTTATACAATTTTTCGTCTTAGATTTAATTTATCCAAAATTATGCGGATTTAGGATCTGGAAATTGGGATTAGGTATTTTGTTCAGATATAAGGAAAGTTTGGTCATAACCCACTAAATTTCTACGCCAGCTTCTAAAACTTTTTTTACTCTACCTTTATATAGATTGACAAAATTGCTGTGATATTAAATACATTACAAAATTGAAATTCTTAAATATTTGTTTAGTGATATCACTGAATCCATTCTCCCTTATAGAGTTGATGTATCTGTATTTATTCGGTAGTTATCATTGGTTACAAAAATCATTCCTACTTAATTCTTCTCTGGTGTCAAATATTTTTGTGTATAATTACCATATAACAATCAAAAATACTGAATATCTATCAGTGCAATTGCGGTTTTGTGTCCTGTATCACAAATTAGCAATTCCAGTAAAATGACCTTATCAAAGGCTTTATAGGATGTTATAATCATGAAGTATCGGATAAATATGTTTTGCTAATTAATCTTTAATCAGCGAAAAAATGTAACTTATGATGCTATCAAAGTTTGCTTTGCGTATGCAACCCGTTACACCATACAGGGAAACATCTGAAAATATTAATTACAAAATAAAACATGATTTGTTTACTTGTAACTTTGTATTAAGAAGTCCATGTATAAAAAGGCTATTATGACAGTTGTATAACTGGTTTAGATTGTAGAATGCTATACATTTTACAGTTTAAAAATAGCTAAAATAGCATTAATACTCTCACTCAGAGAGTAAACCTACACAGTGTTACGAAGAACTTCAATTTTGTATGAATTCAAATAGCCAGTCTGCCAATGCCGATACATATTCCCAACGTTTGGCAGACATTGTGGGAACTGCGATCGCTCTGTTGACTCTTACCCTACCCGTATTTGTCATCGCCCACTATTCTTCAACTAATGTTCAAAATAACCAACAACCTCTGATCCAGAAGATACAAGGAAATCAAGATTAATCAAGCTTCCCAGTCGCATTTCTTCATGAGGAGACCTACAAAAAAGCAGAACACTGATTTTGTAGACAATCTCTGTGAATGTGGGTGTAGTTCGTCAAGAATAAGCTAAATCTGGATTGTGTGACTCCAGATTTGAGTTGTCTTAACAAAGTTAGGACAGAAATCTTTCTAACAACAATTAAGGGCGGAGGATATCCATAATACCCTCTTGGAAAAAGCGTTGCGAAGTTTGCTCGTAACGCTTTTTCTATTTTTTGGCTAATTCAAGGGAGTAGGGGACAAGGTGACAAAAGTTAGAACTTACAACAAGTCTTTCCCCTTGTCCTCTTCCCCATGCCCTCGAATAAATACCTTGGGAAGAGATCCATATTGCCCTAAAATTCTACACGGGGAGCGAAGCTGACTGAGTGCCCCCGTAATTCACTGTTATCAGAGGAGTTTTTTGTGGACTTATCTCGCATTCCTGCCCAACCGAAACCGGGTCTAATCAACGTTCTGATTGAAATTACTGGCGGAAGTAAAAATAAATACGAATACGACAAGGAACTAGAAGCTTTTGCTCTAGACCGAGTACTTTATTCCTCGGTACAATATCCTTATGACTACGGCTTTGTACCTAATACTTTGGCTGATGATGGCGATCCCCTAGATGGTATGGTCATCATTGATGAGCCGACCTTTCCTGGTTGTATTATTGCTGCGCGACCAATTGGCTTTTTGGAGATGATTGACGGTGGCGATCGCGATGAAAAAATCCTTTGTGTTCCTGACAAAGATCCGCGCTACACTCAAGTAAAATCCTTGAAAGACTTAGCGCCACACCGCTTAGATGAAATTGCCGAATTTTTCCGTAGTTATAAAAATTTGGAAAAAAAGGTGACTGAAATTCTCGGTTGGCAAGATGTAGACAAGGTTGCAGCTTTAGTAGAAAAATCCGTCAAAGCTTATAGAGGATAATAGAGGAGCTAGGAGTTAGGAGTTAAGAGTTATGAATTTTTATTCCTAACGCCTGTAGAGACGCGATTAATCGCGTCTCTACTCATAACTTTCGCTTGTTACGGATCGCAAAAACTGCCACCAACCCCAAACCAGAATGCAGCGTACTCTCCTTTTGGCAAAAATTCATAACTGCACCCTTACGGGGGCGAATATCAACTACGTGGGTAGTATCAGCATTGATGAAATCCTTTTAGAAAAAGCTGGTATCTTACCTTATGAGCAGGTGCAAGTAGTTAATAGTGCCAACGGCCAGCGCTTTATTACTTATGCAATCCCCGCTCTAGCTCATTCAGGAATAATTGAGCTAAATGGAGGTGCGGCACGTCTAGGCATTATTGGCGATCGCTTGATTATAATGACTTACGGGCAGTTCACTCCAGAAGAGTTAAAAAGTTACTCTCCTACGGTAGTCATTGTGGACGAAAAAAACAGGCTGTTGGAAGTGCGGCGCTACGATGACCTGCTCAGTAAGGTCTAATTTCAAGAAAAATGTCAAATTTTGAGTTGTCGGATTCCCAGAGCTACATACTTGAAAAGTCATCTACCCTGCCCAGTAGCCCAGCAGGTGAATTTATCGTGCAATTTTGGGGTGTCAGAGGTTTGATACCCACTCCCAGTAGCAACACCAATCGTTATGGTGGTAATACCGCTTGTGTAGAAATACATGTAGCTGGGAAACGCTTGATTTTTGATGGCGGTACTGGCTTACGCATATTGGGTAAAACTTGGCAAGAACTGCAACAGCCACTAGAAGCCCATTTATTTTTTACCAACTGCCAATCAAACCGAATTCAAGGGTTTCCCTTTTTTGCTCCTGCATTTATTGGGGAAAATTGCTTCCATATTTACGGCACAGCTGCCTCAAATGGAGCCTCAATCAAACAATGTCTGTACGATCAGATGCTCCAGCCACACTTTCCTTACCCTTTACAGGTAATGCAGTCGGAATTGCAGTTTTATAATCTGACTCCAGAAAGTGATGTGAAGTTAGATGATGTCACCATTACAACTGCATTAATTAATCAAACTCAGCGCTCAGTTGGCTACCGAGTTACTTGGCAAGAGTATAGTGTTGCCTATATCACGGATTTGCACCAGAATGCCGATCAAGTGGAGCGAGAGCGGATTTTAGAGTTTATTAAAGGCGTTGACTTACTGATTGCCAATGCCACTTATACTCCCCCTACATCTCACAACCATGATTCTGCTGATTTACTCTGGCAAGCTGCGGTGAACGCGGCTCTGAATGCTGGTGTCAAACGGCTAGCTATTTCTCATCATCACCCAGATGACCATGATGATTTTCTTGATCGGGTTCAAGTTGATATTAAATCTGCCTTTCCTCAAGCAATATTAGCCCATGAAGGTCTAGTATTAGCTGTTGGTAAGTGATTTAGAGTCGTTGTAGCGATATTTAGAAGTATTTTATTTGCACTGATATTCAAAAATTTTCTGCATAATAATAGTTGGTCTGCTTGAGTGCAACACTGTACTTTTCCTATACTTCTTCCGTACCTACCGTTCTTGATTTTTCCCATGCACATCATTCTTGGTGGCAATGGTCATGTTGGTTCTGCTGTAGCACAAACGCTGTTATCGCAAGGTGAGCCAGTAACCATTGTCTCGCGCAGTTCTGCGTCTATTCCTGAATGGCAGAAGCGCGGCGCGATGGTTGAGGTTGTAGACGCGCTTCATACCGTAGAACTACGCCGCGTGTTTGCAAAGGGTAAACGTCTTTTCCTGCTTAATCCACCTGCTGATCCTGCGACAGACACAGATGTCGAAGAAAGAAAAAGTTTAGCATCCATTCTGGAAGCGATAAGAGACTCTGGCTTAGAGAAAATCGTTGCCGAATCCACTTATGGAGCGCAGCCCGGTTCTCAAATTGGCGATTTAGGAGTGCTTTACGAAATGGAGCAGCAACTCGCCGCCCAGTCCATACCATTTAGTATCATCCGCGCTGCCTACTATATGAGCAATTGGGACTTCTCTCTACAATCAGCTAAACAGGATGGCGTAATCCATACCTTCTTTCCAACCGATTTTGCATTGCCGATGGTAGCCCCACGCGATATTGGTCAGTTGGCAGCGCGTTTGATGACAGAGCCAATAGAGAATACAGGGCTACACAACATCGAAGGCCCAGAAATATATTCTTCGCTCAACGTTGCACAAGCATTTGCCAAAGTTTTACAAAAACCAGTCAAGGTAGTAGAAACTCCGCGTGACCAGTGGATAAAGACAATGGGGAATATGGGATTTTCAAACTCAGCAGCAGCATCCTTCTCCAACATGACAACCCTTGCGATCAAAGGAGAGATGCCACCCCGCGATCTTGTTACACGAGGAGTAGTTTCATTAGAGAGTTACATCACAGAACTAGCGCATTCTGTTGTTTAACTCATCGCTCCTTATAAAGTGCCAAGAGGAAATTGCAATGTCAGTAGACCGAAAACTTTTGTCAGTTGATGAAAGAATGAGGGTTACAGCCGTCATTTTTGGAACTGGCAATCATGACCCGTTGCACACCGACCGTATCAAGTTACACATTTGGGCTAATACGTGTAATAAGTGACCGAAAGTATTCTAACTCCGTTAGCTCCGCCAATGCTTAGGTGTAGCCCGCCGTAGGCATCGCAACCCATCAATTCAAACTTATCAAAAGAGGAAACCAGTAGCACCGGAAACTGCGATGTGCGATCGCAGTTTCTATTCAAAGAGGATGTTTGAAAAGTCTAAATTGTTACTCGCCTTGGCGACTGGAAGTCTCGGCTACACGAGACTTTACCCACCTCCGTGGGTTAAAAACCTTTATAGACTACACGCGCTTTGGGCACAGCATTGCTGTGCCCTTACTATTCCACACAATTAAAATAGGCTATATTGCCCCTACGACGCATTTTGCAACTCAGCTGTGCGGACTGAAAGCTGCTGTGTCTGATTACCTCGTTGCACTTTTACTTGTAATACTTGACCAAGGCGACTATCTTCCACAACATTCTGCAATTGTTCAGCACTGGTAATTGCTTTACCATCAACTTGCAGAATTACATCCCCGCGCCGGATACCCGCAGATGCCGCTGGAGAATTGGGGACAACTCGCATGACAAAAACCCCATTAATTTCTGGTATCTGAATCGGAGAGTTGGGATCGGTGTTATTTTGCTTGGCGAGATCGGGTGTCAAAGTTAGCATTTGCACACCTAGATAGGGGTGAGCAACTTTGCCATCGCGTTGCAGTTGCGCAGCGATCGCTTTAGCTTTATCAATAGGAATGGCAAACCCAATACCCATTGCATCAGGGCGAATAGCTGTGTTAATCCCAATTACTTCACCTTGACCATTCAATAGTGGCCCGCCAGAGTTACCAGGGTTAATGGCGGCGTCTGTCTGAATGAAATCCAAACGTTTGTCACTAATGCCGACTTGGGCGCTGGAACGTTTGAGGGTACTGACAATTCCCAGGGTAACGGTATTATCAAATCCCAAAGGATTACCAACTGCGATCGCCCAGTCTCCTACTTGGACATTGGTGGAAGAACCCAAGGGTGCGACTGGTAAATCGTTACCAGCGTTAATCTTGACTACTGCCAAATCTGTGACTTCATCAATACCCTGAACTTTTCCTTCAAAGGTGCGGCCATCTTTGAGTCGGACTGTTACTTTATCAGCCTTATCGACCACATGAGCATTAGTCAAAACTAACCCGCTCTTGTCAATAATGAAACCTGAGCCTAAACCGCGTAACTGCTCAGAAGGCATCTGTTGGGAGAAACCGTCACCAAAAAACCGACGGAAAAAGGGGTCTTCCATAAATGGATCGACGCGGCGAGTAATTGTTCGCTCAGTATCAATACGGACAACTGCTGAACCAACACGATTAACTGCTGCTGTGACAAAGCTAGTGGTACCGATCGCAGCAGTGGCTGGTGATTGCCGTTGAGCAATTAGATTTGAAGTATCAAGAGCAGTTATTGTGGGTGCTGGTTCGGCTTGGGAAGGTAACACCTGCAATGTGCTAACCGCTAGCACAACTCCTAGCGCGATCGCTAAAACATGAGTACTGAGTTGACGTAGAGACCGAGATGTTTTGGGAAATCGCATAATCACAACCTAATTTATAAGCCTAATTGTTGCTTAGTCGTGACAAATCTATTTACAGTTATTTTTATTTCAGGTTTCGCCTGCTCTTTCCAATACTGGGGTTAGGGCATTTTGCGAACTACCTGTAATCAACTTAATAGAAAATTTAACCCAAAAGCTATTATGGACATTTACCCTTTACAAGTTCGGTTTTTACCCATCAATAAAACTTTTGGATTGCTAATAAGACTAGTCCGCTCTCTGTTCTAACTCTAGACTATGGATGAACTAACTTTTGTATAAAATTTCATTCCGATTAGCTGCACCTAGCTGGGGTAAAGAGTTGATGGCTGAGTGGGGAGTGAGGTTAACAGGAACGGTGAGAGGTAGTTGTAATTGTTTAACAACACTTTGCAAAAGTTGGTCTTGTCCAGTCCGCAAACCCCAGACATTTGTCCCACGGTTGATAATAGCAAACCAAACCAAACCGCGATCGCGTGTGGGCATCACTCCCGCTAAGGCGCTCACATCCCGGAGAGTACCAGTTTTGATCACAGTCGCCAGAGGAATGTGTCTTGTGTGTAGTGTCCCCCGGTGATCGAATCCAGACATGGGAAACAAGTCAGCCAAATTTAGTTGATGGGCAGATGCCTCAGCTTGAATAGCCATAAACATGGCACAAACAGCCCTGGGAGAAATGCGATTTTCTGGCCCCAGTCCAGAACCATTGATTAACTGAATTTCCGCTTGTGGCACCCTTGCCAGATTAGCAGCAGTTGATTGGACTACACTTGCTCCTCCCACTGAATCTGCTAGCATCTCTGCCATATCGTTGTTACTATAAACGTTCATTTCCTTGAGTAGTTGCTTCAAGGGCAATGAGCGATGACGCAGTAACAAAGTTTGTTGAGGGTTTGGTTGCGCTTCAACTTTCACCCCGCCTGCAATGAGAACTTGAGGCTTGGGTGTTCCCTTGGGCATGATTGAGTGTGTATAAATCGCAGGGCGTCCCCAAGTTGCACGATTTAGCGTTTGCTTGAGCATCAGACCGGCTAGCATTGGCTGACGTTGGAAATTCATGGCAAAACTGCCAGTAATAATCAAATTCCCCTTTACTTGCTTGATGCCCATTTTATTGAGAGTATTACCAAGAGCGATCGCTTCTTCCCAAACAAACAAAGGATCGCTACGGCCTGTAACCACTAAATCGCCCTGCACAACTCCATTTACCACTGGACCAGTGACACTCACCAAAGTATCAAATTGGTAATCTGGCCCCCAAGTTTTCAAAGCAACTAGTGAAGTGGCAATTTTAGTTAAAGAAGCAGCCGGCAGAGGTGTCGTACCTTGGTGATTTGCCATCAGCATCGGCCCCGACTGCATCCAAATCCCCTGACTCTCAGCCAGATTTTGCGCCACCACCTTTGATGTGATGAGCTTTTTCAAATATTCCTGCACCGTAGTCGCCCCAGCTGGATTTGGATCGGGGGCAAGAACCAAGCCAGGGCTACTTTGCCAAGTTAGTGCATCTAAGGCATCTAGAGGTTTGATTTGTACCCCAGCCATTTCCAGCCAAAGCGACACCAAACCTGAACCCAATAATTCCAGCATTTTTTATTCCTCTGTTAGGATCTCAAGCGTTGTTTACTGTGCTAATATACAAGCTTTTTTACAAGAATCAGTATTGAGTAATAATAACTGGTGTTTTTCCCATCTGTAAGTAGGGTGAATTATATTGTCTTCGTAGCTTGCTTGGACAATGCCAAAATGCCCATTGCTCATGAAGATAGCCGCATGAAAATAAAAATATTTTTGATCTGTGCAGATACTAAGCCGTTAGCGATATCGACGACGAACTATGACACTTGTACCCCAACGGAGAAGCAAGGAAGCTTGCGGTAGCGTATCTGACATGAGAAGCACTCGCTCTAAGCCAATACAGTTCAGTTAAGCAATTTTTTCCTTCTCTTTTTTCTCTCTGCGTCCTCTGCGCCTTAGCGGTAGCCTGCGGCAAGCCGCTTTGCGTCTACGTTAAAAAATTGACTTGGATAACAGAGTTTTAGCCTTAACCCAAGCGTATTGCCCTCTAAGCGATCGCGTACTCCTGCAAAGCAAGCTACGCGCAGGGTGTCGCAGATAGCCTGAGAATAAGGCGATCGCTCTTGGTAATTCTATAACCTTGAAACAAAAAAAGGGAAAGTATTCAAAATTCTCCCCCTTTTTTCCCTTAATAAACTAATCAGCATTCAAGTTGCATAATCAGGGCGGATAAGATGTCTACCCCGCAAGATATTGAGAAAATTTTAGTATGCAAATTAGATGTGTTTTAGCTTACCTACTTTCTTTCTGGATGCGCTACATCCTCTGGTGAAGGAGTACCCATCCGGTTAATTGTGGCAATCATCTGATACAAGCGCCCCAAATCGCGTTGATTGAAGTACAAAATCAGGCGAGGTAGTCCAACAGTTTCATCTTGTGCTTCTTGAGGTAATGCCTGACTTTTTTCAATTCTTCCTTGAATAATAATGTCGCTAAAATCAGCATTCAGTTGTTCTAAAAGAGCGTCTGATATATCTGTCTTCAGGCGGATGACTAACTTATCGCTTACATAGCGGCTGGAATGATAAACCTGGTAAAAATGGGTGATAGCATCACAAGCTACATCCAAGTTATCTGTCACCGTGTAAAGGCTGGGGTCTTCAGGATTGACAAGACCATTTTGCACTAATTGTTTATCAATATATTCGCTCCAAGAGCGCCAGTAATCACCACCAGGACGATCGATTAAAACTAAAGGTACTGGCCCAAATTTACCAGTTTGGCTTAATGTCATACATTCAAAAGCTTCATCTTGAGTGCCAAAGCCTCCCGGAAACAAGGCTACAGCATCACTTTCTTTGAGAAGAAACAGCTTGCGGGTGAAGAAATATTTGAAGTTAATTAGCTTGGGATCGCCCTCTATAAAAGGGTTTGCTTGCTGTTCAAAGGGTAGCTGGATGTTTAATCCAAAAGAATTTTCTCGCCCAGCACCTTCATGACCCGCCTGCATAATTCCACCACCACCACCAGTCATCACCATAAATCCTAATTGAGAAACAGCACGAGCAAACTCAAGGGCCATTTGGTATTCTGGTCTATCTGGCGCTATACGAGCAGAACCAAAAATGGTGACTTTGCGAACGTGTCGGTAATCATAAAAAAGCTGGAAACCGCGCTCCATATCTGCTAATGCAGCAGATAATATTTTCCAATCGAGACGCTCAATTTCGTGATCAGCTAGACGAACAATAGTAGTAAGTGCTTGCTGAATAAATTGCCGATTTTTTAATGTCGGTAAACGAACGATCAATTCAGCGATATCCGCCTGTAAAGACTCTAATGTGTCAAACGACGCAGATGAGGTCATGAGAACTGCTGCAACAATGGCACTATATTTTACGTGAACTACTCACACTCTAGCAAGCGGGAATAGCGCTTTGATGTGCAGTTAGCAAATTAATTCAGAACTGGCAGAACTGGTTTTGAAGCTGAAAATTCTAAATTTTTTTTGATCGGGCTTGTTGTGATACTTCAACTTTTGAAAACCATAGCAAGTTCTCTCGGTCGACTAATTGACATAACTCACTCACTGAGGATAATGATCGTCACAATATACAGCAGATTTCAAGTTGGTGAGGTACATAAGCTAAGTCTCTTGCCCAAATATAAAGCGTGTTTTACTCCTGAATTCTGAATTCTGCATTCTGAATTCTGTATTCTGCTCTGTATCAGAGTTTGTGTAAAATGCTATGACTTACATCTATAGCGTATATTAAAAGAAAATTTTGTATCTTATTGCCAGATTTTTTGGGAATTAATGCCCATAATAAAAGCACTCTAACCCTAATCTAAGAAAGTAAAAAAGCTCTCTAGACCACAACACCGTTTAGTTAAACCTAAAATCCTTGTTAGAGACGCGAAATTGGACTGGGCAACTCTTGGAGACGCGATCGCAAACGCCCCGCCATGCTAACGTCCCGCTGCGCTAACGCGTCTTTACAGGTCAAAAATCAGTACCAAAAATCCTTAACCCAAGCGTATTGCTCTAAAGGATCTTTGATCGAAACCTGTCTCAATTACACATTCGACACATTAATGCATAATGTGAACTATTTGTATAGTGCCTAAATCCTAGTAGAATATTTTCGCAAATCTAAGTAGGAAGATAGATGGAAGTTTCTGGACGCATCAATTACCCACTGAATCCTCCTCCCCCTCTTGAAGATTTTCCCGTCCTTCAAACTGAAAAATATACCCTACGGCTGGCTTCAACTGAAGAAGAATTAGAATCAATTTTTCGGTTGCGCTTTGAAGTTTTTAATCTTGAACTAGGCTTGGGATTTTCTGCTTCTAAGTTTACCCAGATGGATATAGATAAGTTTGATGCGGTTTGCCATCATTTAATCCTAATCTCCAAACATACGGGTAAAACGATTGGAACTTATCGGATGCAGACCTATATAATGGCTTCTCAAAGACTAGGATTTGATGCTACCGATATATTTAATCTTAATGGAATTCCCAATTCTGTGCTTCAGGTATCAGTGGAAGTTGGGCGTGCATGTATAGCTAAAGAATATCGTAATAGTCAGACACTTTTACTACTCTGGGAAGGGTTGGCAAATTATCTCATCTGGAGTAAAAACCAATATTTCTTTGGTTGTGCATCATTACTAACACAATGTCCTGGGCAAGCTACTTGGGCTTATGATTATTTTCGGCAGAATAACTTGATGCATCCAAGTATTTTGGTTTATCCAAATTCACAATTTTGTCTAGAACTGACTCAAAATTGTCCAGATTCATCTCATATTGAGATTCCGAAAATTTTGCAGGCATACTTGAATATTGGAGCTAAAATATGCAGCCTTCCTGCTATTGATCGGCAGTTTAAAACTATTGATTTTTTAACTATATCTAATATTGCAGACTTTGCCAGATGGCGTTATCCAAATCCTCTCAAAAAACCCTTACCACTGAGGGTGCGATCTTAGCTTCCACTAGCTTAAAAGCAAGAGTTTATCTTCTTGCCAAGGGAGTATTATCAATCTGCTGATACAGCTACTTTAAACTGCTACCTCGAATTCTGATCGGTTAACAATACCAAATGGCGTGGCGTAGGCGTAGCCCACCGTAGGCATCCCTCGTTCTATACCCTGTCCTGTGCTGGAGGCAAAAAACAATCATTTATCCGCCGTTAGGAGAATTGAGAACTATAACCCACAAAGCGATTGCTGCACGGTAGCTATGGAGTCGCCTAAGCACACATGCGGCTACACCTAGTGGATTTTACACTCCATTTATATCTCGGTTTCAAAACCAAATCCAGTTTTGCGGGATTTGATACAACCTTGCCCATGTCTTTTTGTAGTTAATAAAGGAGAGGTGTTGATTGCCAATCTTCCCAATTAAATTTAAAGTCTGATTGGCGATGTCGACGACGGGCGTAGCTGCGGCATCTCATCCAGCCTACTTAATTAGATAATTTGAGAAAACTTTTTAGGAAACCCACTTATGCACCATCTCAAATTTGCTCCGAGTTGGTTGCGATTTTTAATTATCTTCTTATTAACGATGGGTATATTGTTTCGCTTTTCTAATCTTGATGGTAAAGTTTTCTGGCAAGGTGAAACTTATGTCTCATTGCGAATTTCGGGTTACACAATTAATGAAGCTAAACAGCAACTTTTTAATAATCGTGTGATTGGCAAAGAAAGTTTTGTTCAGTTTCAAGGTGCAAATTCAGAGAAAAGCTTAAATGACACAATTATGTCTTTGGCAAAACAAGATTCTCAGCATCCACCGTTGTATTACATAATAGCCAGATTGTGGATGGAAATCTTTGGTAATTCGGTGACGGCAATTAGAAGTTTATCAGCTTGCATCAGTTTGCTGGCGTTTCCTTGTGTTTATTGGCTATGCCGAGAATTATTTAATGTGCCATTATCGGTTCCTGGTGTTGCGATCGCACTCATGGCTATCTCTCCAATTCATCTAGTATACGCCCAAGAAGCACAAGAATATATTCTTTGGTTAGTCACCATCTTACTATCCAGTGCGTCTCTGCTGCGAGCTATACGGTTAGAAGATGAGCTAGCAGAAGAACGACAAAAACCCGATTTATTTGCTATTTGGAGCATTTATACAGTAACTTTAGTCATTAGTCTTTATACATTTATTTGGAGTGCATTTGTAGCAGTTGCTCATGGAATTTATGTAATGATAACTGCCAAATTTAAGCCTACTGAAACTGTGAGAAGTTATCTGCTAGCATCACTAGTAGGTTTTTTAGCTTTCATGCCTTGGATAACAGTTCTAACGGGTGAATTTTTTCAATTTCTGATTTCAGCAGATAAAACAACAGCGCAGTCAGATTTAATACCTATCTTTCCATTTTTATTGATGCAGTTAAGCCGGATTTTTTTTGATATAGACCTTAGATACGAAAATTCTCTAGGCTATTTAATTGCACTAGCTTTTTTAACTTTGGTAGGATATTCAATTTATTTTCTTTGCCAATCAACTAACTATAAAACTTGGTCTTTTATCATCACGTTAATTGTAGTACCAGCATTACCCCTAATACTGCCAGATTTAATTGTTGGGAGTATACGATCGTATACAGAAGCATATTTAATCCCATCTTATTTAGGAATCCAAGTAGCTGTTACTTATCTACTAACTACGCAACTATACAATGGGAGTGTGTCACGCCGCAACATTTGGCACATAATCATGGCATTAATTATTATTTGTGGTTTGATTTCTTCTAAGGTGAGTTCACAGGCAGAAACTTGGTGGAATAAGGGTATGAATTATGGCAATCCCCAAGTTGCCCGAATCATTAATCAAAGTAATCGTCCACTTTTGATTAGTGATGCTTTTAACAATAATTATGGTAATGTCTTTTCTTTAAACTATCTTTTGGAGCCAAAAGTGCGATTTTTGTTGGTGAACAATCAAAAAATTCCTAAAATTCCTGATGGATTTACTGATGTGTTTTTACTTAATCCTTCAGAGGCTTGGGGCAAAACCATAGAAAAAAAGTATAAATTCAAGACAGATATTGTTTATAGTGATAACTATTATTCAATCTGGAAATTGGCTAAAACTCGTAATTTACGGCGACGGAATATTTCGCCTAATAATCAATTATCTGCCGAGCTATAGCAATCCTATTTGAGTTGTGAAAAATATAGATTAGAAAACGAACCGCCAAGGACGCCTTCGCGCAGCGTCTCGAAGAGAAGGACGCAAAGGAAAGAAAGAAGAAAGAGAGATATAATTTTCACGAATGATTTAGGACTGCTATATCAACTAGGCAAACAATTCTTCCATAGCTGCCAACGCTTAAAAAGTTCCTTGTTGCACAGAACAGCCTGCTTGAAGTACATAAATCCACTTTTCCCACTTCACTAAACAAGTAATTTTTAGCTAAATATACAATTTTTCCCTTGCACAAAAAGCTACTAAGTCTAATTACTACTTCCGGTACTTGACTAACTCCCTACCTATAATTACCACCCACCACTGTAGAAACTTTGCTAGCAATTTCTTGATAAATATCACAAGTGCCGGATCGACTTCCAGCAATCGTGCAAGAAATCAAACCCCCGATTGGATGCAGAATTTACCGCCACTTTGAGTTTCTGCATAGGTAGAGATTGGACATTTGAGGGCACAACAATCGCCTGGTATGACGATCATTTATCAGGATTTGGCATAGGCGCCGCGGAACCTTCACCCTGATGATTTGCTTAGAGCGATCGCCTCCATACCGTGTCTATTAGGTTAGACATTTTTAATAACTAGTTTCGAGAGTTATAAAGTTGTTTCGTTAAAGTAGATAATTGTTGTACAAGTTATTGTGAAATTTAGTTATGCGGCATCTCCAACTTGCTCCCAATAGGTTGCGGTTTCTCATTGTAGTTTTGTTAATGGTGGGTATATTTTTTCGTTTTTTTAACCTCGATCGCAAAGTTTACTGGCACGATGAGACTTTCACTTCATTGCGGATTTCTGGTTATACGGCAAATGAAGCCAAGCAGCAAATATTTAATGGTCGCATAATTAATAAGGAAAGTTTTGCCAAATTCCAAAGTCCTAATATGGAAAAAGGCTTACGTGACACAATTATATCTTTGGAAGTAGACGATCCACAGCATCCACCACTGTATTATATACTCGCTCGGTTTTGGGTGGGAATCTTTGGCAATTCGGTGACAGTAATTAGAAGTTTATCTGCCTTTATCAGCTTGTTGATTTTTCCGAGTATTTATTGGCTGTGTCGAGAATTATTTAAAACATCGGCATGGGTATCGGAGGTTGCGATCGCACTCATGGCAATCTCCCCTATTCACTTAGTATACGCCCAAGAAGCACGAGAATATATTCTCTGGATAGTGACTGTATTACTATGCAGCGCTTCATTACTACGAGCATTACGGTTGGAATCAAAAGAGCGAGTACTACGCATATTAAATTGGGGAATGTATGCAGTCACTTTGGCGCTTAGTCTCTATACATTTTTGTTCAGTGGATTTGTCGTAGTTGCTCATGGTCTTTATGTAATTGCCATTGCAAAATTTAGATTTACTAACACAGTAAAAGCTTATCTCTTAGCATCTTTAGCAGGGTTTTTAGCTTTTACACCTTGGATAATGGTTTTAATAGTTAACTTATTGCAAGTAAAGAGTTCAACAGCCTGGACAAAAAGATATTTACCCTTAGATGGTTTAATTAAATCTTGGCTTTTACAGTTAAATCGAATCTTTCTTGATTTAGACTTAGGCTTTGAAAATCCGTTTACCTATGTAATTACACCATTTTTTTTAGTTCTTGTTGGATATTCTATTTATTTTATTTGTCGAAAAACTAACTATAAAATCTGGTTGTTTATCGTCACACTGATTATGATTCCTGCATTACCTTTAATGCTACCAGACTTACTTTTTGGGGGTATACGCTCACTTGCCGAACGTTATTTATTGATTTCTTATTTAGGAATTCAACTAGCTGTTACTTACTTACTAGCTACGCAGCTACATAATAAGAGTTTTGTACGCCGGAGAATCTGGCAAATCATCATGGGACTAGTGATTATTTGTGGGCTAGTTTCTTATGGAGTGAGTTCTCAGGCTGAAACTTGGTGGAGTAAAGTTATTAGCTCTGGTAATCCCCAAGCTGCAAAAATTATTAATCAGGCTACTCATCCACTTTTGATTAGTAATGATTCTGGTATTAATTATGGGAATGTCTTTTCTTTCAGCTATCTTTTAGAGCCAAAAGTGCAGTTCCAATTAGTAAAAGACCGTTCTATCCCGAATATTCCTGATGAGTTCACTGATATTTTTTTACTAAATCCTTCAGATACCTGGCGCAAGCAAATAGAAACAAATTATAATTATAAAACGTTTGTTGTATATGGTGACAAAAATTACTTGCTCTGGAAAATAGAAAATCCACGTAGCGACGTATTTTTTGAAAAAATTAGGACTTAAGCAGAACTAGACGCTGTACAAAACTAGACGCTGTAGTTATAGGCAATTCATATAAATGAATTCGCATCAGGTAGAGAAGAAACTTAATTGCCCCTACCTGAAAATAAGTATCTTCGACTATTATTTGCGTAACTTTATATTAAAAAATACTTCCATATATTTTTTGATATATGGAAATATTTGCTACAGCAATCATCTTTTATAAGATATTTAAATAGTTTTTTGATTAAAATCAGCTAAAAATAACAAAAATAAATATTAAACAAATTCTCATCTGAAATTAATTTAAGTAATGGCACGATGCTTTAAATTATTCTTTGTGATGAATTCAATGATTCATTGAAAGGTGTTCTATGCAAATAACAGATTTTCTTGGTCTTTTACATCCAGCGATCGCAATTATATTCGTGTTTCCACTCATCGGTACAGTAGTTAATTTTGCTTGGCAAACACGCCAACGTAGATTACAAATTTTAGCGGGGAGTAAGAGTAAAATTCCTCCAGTGGTGGGTGCAGAACATAAGCAGTTAGGTGAAAGGCTCACAAGTGCAGTTGTTGGATTAACTTTAATCGGATTAAGCTACCCTATTGGCAAAAATATTATCAAAAATCAATTGTGGAATCAAACACCTTTTCAAGTTATTTTTATACTGCTAATATTTGCTGCCACCATCGCCTCTTTAGTATTTCTTTATCGGGCAAAACAGCGGTTGTGGCGGGCAGTTTTTGCAACTTTAACTGGTGCAGGTTTAGTAATTTTAGGCTGTCAGGATGGAGTCTATCGCCGCACGAATGAGTGGTATTGGTCACATTATTATATTGGCATTACCGCAGCACTGCTGATGATTTTTTCATTAGCAATTGTTCAAGATATTTATCAAGATAAATCCAATCGCTGGCGTATCGTCCATACGATTTTAAACTGCATTGCTTTGTTGCTATTTATTGGACAAGGTATGACAGGAACGCGAGATTTGTTAGAAATTCCTCTGAGTTGGCAAGAACCCTATATTTATCAGTGTGATTTTGCTAAGAAAACTTGCCCAACGCCAAATCCCCAAGCACCAAAATAAGCAAGGGAAAATAACCAATACGAATGCCCTTTAGGAGGGCTGAGTGGAGAATCTCATTTATTTACTCAGAACTTGGAACCGACTAAACCTTAGCTATCCGCTAACGTAACTGTTTTGCCCAATACCTAATCATTGTAGTGGCAAAGTGACAATTACTGTTGTGCCAACACCCTGCTCACTTTCTAATTGAATATGACCACCATGTAACTCCACACATTTTTTAACTATAGTGAGTCCTAGTCCTGTTCCTTGAATTACACCCACATTGCTGGCGCGATAGAAGGTTTGAAATAGATGAGCTTGGTCTTTTAGAGGAATGCCCATTCCCCGATCTCTGATCTGGAAAATTGCCAGGCGATCTTTGCAAATCAAATCAAACCAAATCGTGTCATTGTGAGGGGAATATTTGATGGCATTGGAAATCAAATTGGTTAAGATACAATTTAGTAAGTCTTCATCCATTTCAGCTTGAGTTGATTCCCCTTGAAAAGTAAAGATAATGTTGTGCTTACTACCTGCATTTAGTTGAAGAATATCTGTGATTTCGCTACAGAAATTTTCTAAATTTAAAGATGTAGGTTTGTATGCGAGTTTGGCTGCTTCCGTTTTACTCAAGAACAATATCTCATCTAAGAGATTAAGCATCTGGTTGATAGCATTTTGTATTCGAGCAAAATATTTACTTCTCCGGGCATCAGTTAGTTTATTGCTGTTGTATTCAAGGATATCTACAGCTGTCCGAATCGTAGTCATAGGGGTGCGGAACTCATGAGAAACCATTGCTACAAAGTTTGACTTTAACTCGTTGAGTTCCTGTTCTTTCGCCAGCGCTTGACGGGTGCGTTCTTCACTTTCGCGTAGTTGGTTGAGAATTTCGCTTCTTTCAATGGCATAGCGAATGGCACGCACTAACCGTTGTATAGTTATTTTATCTTTAACTAGATAGTCTTGCGCCCCTTCTGCTAATGCTTGCAGTGCTAAATCTTCATCATCAACACCTGTTAATACCACAACTGGGATATCAGGTACTGCTGCCTTAAATTCTTTTAACGTGTCCAGTCCAATAGAGTCTGGAAGGCTGAGGTCTAACAAAACTAGGTCGAATCTGCGTTGCTTTCGACTCCCTAGCTGAGAATTATCAAAGGTGGACGCAGAGTTTTCCCTGCTAGCTTCTATTGCCTCAGATAATCGTTCAACATGTAACATCTGCCATTGTTCTTGATCTGCATTTATAAATATCCGGTGTAGCAAATGAGCATCACTTGCACTATCCTCTACTAATAGAATGTGAATTGTGAGCTTTTCCATAGTACAGGGTTATATCAATTTGGTAGATAATCACCTGATTTCCTATTTTTTAGATAAGGCTAGAAATAATGCGCTTACTAGGAGGTTATTAGGCAGTTATTATATATATTTAAAGATACCTTAATTTGCGTTCAGAGTAAAATAAAATACTGTTCCTACGCCCAGTCTGATTCCGACTCAGCCTAGATGCGACCACCATACTGTTCTCGACAATTATGAAGACGGCGAAAAACCTCAAAAATTTGCTCAAGATATTAAGACCATTATCTTGAGCGATCGCTATATGTAAATTACTTAGAGCTAGACTGAGGGCAGTATTACACCCACACGAGAATAAATATAGCTGCGGTAAGCTACGCTAACGCACCAACGTAGAGACAATGCAATTTTTGACACAAAAAACAAGTGGACATGTAGTGTAACACCACATCTCCACTCTAAATTTACTGTATTAGGGTTACAACAAAAGACCCCACGAGTTGATTAAAACTTGGGAAAGTTCAAATTAATTAACGTGACTCAGTTCCTTGATTGGGGCTACCTGCGACACCATCGTTTTCTGGTGCTTCTGGAGTAGCAGTGGATTTAGCATCACTCTTTTGCGCATCACCAGTTTTGCGGATACTTTCGTCGATAGGGGTTTCGGCGTCAGGAGAAGCAGTAGACGCAGTTTGTTCATTATTAGATTTTTGTTGTTCAGCCATGATTACATTCCTAATTATTTATCCTTGGGATCATCTTAAAAAATTAGGAGTATGAGTGCATCTATCTAAAATATAGTTATGGCTGATTCCTCCCTCTATCCTAAGTATTGTTTTGTACTACTCACCTCTGCTGACAAAAATCTATAAATATAGAAGTTGTTAACCTTAGAACCCTTGCTATCGTTAATGGAGAACCTAGAAGGGGTTTTATCTCCGAGATGGTTTTAAAATTGCTTTATTGATAGTTGCCAGGAAATGAAAAATAATCTGACTGAATAATATGGTGTGATGATTGTGATACAAACTATCAAAGTCTAATTAATGAACCAGAACAATCTATCGTTACCATCTGGATGTATCCTTCGCAAGGCAATTTCTGCGGATCAGTGGTCGATTCGATTGCTGGTATTTTCAGCGAAACTCGACCCAACCCAGTTAAATTGGCAGCAATTTTGGGTAATTGAATACAATGAGAATCTGATAGCTTGCGGACAGTTGCGTAACTTTTCAGGGGCGCAAGAACTTGGTAGCTTGGTCGTTGCATCAGCTTGGAGAGGTCGCGGTTTGGGTAGTTTGCTAACGCAGCATTTGATTAATACAGCAACGCAACCACTTTATCTGGAATGCTTAGGTCAACGGCTGGTGAAGTTTTACAGTCGCTTTGACTTTGTGCCAATATGTTTTGAAGACTTGCCACAATTTCCCAAGACAACAGGCTTATCTACGCTCAAGGATAAATTTAGATTTTCGCAGTTAGCTAAAAGACTGCTCAAAGTTCCTGTGGTGTTTATGAAATATCAAGGTCAGATTAATTCGTAATTCGTAATTCGTAATTCGTAATTTAAAATATGCAGAACAAGGCTTGATACAAGATGTTTCCAGCCCTTTACTCTCCCCTATCTCCTATTTCAACTTGGAGGTTTAGCAAAAATCGTTAGTAAGACAGACCCTAGTAAATAATGGTGATTCAAACACAATAGCCCAGCACAGGAGCCAAGAAGTTGACGTTGATTAGGGCTGTAGAGTCTAATTCCACGGGGAGAGACTGGCAATAATTGAGGTTCTGTCTCTTTTTTGGAAGTAATGTCAACTAAATAAAAGCGTCCACCAGGAGAAAGTACCCGTGCTATCTCACTAACCACCTGTGTGGGTTCCAAATAGTGCAAGAAGCTGATAGTACTAAAAACGGCATCAAATTGACCATCAGCAAAGGGAAGAGACTCAGCTTTGCCCTCAATATAAATTAAGCGTGGATGGTGGCGGTTGCTCTGTCTTGCTACCCGCAACATATTAGCAGATAAATCCAATCCGGTAGCTCGTAGATTGGGAAACTGAGTAGCAAGGCGCTCAAGCAAGCGTCCAGTACCACAGCCTATATCAAGTACATTTGCTGGCTCTGGTAAATCGACGTACTCCAGCAATCGTTGGTGAATGGCTCGATAAAACACTGAAGGAAAGAACCAATCGTAACTTGATGCCCATAGGTCAAAAAGCAGCTTTTTGTGATTGAAAAAGTCATCAGTCATTAGTTTTCGCAGCTTTCTTAAAGCTTGATGCTTTTTGAGGGTAAGTTTAGCTGCGCCTCCAAGAATTTGGTTAACAACACAAATCAACGTAAGTTCGACAAGTCTTATTTGACCTCTCCCCCAACCCCTCTCCGACACGGAGAGGGGAGTAAAAAGCTTAATTTTCGTTGCTCCTCCCTTTCCGTTTTCCAGAGGGAGGCTGGGAGGGAGAGGTTCATCGAACTCACGTCAAATTAACTATAGCGGTTCTGAATTGGTTGTAATAGCCGAAATATTTGTCAAACAGTGCCAATTCGCTGAAAAGCTTTGTCCTGTCTAGATTTTTGCCCTAAAAATCTAGCTTTACTACTAGAGAAAGGTTAGGGGGTTAGGTTTTGGATGGGTTTTTCAATATGAAGTGAAAATCACGACAAATTATCGGGAACTGTAGTACTTGAATGTGTAGTTAACAGTACTCTTTCTACCTCTGTAGAGAGCCAAAGCAAAAGTAATAAGTGCATAAAACTACAAAACCTAACTGTATTTATTTATAGAGGTTCAAATACAAAAAACTCAATCTAGTTTGAAATTATCAAGGTAAAAAATTATGACAAGCTTTATTCAAGTTCACTCACACAACGACCTACTGCACCCAGCCCGCGAGTGGTTGGAAACGATAGAAATTCATAACTCCAAATTGGCTCATTTCCTATGCAAAGCTATTCCTGCTCAGTGTCCCTTTGAGCGAGACATCACACTGTTTGGTCGGAAGCTATTTCATATTCCACCTATGTGTAAATTAAATCCTCTATACGAGGAAGTGGTTGGTTTGCGTTTTAGAGCGCTTTGTTATCTTGCCGATGAATGTGGTGAAGATATTACAGCTTATTGCTGATAGCCAGTTGGATTGTTGTTTGATCGAGCAGCGAGCGATCGGTAATTGCAGGTTTACGGTTGTTACTTACTCAGGTTTATACTAAGCTAACGTACACCTAATTAGATGTTTGGCTATTAAGTAGCTGGCACTATTGTTGCTTCCCGTATCCTGCTGAAATTATTAACATCATCATGACGCACATCTTACTGATTGAAGATGAGGTCAAACTGGCGCGATTTGTCGAATTGGAATTGAATTATGAAGGCTATCAAGTCAGTATTGCCTACGATGGATTAACTGCACTCACCGCAGCCAGGGAGTTGCATCTGGATTTAGTAATTTTAGACTGGATGTTGCCTGGGTTGTCGGGGTGGGAAATTTGCAGCCGCCTGCGGATTATAGCTGAGAGAGTGCCGATAATTTTATTAACCGTCAAAGATGAAGTGAGCGATCGCATTGCAGGTTTAGACGCTGGTGCTGATGATTACCTCATTAAACCCTTCAGCGTTGATGAATTATTAGCCAGAGTTGGCGCTCACCTACGAAGAAGCAACCAAGCAGAGTACGCAGATGTTTTAGAATTTGAAGACCTAAGTTTAAATCGTCGCACGCGGGAAGTGTATCGAGATCGGCGGTTAATTGAGTTAACTGCTAAAGAATTTGATTTACTAGAATATTTACTGGCACATCCGCGACAGATAATTAGCTGCGATCGCATTTTAGAGGAAGTCTGGGGTTATGACTTCATGGGCGATGCCAACATCATTGAACCTTATATTAACTACCTGCGCTTGAAACTTCAAGCCAATAACGAAAAATGTCTCATTCAAACTGTGATTGGTGTTGGCTACACATTGCATGATTGAATTGGAGATTGGGAGAAGACAAGCGAAAGACTTTTCAATAATTCTTCCTTATTCCCTCAGTGCCTATTGCCCAAAAGCAAAAGGCTTCACATAGCAAACTTTGGCGTTTTTGGCAATCTCCACAAAAACTCATCCAACTTAGAGTTAATTATATTAGGATGCACAAAGCTATCATCATCCAAAATCCAAAACTCAAAGTGGCATGACCTATCTAGAAACAGCAGCGCAGTTCTACCGCGAAGTTGCCCAAACCCCGCAAGTTGGACTTTGTTGTGTACAAAGTACGCCCCTGCAACTACCAGGATTGAAAATTCCTTTGCCAATGCAGGAAATGAATTATGGTTGTGGCACCACTGTTCACCCCACCGAACTAGGAAACCAACCTACTGTGCTGTACGTCGGCGTTGGTGGCGGATTAGAAGCGTTGCAATTCGCTTATTTTTCCCGTTATGCAAGTGCTGTAATTGCCGTTGAACCGGTTGGCGCTATGCGGGAAGCAGCTGCACGTAATTTGGAAATTGCTGCTCAAGAAAACCCCTGGTTTAACACCAGCTTTGTCGAAATCCGCGAAGGTGATGCTTTTAACTTACCTGTTGCTGATGCTAGCGTTGATATCGTGGCACAAAATTGTCTTTTCAACATCTTTGAACCAGAAGATTTAACTCGTGCTTTAAAAGAAGCATATCGGGTGTTAAAACCTGGTGGACGCTTGCAGATGAGCGATCCAATTGCGACTCGTCCCATTCCAGCACATCTTCAAGAAGATGAGCGGCTGAGAGCCATGTGTTTATCAGGCGCGCTCACATATCAAGAGTATACTGAAAGGATTATAAATGCTGGTTTTGGTCAAGTTGAAATTCGTGCCCGTCGTCCTTATCGCCTACTAGATTCCCAGACTTATAATTTAGAAGAAAACCTACTTTTAGAAAGTCTGGATTCTGTCTCATTTAAAGTTGTAATTCCAGAAGATGGTGCTTGCATTTTCACTGGAAAAACAGCAATTTATGCTGGTTCTGAACCCTTCTTTGACGATTTGGCAGGTCATCTACTTCAGCTAGGTATTCCGGCTGCGGTGTGTGATAAAACTGCTGCTAAACTTGCTGCTAGTAAGCCAGCAGAAATAATTGTTACCGATTCAACCTGGCACTATAGCGGTGGTGGCTGCTGTTAATTTATCTAAGAAAGAATTCAGGTGTCAGGAGTCAGAATGGGCTAAACCTTAGCTATCCGCTAACAGAATGGTTCTGTGTACTGGGTAATGAATGCACAATTGGAATATTTCACTAATTACATTCTGAATTCTGAATTCTGGCTTCTTCTTTATAAACTCCAAAATGTTGTTAATTAGTCTATTTTTAGCTACGCTTTTTTTAGCATATTCAAATGGAGCAAATGATAATTTTAAAGGTGTAGCGACGCTGTTTGGTAGCCGGACTAGCAGTTATCAAACAGCAATTTTGTGGGCAACTTTTACAACTTTTGCTGGTGCAATAACTGCGACTTTTTTAGCAGGAGCATTAATTAAAAACTTCTCTGGAAAAGGACTATTACCTGATGCGATCGCTAATTCTCCAGAGTTTCATCTTGCAGTAGCGATCGCTACTGGATTGACTGTACTCATTGCCACCCTCATGGGGTTTCCCATTTCCACAACTCACAGTTTAACAGGTGCGCTGGTTGGCGCTGGATTAGTTGCGATTGGACTACAAGTTAATTTTGCAGCTTTGGGAACTTCCTTTATTTTGCCTTTATTACTCAGTCCAATCATTGCTATTCCCTTGGGAGCAGGAATTTACAGCTTATCTGGCTATATTAATTCAAAATGGCATCTACCAGTCAACCAAAAAATGATTGATGGTTGCCATTTTTTCAGCGCTGGAATTGTCAGTTTTACTAGAGGATTAAATGATACTCCTAAAATTGTTTCACTCATCCTAATTATTGAATATTTTTCGATTCAGGGAGGAGCGATCGTGATAGCGATCGCAATGGCACTTGGCGGTTTACTCAACTCCCAAAAAGTTGCAATAACCATGAGTGAAAAGATTACCTCAATGAATCATACTCAAGGCTTATCAGCAAATATAGTAACTGGGATTCTGGTGATTGCAGCTACTCGGTTTGGGCTTCCAGTTTCTACCACTTACACTTCAGTTGGTTCTATTTTTGGGGTTGGATTAATTAGCCACAAATCTAAATCTAATACTCGCGTTTTTTATCAGATTCTATTATCGTGGATTTTAACTTTACCAACTGCTGCAATTATTAGCGCAATAATATACAGATTATTGCAAGGTTAGAAAACATCAATATATTTGTGTAATTTTTCAGGAGTAGTAACTAATGCAAACTCAAACAGAAATTTTACTAGATACAGCAGTAACAGCCTTTAAAAACAAACTCAGTTCACCTTTGACAAAAAAAGGAATCACTGTTTTACAAGTTAATCTAGGTAAGCTTTGTAATCTTGCTTGTACACACTGTCATGTCGAAGCCGGGCCAAAACGTACAGAAGAACTTTCTCCCGAAATTTGCGAACAATTGATTTCACTAATCCATAATTTTCCCGAAATTAAAATTGTGGATTTGACTGGTGGCGCACCCGAAATGAATTATGGATTTAAGCCACTGGTAGAAGCAGCAAAAGCAACTGGTAAACAAGTGATTGTCCGGTCTAATTTGACTATTTATTTTGAAGATGGATTTGGTGATTTACCAGAATACTTTGCTAAACACCAAGTAAGAGTTGTAGCTTCCTTACCCTGTTACCTAGCAGATAATGTTGATAAAATGCGCGGTGCTGGTGTTTTTGATAGTTCAGTCAAAGCTTTGCAGTGGCTTAACCAACTCGGCTATGGTAAAGACCAAAATTTAATTTTGGACTTGGTTTTTAATCCTCAGTTGCCCACCGATGAAAAATTTTCTTTAGCTCCCGAACAGAGTAACCTAGAACGAGATTACAAAATGTTCTTACAAGAACATTTTAATATTGTGTTTAACAACCTCTTCACCTTTACCAACCTACCAGTTGGTCGAACCAAAATGCATTTAGAACGGAGAAAACTATACACCAGCTATTTGCAGTTTTTAGAGTCGCATTTTAATCCCAGCACAGTTGAACATTTAATGTGTCGCGATGAACTTTCAATTGACTATCTGGGCAATGTATATGATTGTGACTTTAACCAAATGATGAATTTGCCTGCAAAAACTCGCAATGGTGAAACTTTGACAGTTGGCAAATTGTTAGAAGCTGGCAGTTTAGACCTGATTAATGAGGTACAAACTGCTGCTTATTGCTATGGTTGTACTGCTGGGTGTGGTTCTAGTTGTGGTGGCGCTTTGCTCTAAGAACTAGAGCATTTACTTTTCTGGCCCGACATCTCTCAGAAAGAGTCAGCATTTGTACATCGCTTTGCAGTTCGACACTGCTGGCTTGGGCTGTTGAACACGCACAAACACTTAGTAAACGTTATTTACGTCTAGATTGCGATGATTCGCGTCCGCGCCTGAGAGCAGTATATGAAGGCTTTGATTTCCGTTATCACAGCCAGAGACAAATTGGTGCTTATTTCGTCTTTCGCTATGAATATCAAATACCTCCACAAGTTATCTAAATTGATATGTCTTTTATCGATGAAATTAATCCTGTCAATGCTTTGATTGTGGGAGCCAGCCAAGGTATTGGTTTGGGTTGTGTGAAAAAATTGCTACAAGATCGCAGAATAGCTAAAATTTATGCAACTTCTCGTCAACCGAAATCGGCCTCAGAGTTAATAGCTCTTGCAGACGAATTTCCTGAGCGATTAATTTATTTGGAGATGGATATTACTGATGAGTTAGAGATTATTGAAGCTGTTCAAAAAATACATACTCAAGTTGACAAACTGCATTTGGGAGTCAACTGTGTAGGACTGTTACATGAAGATACTTTGCAACCTGAAAAAAGCTTAAGACAGATCAATTCAGAAAATTTGCTACGCTACTTTCAGATAAATAGTATTGGTGCTGTCTTACTGGCTAAACATTTATTGCCTCTGTTTCGTCATGGAGAACGCAGCGTGTTCGCCACTATTTCTGCTAAATTAGGCAGTATTAGCGATAACCAACTTGGTGGATGGTATGGCTATCGGGCTTCTAAAGCAGCACTCAATATGTTGATGCGAACTGCGGCAATTGAGTATAAAAGAAGTTGTCCAAAAGCATTAATAGTAACATTGCATCCTGGTACAACTGATACCCGCCTTTCTCGTCCTTACCAAGGAAATGTACCTGCGGAAAAATTATTTTCAGTGGAACGTACTGTTACCCAATTATTGGCTGTCATCGAACAGCTTCAAGAAGGTGATAGTGGACAGTTTTTCTCATGGGATGGGAGCAGATTGCCTTGGTAATTGCGTTACGCTTGTGCTAGTGAAACTCATGTTATTCGTAACCAAAGCCTATGAAGTTTTTTGTGCCAGCAGCCAAGGATAATATCAAAGCGGAGAAGGTATGACTAACATTCAGATTTCCTTACCTGAGTCGATGAAAGTCTTTGTCGAGGAACAAGTAGCTAAAGGCGGTTATAGTTCAGCCAGTGAATATCTTCAAGAGCTAATCTTTCAAGATCAACAGTGCAAAAGCCAAGAAGGAAAATGCGCTCAGTTGATGGCAAAGCTTCAGACACAGGGTCAACTGAACGATGAGGAGTTTGAAGTCGTTGCAGATAAGTTAGCTGACGAATTTGCGCTATGTGTTGGGTCAAATTTACCAGTGCTGTCAGATTATGCTGTAACTCGTGAGAGTATTTACGAGGATCATCCTTAGCAGTGGTATACCTCATAGACACTAACATCCTACTGCATTTTGTAGATCGCACTCACCCACTACATCCAATAGTACGAACTGCGATCCGAAAACTGCGGCGCGATGGACATACACTGCAAATCACCGTGCAAAACTGCGTTGAGTTTTGGAATGTTGCTACAAGACCAGCCACAAAAAACGGATTTGGCTTAACACCAACAGATGCAGATCGGCTTCTGCAATTGATTGAACGCCTCTTTCCATTGTTGCCTGATATGCCTACTATTTACCCTGAGTAGCGTAAGCTTGTTGTTGCATTCAGTGTGTCAGGTGTCCAAGTGCATGATGCTCGTCTCGTTGCTAATATAAAGGCAAATAGTGTGACGCATATTTTGACATTCAATACTAAAGATTTCATTCGTTATGCGTCTGAAGGAATTGTAGCGGTTGATCCAACAACACTGTAGTTGTTATTTTTCAATATGCGATCGCTAGGATACTATAGGCATGATAACTCCAGAAATACTCATAAAACTCATAGGTGATGGCGAAACTCTGACTGTAGAGTTTAAGAGCGATCGCAAACCACTACCTGAGAATGAATTGGTAGAAGCTGTAGTATGCCTTGCTAACAAGCATGGTGGCAAACTAGTAATTGGTGTGGAGGATGATGGTTGTATAACAGGCTTAAATCAAAAGCTTGCAGAATCTTCTCCAGGTTTGTTGTCTGCTTTGATAGCAAGTAAAACAACACCATCTCTGTCCGTAGAAACGGCAATGATTGATTTGCCTGAAGGACGCGTGGCTGTAATAAACGTACCCACTACACCGCAATTGGTATCAACAAGCAATGGTCGAACGCTGATACGTCGATTAGATACACGCGGAAAACCTCAATGCCAACCACTTTATGCGAATGAAATAGATAGTTGGTATGCTGACCGAGGTCAGCGTGATGTTACAGCACGGCTGATAACTGGAACTACCTGGGATGACCTTGATCCACTTGAATTTGTTCGTCTCCGGCGATTGCTAAGTGAATATCGTGGCGATATATCGCTTCAAGATTTATCCGATCGGGAATTAGCACAAGCTTTAAGTTTTGTACGGGGAGATGATTTAGTACCAACACTTGCGGGTTTACTTGTTATTGGACGAGAAAGTGTCTTGAGTGAGCAAGTTCCGACCCACGAAGTAGCTTTTCAAGTGTTAAGGGGTCAAGATGTTGCAATCAATGAATTTTATCGCTGGCCCTTATTGCGCGTTTTTGAGCGCATTATGGAAGCATTTAGCTTGCGAAATGAAGAAAATGAATTAACAGTTGACCTCTTTCGTGTGGGTGTTCCAGCTTATGATCCACGTGCATTTCGTGAAGCTGTTAATAATGCACTTACCCACCGCGATTACAATCGTATAGGAGCAGTTCATATTCAGACACATGATGATGCGTTAGTTATCAGAAATCCAGGAGGTTTTGTTGAAGGCATTCAATTGGATTCTTTATTAGTTAGCGGTCCTTTACCAAGAAATCCATTACTCGCTGATATCTTCAAGCGAATAGGTTTGGTAGAACGTACTGGTCGTGGAATTGGACTTATATATTCTGGTCAATTACGCACTGGACATCCACTGCCAGATTATTCCGCTACTACCAATTCAAATGTCATCGTTCGGCTACCTGGTGGAAAAGCTGATTTAGATTTTGTAAAAATTATTTTAGCTGAGGAGAGGCGACTAAAACGGTTGCTTACCTTAGATGAATTAATACTCCTCAATTATCTTAGGCAAGAAGGAGAAATAAATATCGTTGAAGCAGGGCGTCTGACTCAAAAAGGAGAAGCTCATGCTCGCCATCTCCTTGAGGAATTAATGGAGAATGGTCTGGTAGAACGTATCAAAACCGCAAAACAGCGTGAGTACCATCTGAGCGCATCTGTTTATCGTCAAATGGGTCGTCCAGAAGCATATATTCGCCGTCGTGGGTTTGATGAACTACAGAGAGAACAGATGATTTTACAGTACATCAAGACCAATGGACGTATTACACGAGGACAAACAGCAGAATTATGTCGCATCAATCCTAATCAGGCAAGATACTTACTACGTAAACTTGCTGATCGGGATCTTTTAAAGCATATGGGTATCGGAGGCCGTAGTGGCTACTATATCTTGAGCGAAGACGCAAAGGCATCTACAAGCCTGACTGAAGAAGCAAAGATACCTGCAAGCGATGACTCTAAACTAACTCCTTTAAAACCCTGTGATGCAAAACCGCAGTCTGAGCAGAAAGGGCCAATACAGCTTAAGCTTGATTTGTAAATACCAACTAAAATCTTACCGTATTTACTATAAAAACATCTTGAGCCTTGAAAATTTTTACACTTTTGTTGAATTATCATCAAGGAATCGAGAGGCGATGTGTACGACAGACTACACCTACGCATTCCTTGAGGATACAGTTATCAAGCCTCAGTACTGAAAACTAAAAACTGGGAAACTCTAAGTCACCACTTCCCCTCCCTAACTGCACCACCTCAGATGGTAGGTGTCGCTCTAACCAATCTTCCAAATCAGCCATTACCTCTCGATAATTGAGGTCACGCTGAATTTCGTGATAGGCTTCTGGATACTCAATTCTCAGCTTATCTGTATAGTTTACCCGTTGATAAAAGATGTCGCTTCCCACAGGTAAAGCAACTCGGTCTGCACCACCGTGGAGAATCAACAATGGTAATTGCCAATCACCTGCATGAGCATTAATCCAATCAACTGTTGCAAAAAATTCTGTAGCTAGACGGGCAGTACCAAGGGTATGTCGCAGTGTATCCTGAGCGATCGCAGCTAAAACCTGCGGATCTCGTGAACCAGCGCTAATGTCAATGCCTGTATTCAGGGTGAAACGCGGCCACACCCGTGAGAGCATTTTTCCTAAAAGTACCCGAATAGGTGAGACTCCAACTTTCCCCAAGGTTGGCGCAAGAGCGATCGCACCCTGCAATAATGATGCTTGTTGGGGATAGCGCAGAATGTAATCTAAGACAATCACCGCGCCTAAACTGTGACCCAAGAGAAAAACTGGACATCCAGGATTCTGAGTCTGAATTAACTGTAAAAAAGCTCCTAAGTCTTCACGAAACTCACTCCAAGCGTTGATATAGCCTCGTTGACCCGGTGAGCGTCCATGACCACGCAAGTCTAAGGCATAGACAGCGTATTGCTTGGGTATCAACTGCTCAATTACATTACTGTAGCGATCGCTGTGCGCTCCGAGTCCATGCACAATGGCTAATATTGCCCGGACTTTACCTTCTGGATGCCAGCTTTGGTAATACAGTTTAAGTCCTCCAACACCTTGGAATCTGCCTTCTTTACGAGAAGCTAGGCGATCGCTATAGTCAATCATAAGGTTAATTTTTTACATAATTTTCCCAACAAGCTACTAAAAAGTCAACATCAAAATATATACAAGAATTCAAATTATGAAAATTGGGTAAAGAAGCTTACCTGACTTTGCTTCAGGGCATTGCTGAATTATGGGATGATTTCGCCCATTTTGTCACGATTTTTCAATGGTTTCAACCGCCAATTCATCCCGCATTATGCAACGCCATCGAAAAAACTCTCAATCATCTGGAAATTATTAGTCAAGGGCATTCCTAACCTAGAGCCAACTCTAGGCTGCGTCGCTTCGGGATGCGTTCAAAGTAAGGGTCGAACACCTCGGAAAGGCGGAGGGCAGGAGGGAAAACTGAAACCTGTTCTCTGCCTGTAACCATAGATAACAAGGGTTGAACCCTACTAAACCTACATGAAGTGCATCTAGGGGCAATTTTAAAAGTGCGATTGAATATCTTTGCCTCTTGTCAAGGGAGTTTAGCAATTACCTTATATCTGTAACAAAGTGGAAATTTTTTCTAATAAAATTACAGAAGAAAATGGTTTAAATAAAATATCTTGTTGTTTCAAAATAGTGTCACATTCGGAATTTTTTATTATTTGGTAGTTAAGCATAAATAGTAAGGGAATGTTTTGTATTGCTGCATCATCGCAAATAGTTTTCATAATGATTAAGCTATTGAGATCAAAAAAGGGATAATTACACAGAATCAAATCGGGTTGTTCTAATGTGAATAGATCATATCCTTCTTGGTAAGTATTTGTGGTAATAACATAGAACCCTCTCAATTCAAGTAATTCCTTTATAAGTTCTAATAGCAAAAAATCATCCTCAATCACTAGAATTCTGTGCATGATATAGTTAAAAATTTTTTTGAGCAAGCATTATCTGGCGTTGCCGACTAAAAAGGGCCAAACATAAGACCACAGATATAACCCAAATTAAATCTGATGAGTATTAATTACGAATTACGAATTACGAATTACGTTAGCGCAGCGGGTCGTAGCCCATTACGAATTAGTATTATTTTCCCTGCCATAGCTGCCGCAACGACTGAAAAATCTTTACAAATCTCTCTTCTAGCCAGACCATAACATAATCAAGCCATTCTAGAAGTTGCTCTAAGGGGTGCTTTTCATAGCCAGTTGAAGTTGCTGTGGTTTCTATCCAATCCGGCTGCGGCTCAACTTGACTGCTTTGGTGAAATTGCTGTTGCAAAATTTCCCCTTTACGACTCTCGCTTTTAGTTTGGGAAATGCGGGTTTGAGTTTGTTTGACAGAGGCGACTTTTCCAGATGTTTTTTGACTTGAGGTAAGATTACTACTTGGTTGTTTTCTTTGTACCAAACCAGATCCGACTTTAGATTGTTTTACACTCAAATTCTTTTGTGGAAAATGCCCTATTGATAAACTTGGGGCTAAAGCAGGATTTATCCCCCCAGAAAGTGTAACTGGCTTGTCAGCAACGCTTTGGCTGTCACCAAATAAATCATTCCATGTTAGCCAAGGATCATCTCTTAAATCCTGGTTCTCTATCAAAGGGATTTTGGACAAGACTTTTCTAAGACGTGACGAGAAGAGTTTAACTGGTAATCTTTCATTACTAGTTGTCTCAAGTTTTTTTCTATTACCAACACCAAAAAAGTAATTAAGCGCCGCCTCAATCAAAGCCTGAAAATTCTGTGAATGAGTTTCTAAATCATTAGCGTTGGACGAAATTTCTCCTTTGGCAGCTAATTGCTCTTTGCCATAAAGAAATATGTTTAACTGAGTTTGGGCAACTTGGACAATTTCCTGACTACGTTCTTGCACTGGGACTAAAGCATTCGATTCCAACTTAGCAATGGCTATATCTAGAAATGCTAATAATTTATCTGTATTAAGTAAATTTTTTGGTATACCCTCCGCTAAAACTGGAATTTTAGCTAGATTTACGTCAGTTAGTTTTACTAATAATCGGTCAATTTGTGGTAATAACTGCGTTTCTTTTTTAGCTACAATCAAACGCCAATACTGCCAGTAATTAGCAACTTCGTTAATAATTCGGTCTTCTAATTTTGCCTGTTGTTCGGGTGTTAAGATATCTAGAATTTCATTGTCGGCAGTAACAAGTACTAAATTTCGATTCATCAAATTTGTGGCAATTCCTCGCACTATTGAAAGACGCTGTTGAAGGGCATTGTCTAATTGTGAAGGGTTGAGACTGACAGCTTGATTATCTGTAATATTTGATGATTGACTAAGATTAGAGTTATTTTCAACGAATTTCAGCCGGAAAACTCCCAATAAAGCTAAGGGATTGAAATGTTCAGATGCTTTTGTAGGAGTCGAGGCGGGTTCATCTGATGATAGATAATTGACTGCCTCTAGTACATTTTGAATGGGACTATCAGCATTGGGTAGAGTTTTAGGCTGGAAATCGGTATCATTTGGTTGTAACTTTAATCTAGTTTGTGGTTCTTTAGTATGTAGCGTTTTCCCAGATGATTCAGATGACTGAAACAGTAGATACACTGGGTAAAGTAGTACCTCGACACCCCACTTAGTGGCGACTTGCAAATGCCGGAAGGTATGTTCCCACTGTTGTGTCACCCGCCGAGATTGCTGGTGGACAAAGTTAAATAGTCTGCTTTGATAACGACCAGAGGAACCAGAAGACATAGTAGTAATTTTTTAGTTCAAGCCTTGTTAAGTTGTGAGACTCGCGCCAAACAATAAAAACGACCAACACCTCATCTTAGCGAATATATGACCCCGACTGTCTCTCAATCCCAGACCAAATTTATCTCACAAGCAATTGAGCAACTGCGCTCTTTTTGTCAAGTTAATCTTCAGTCTACGTGGCTGTATCAGGAATCTGACCTAGTTATTACTGATGTTGTAGCTGCTGATTTGTCTCATTGGCAACTTGCCCAGTTGAATGCTAAAGAACATATTGCTTGGACGGGCGGGAAGAAAGTGCTATGGCTAGTGCAAAGATTGGTTGTTCCCCAAGATTTACACGGTTATCCCTTGGCGGGGTTGTCTTTGCGGCTGGCACTGGTTTGGTGGGCGGATTCTGCTGAGATTTATGTAAATGGTGAGTTAGTGCTGGAGGGTGATTTATTTGATTGTTCGCCGAGAGTGCTTCTCAGTCAAGGGGTGACGGCAGGGGAAGAATTCACTGTGGCTTTGCGGTTAGTGAGTCCGGGACATTGTGATGGTGCTTTAGTGCGATCGCGCCTAGTGTATGAGTCTTATGTTGATAATAATCCCGATCCGGGTTTTGTGGCTGATGAGTTAGCTGTGGTGCAACTTTATTTAGAAAAATTTGCGCCCGAGAAGTTGGATGTTTTGGCGGCGATGGTGGGGGAGGTTACGAACCGCCTTCGCGAAGCGTCTCGTAGAGAAGACGCCAAGGACGCCAAGGAAGAGTTAGTAAAATCGTTTTTGTCTCTACGTCAAAATTTAATTCAATCTGACATCTTAGCCCCCCTTTTGAAGGGGGGTTGGGGGGATCAAAAATCTAAAATTTTTTTGTTGGGTCATGCTCACTTAGATTTAGCATGGCTATGGCCTGTAAGTGAAACTTGGAATGCAGCGCAAAATACTTTTGAGTCGGTTCTGAAGTTGCAAGCAGATTTTCCTGAGTTAATTTTCTGTCATTCGACTCCCGCGCTTTATGCTTGGATTGAGGAACATCGCCCAGATTTATTTAGGGCAATTCAAGCACAGGTAGCCGCAGGGCGTTGGGAAGTTGTCGGCGGAATGTGGGTGGAACCAGAACTCAACCTAATTGCTGGTGAATCAATAGTTCGTCAGCTACTATATGGTCAGCGCTACATCCAGGAGAAATTTGGCAAGCTTTCAACTGTGGAATGGGTTCCAGATTCTTTTGGTTTCTGTGCAACTTTACCGCAGTTTTTCGCTAATGCCGGAATTGAGTATTTTGTGACGCAGAAGTTGCGGTGGAATGATACTACTAAATTTGATTATGGGGCTTTTTGGTGGCGATCGCCTGATGGGTGCGAAGTCTTTAGTTTGATGTCTGCACCCATCGGTGAAGCTATAGATCCAGTTAAAATGGCAACTTATGCTCTTGAGTGGCAAACTCAAACTGGTTTACCAGAATCTCTCTGGCTTCCCGGTGTCGGCGACCACGGCGGCGGCCCCACCCGTGATATGTTAGAAACCGCCCAACGCTGGCAAAAGTCGCCTTTATTTCCAGACTTAGAATTTACGACGGCTGAAAAGTATTTACAGCAAGTTGTAGAGACGCGATTCATCGCGTCTGTTAATAATTATGATTCTTCCCCTGCCTCCCCATCCTCCTCATTCCCTACTTGGAATGACGAACTATACTTAGAATTTCATCGCGGTTGCTACACTACCCACGCAGATCAAAAACGTTGGAATCGTCGTTGTGAAAATTTATTATATCAAGCTGAACTATTTGCTACTTTGGCAACTGTAAGCTGTGGTGTGACATATCCCAAGGCAGAAATTGAAGCAGCTTGGAAATTGGTGTTATTTCAACAGTTTCACGATATTTTACCTGGTTCTTCAATTACCCAAGTTTACACAGATGCGTTGCCCCAATGGCAGCAAGTGGAACAAGTGGGAACGAAAATATTACAGGAATCACTTTTAGCGATCGCATCTCACATTACCCTATCAGAACCACCAAAACCCGATAGTCGGCCTATTTTTGTTTTCAATTCTCTCAATTGGCAACGTTCTGAGGTAATCTCTGTAGCCTTACCCACGCCACCAACAACCACTCAAGAATGGCAGATTTTCGATGCTTCTGGAAAGCAGCTTGTCTCCCAATTATCTGAACCATCAACCCTACTATTTCTCGCCACCGAAATTCCACCCGTAGGCTACCGCATATTTTGGCTTTCCCGTTCACTCTCCAGTCCAAACGAGATGAATCGCGTCTCTCCCTCATCTCCCGCATTTTTCCCAGACTGGATTTTAGAAAATGAATTCTTGCGAGTTGTTATAGATCCTGACACCGGAGATTTATCAAGTGTTTTTGACAAAACTTATCAGCGAGAAGTTTTGAGTGGAGCGGGGAATCAACTGCAAGCTTTTAAAGACAGTGGGCAATATTGGGATGCTTGGAATATAGACCCCAATTATGCTCAACATCCCTTACCCTCAACAAATCTTCAATCTATTCAGTGGTTAGAACAAGGCCCAGTGCAAAGTCGTGTGCGCGTGGTGCGTCAGTTGGGTGAATCGGAATTTTGCCAAGACTATATTCTGCAAGTTGGTTCACCTCTGCTGAACATTGCTACAACTGTCAATTGGCAAGAAAATCATGTCTTAGTGAAAGCTGCTTTTCCTCTAAATATTGAAGCTGACTTTGCTACTTATGAAATTCCCTGTGGCGCGATTCGCCGACCAACTAAACCGCAAACCCCCGCAGAACAAGCAAAATGGGAAGTTCCCGCTTTGCGTTGGGCTGATTTAACAGCAGAAGATACACAGACAAATACCGCAATCCCAAATCGTTATGGTGTCAGTTTGCTCAATGATTGTAAATACGGTTATGACAGCAAACCAAATCAACTCCGCCTAACACTGCTACGCAGTTCTAATTGGCCAGACTCAGAGGCTGACCGAGGTTTTCACGAGTTCAAATATACCTTGTATCCTCATGCTGATAGTTGGGAATCAGCCCATACAGTACGGCGTGGCTATGAATTGAATATACCGTTGCAAGTGATATTGAATTGGCCACTGGCTCAACCCGGAGCTACCGCTAACAGCACTATTGAAGGAGTAAGTTTCCTAAATTTATCAGCTGAAAATTTAATCTTGATGGCCTTGAAGCCATCTGAAGATGACCCACAGCAGTTAATTCTGCGATGTTATGAATCTCACGGAGAAATAGCCGAGTTATCTTTGCAAAGTGATTTAGGGTTGAATCTCGGAAATACAGTAGATTTATTAGAGCGTTCCGCCAGTACTGAATTTTCATCGCAGCAAAAAATCTCGATTGTACAACCTTGGAAAATCGCCAATTTCAAGGTGATACCAGCGATTAATCCCAGTCTGAAGTGAGCCGCTATAGTTAATGGTTAGTAACCACTAACCATTAGACCTCTGGTGAAATTAAATATGTGTTATCTAAAACCCTTTTAGAGATGTAGCAGTGCTGCTTCTCTACATTCTTTCTCACCAGATTCCTATTAACAATTGCCTTATTTGTATCACGAGTCCTCAATAGACATCTCTAGAAACTATAGGCATCATGTAGCTGAAGCCTTCCCACACCACTTTCTAGAAGCAAGCTACGCGTAGCGTCTCTGTTAGAAGAAGAGGATTATGCCTACGTCATTTTCACTTATTTCTCTAATAGCGTCGTCGGATAATCTGGTATCGTCTGTTGGGCTGCCGTCGTTCGATAATCTGGCGTTGTCCAAAGCCCTGCCGTCGTCGGATTATCTGCCGTTGTCCGTAGGGCTGCCGTCCTCGGATTCTCTGGTATCGTCCATAGGGCTGCCGTCGTCGGATTATCTGCCGTCGTCGGATTCTCTGGTATCGTCTTGACCGCCGTTGAGCAATCAAAAGCTCTCCAGTTTTATTTCCAACCAGGTTGGCATCTGGGGCAACGCTCTGTTCATTCAGAGTATTACTTAGAGAAATATCTTTCGCTTCAGCTAATGAGGGCGGGGACACAAAGGCAAATAGCAACATTGCTATTGAGGATAGTTTCCTGAAACCTTTCATGTTTTTGCTTCTCTAAACTTTGGGTAATAACTTTATTAAAACACTTTAAACTCTGAAAATTACTGCTACCGCACTTTTTTAAACTCAATTTGGTATGAAATTCTCTATTGTAATTTCACCCTTTTGTATAATTGTAATTTTTATAAGCTTGTGTATATAAATAGTTAGTAATTAACAGAATGTAATTTTTTTCACCACTTAGATAAAGTATACATTAGAGAAAGTATACAGTTAGTAATTAAATACGCTAATTTTTTTCTTGTGAGATGGGTTTAAAAGCCTTACTTGGTAAGAGAAAGAGCCTCCCAAATTTTGATTTGGTAAAACCTTATATCAGACTTATCTCCACCCCACAAGATGTATCAAAACTGTATCAAATACAAACGATAACTGCTAAATATTCTTAGCGGAAGCTGTAATTAATAATCTGTTAGTGGGTTTCTAGCTCCGACCAACTATCTTGTTAATTGCTGCATTTTTCCTGTCTTCTGCCTCTTTAAGGATATCTTCTACTACCTCCACCCACTACACCAATTTTGTGGCGATAGGAGAGTTCAGCACCGAACCAACCAGAAGCACTAGTTAGTGTACCGACAACAAGCGATATTAACAGTCCCCAAGGTACTATTCGGGATTCAGCGTCGCCCAAGCGGAGGAGAAAGTTAACGAGTGATAAAACTAGTATAGAAACGTTAAGTATCAAATGCGTCCAACCGGCGGTGCGCTTGCGGACTCGTTCAATTTTCACAAAGTCGCTAAGACCGATCGCAGATGCAAGGATGCCTCCACCTAATCCAAGTCCGATTAACCATAGCGAAGCCCTAGCCCAAAAGAAATCGCCAGTTAACCAATAACCAATGTCACTGCCCAAAGCGGCGGCTAAAAAGGCTATGGGAAAGATCACACTCAACGGGTGTAGGGGATGTCCGGCGATCGCAACTGTACTGGGTACACCAGTATCACGATACTCACTGTCGTTACTTTCAATAACTGGTGGAATATTTGGAAAAGGTGTTGAACCTGTTTGCGTTGTTTCTGTAGTTTCCATTATTAGTATCCTGAATTTATGAACGTTACATTTTTAAGCTGAAGGAATTTTTTCCACATAAGCTTCAGCCTGTAGGATTAGTTTGCCTACTTCTACTTTTAGTTGGTTGACTTGCAGACTCATACCATCTAAATCAAAGTTACTTAGATTCAAAATTTCGCTAGTTTGATCTATCAAAGCTTTTGTCAAATCTGGCGATATTTCCTCACTTTCGCTATACTCAATATTTTCCAAAGCAACACTTTTTCCATTGCTGCTAATCTTGGGGACTGCGGAAAAAGCAACTTGCTGATTTTCATCAGTTTCTACTAATTTTATGCTGGCATTTAGTGCTACTTTCCCATCACCTGGTAATCGAAAATCTACATCTTGAGGTTCAATACTCCTCAGTTGTCCGTTAATATGTATTTTTTGACTTTGCAGTTGTGAACGCACATATTCGGAATTGAAGGCACGATTAATATCAGCTTCGGTTAAGACAACCTGTGCATGAGCTTCAGTCGGTTTAGTTAGTTCAATTTTGCCAAAAGCCACACTTAGAGGATTAATGGCAACGCTAGTCATTTGCATTTCCAATTCCTCCATACGGAGGTCTTTTTGCATTACCAAACCTTCACCTTCAATTGTCACTTCATCCACCTCTCCCTGAACCAGTTTCAGCGGGTCTGTCTTGATGTCTACATCTAAATTTTCTACTTCATCTAATTGACTAGATAATCCTATTTCTGCCGCTTTATTGAGCGCTTGCTCTCCTAATCCAGGATTGTCTGGCATTATCTAAATTAACTCCTATTTTAAAGCACATCCTTGAGTAAATTTAATAAACTAACAGCAGAGTTTTATCTATCTGGCGATGGAATATAGATTTAAATGTTGTCTACCTAATTTCAAATTTCAATTTTACCCTTTTCATCTTTTATTACCTCTGCACTTGGAGCGATTTGTTATAAAATTGACACAAACACAATATTTCGGTTGAGTTCTTCTGACTGCTGGAACTTTTTTATACAATGCTCTCAGAACGTTTTACCACAGCCCTTACCTACGCCACCCAACTACACGCTAACCAAATTCGTAAAGGTTCAGGTGTCCCCTACGTTGCCCATTTATTAGGTGTCGCCAGTATTGCTTTAGAATATGGGGCAAATGAAGATGAAGCGATCGCAGCCCTCTTACACGATGCGATCGAAGATCAAGGTGGCGCTGCAACACGAGAAGAAATTCGCCGTCGCTTTGGTGACAATGTAACGGCAATTGTCGATGGTTGTACTGATGCTGATACAACTCCAAAACCCCCTTGGCGACAGCGAAAGGAGGCATACATTGCTCATATTCCTACTGCTTCCCCATCAGTTCTACTTGTGTCATCAGCAGATAAACTTTACAACGCCCAGTCTATTCTCAAAGATTATCGCATTGTAGGTGAATCACTTTGGGAACGTTTTCATGGGCGTAAAGAAGGTACTCTTTGGTATTATCGGGCGCTTGTAGATGCCTTTAAAAAGACTGAAACAACTGTAATCATTGAGGAATTAGAACGGGTGATTTCGCAAATTGAGGTATTAGCATCTAAATAAAAAAGTTTATTTATCCATAAGTAGATAAAAAATTTAGAAGAATTTAGACAAATAGCTTTTTTACAGAAACGATCTAGTTATGTCTCTCACGAATAAATTTTGGCTTTTAGGTTCTCTCTCTAGATAAAAAATCTTTCTCTCGATAGATAGGTGTACTGAAATTATTATGGCTGCTATGTTACCAATATGACGATAGTAAGAAAAAACACTCTAAATCCAACTGTAAATCCTTCTGTAAGCCCTCCAGAAAACTTGGCAGAAAAGTATATGGAGGCAGAGCGTATGCATGATGTTCTGATTTTACTGCAAAACTTGATTAACAGTGAAGAAGCCACTGTAAAACTAATTCTGGATTGTCTTTATGATGTTGGTTCAGTCAATCTGATCAATCAAAAGCTTCGCCTGAAACCCTTAAACAGGGTGATGAAATTAATTGCCAGAATGTCGAAACCAGTTTTTAAAACATTAGCTTTAAATTGGTTTAAAAAGAACTGTCCCCAACTGATTACTAATTGGCTACACACGCAAGTATCTTTTGAAAAGCCCCAAAAGACACCCGAACAAGTAGCTATCGAAGTTGTACAACTGGAACCATATTCCATACCACAAACAGAAAGTCTAAGCCAAGAGATTAAAAATCTGCGCTATCAGGTTAGATGGCTAGCTGGAATTTCAATAATTGCGATCGCTGTTTTAGTAGTAAAAGCCACTTGGTTAAGCTGAAACCTATGAATCATGAATGATGAATGATGAATTATGAGTATTATGCCTCTACCAAAACCAATATTGGAGGATATAGAAATACACCTGCTATTGGAGGGTGTGTATCAGTACTACGGTTATGACTTTCGCAATTATGCTCTTTCTTCACTCAAGCGACGTATTCAGGGCTTTATGCACTTAGAAGGGTTAGCAAATGTTTCTGCATTGCAAGAGCGATTACTCCACAACCGCCCCTATTTAGAAAGATTTTTGCTTGCTCTGACGGTGAATGTAACATCAATGTTTCGTGATCCCAGCTTTTATAATACCTTCAGAAATCAGGTTATTCCCTTCTTACAAACCTATCCGTTTATTCGCATCTGGCACGCTGGATGTTCAACTGGTGAAGAAGTTTATTCAATGGCAATTTTACTGCAAGAAGAAGGACTTTATCACCGTTGCCGCATATATGCCACTGATACAAACGAGAAGGTATTACAAAATGCCAAAAGTGGGATTTTCTCGCTGAAAATGATGCAGGAATATACTCAGCTTTATCTAAAAGCAGGCGGCAAGAAATCTTTCTCTGAATATTATACAGCAGCTTATGACAACGCGATTTTTCGCTCATCCCTAAGAGAAAATGTTGTTTTTGCCCAGCATAATTTAGCCACTGATAGTTCTTTTAATGAGTTTAATGTGATTCTTTGTCGTAATGTCCTGATATATTTTAATCAGTTCCTTCAAAAACGGGTACACGAACTGTTTTATAATAGCCTTTGTACTTTTGGTATCTTGGGTTTAGGAAGACAAGAATCTATCAGATTCACCTCTTATGAGCCTTACTATGAAGAGTTAGTCAAGGGTGAGAAAATATATAGGAAAGTAGCAGGTATGTGAAAAGAATGCTTTGAATGGGTAATTGAATTATGAATTATGAATTATCTGAAAATAACTAATAGCCAATACCCCGAAAATTAGGAATAAAATTGCGCTCGTTGTCAAAAGACAGTCTGTCAAACATTTTTTATTGTGTTCAGAAGATAGATTTAGCGAGCGTTTAAGGTAAATTACATATTAAAGTATTTAAGGAGATTGTCGATGCAACTTCTCGAATGTCCTCCTGTTGCAGTCATTGCTGGAGAAAATGCGGTTCATGTTTCTCAACTACCTTCTATATGGCAAGACATTGCAAGAGGAACCACGAGTGTCGGACTTTCCCAACCCCAAAGCTATGTTGAGATGGCGCAGTTGTTTTTGTATAAATTAGAATGTGGTGATGTTGACTTATTTAGCGATCGCCCCCAACTAGCTCACTTAATACCGTCATTTTCCCAGTTATTTGCACAACTGGCATGGGAAACCTTAGAGTTCTTTGGACAAGACTTTCTCAAACACAGCTATCCGAACTTTGCAGAAATTCTCCGTGATGTGGAGTCTAAAGGAGTCGATTACGCTGATGAAATAAAAGTGGCTCATATTGGCATAGATTTGTTCAATGAATTTGGTTATGAACTACCTGCTAGCTTTTATCACGTGCATTTAGCACCAATTTACCGCGATCATGTTTTTGAAGAACGTGCTTTGCGATTCGATCAGCGCGATATCGAACACAAACGTGCTTGGGATGCCATACTCCATGCAGGGAAGGTATTTGCTATTCAAATGAAGGTGCAAAGTATTGCCTCCAAATACGGTTTTACTTATCAGCATGGTTGCGGTTGCAACTCTCATCTATCTTCCATTGATGTATCTCGTGGGGCGTTTGAATACGAATTGAGTCCCGACAAGCGTCAGCGATGGATTCGCAGTTTCATCTGGACTGCTTGGTACGAGTATGCGTTCTTTGCGATCGTACCAAATACGAGTTATTTGGTTTAATGCCTTTTTTTAAAGAGAAAAAGTAAGTAAATAAGTAAGTGGACTAGAATAAATCAAACTATGTTATGTAATTTAATTATTCACAGCCACTTACTTAGAACAACAGTTTTAAGAAATCGGTTCAAAAACCATTTGCGGAATTAACACTTCATCTTGTAATTGTCCAACACCTAAAAAGCGAGTCTCTTCTTGATAAACTCTTACTATCTCATTAACTTCAGAATTTAGAGAAACTCGCTGACCTTGACACCATTTTTGAGCAGATATTGCTGGTAAAGTCACAGACGACAAATGTTGTAACGCTGCATCAGGGGCAAGAGGTTGAAATATCCCGCCTTGCAATTTAGCTTCTAAGTCAGTGAAAGTGAGACTATCTGTTAAATCGAAACCACTGCTTTGGGTACGGATCAAAGCTGCAAGAGTGCCACCAGTTTCTAAGATTGCACCTAAGTCACGAGCGATCGCTCTAATATATGTACCAGATCCACAAGCGATCACCACATCCAATTCGGGAAAATCTCCTTCTCTCCAGTCCAAAATATCTATCTGAAAAATTTCCACTGTCCGCACTGGAACTTCTACCATTTTCCCTTGGCGTGCTAAGTCGTAGAGACGTTTCCCATCCACTTGAATTGCACTATAATTCGGTGGGATTTGCTCAATCTTGCCTTCAAATTGTGCCAGTGCAGTTTTCACCTCTGTCAAACTCAATCCGGCACAAGCTTGAGAATTAATGATTTCACCTTCTAAATCATCGGTTGTAGTCCGCACACCCAGACGAATCGTAGCCTTGTAAGCTTTATTTTCTGGCAGATATTGCAATAATCTTGTGGCTTTACCAAGTGCGATCGGTAAAACCCCTGTTGCTGCTGGATCTAAGGTTCCCGCATGTCCTACACGTTTGAGGCGCAACAATTTTCGCACCCGCGCTACGCAGTCGTGGGAAGTCCAGTCAAATGGTTTGTTTAAGTTGAGAAAACCTTGAAATAACACAAAATCAATACTTACAGCTTCTAAACTCTATTAAATACTTATTTAATGCTCAAAGCATTAATATTTAGTAACCAAGACTAGTTTAGGCATTATTTTATACAAGGTTACCAGTGTTAAGGTATTCTCTAAGCATAGACGCGATGAATCGCCGTCTTTACAATAATCAGTCTTTTGTAGAGACGGCGATTTATCGCGTCTTTGTGATGATTTATCGGATCTTTGTGATCTATCATTTTCATCAAAAAACCTTAACCGAACCGTATTGAGATAACGCCGAGTATTTTCCGCAAATATCACGATGTCAATTATAATTTCCAACAAATAAAACTGTAATAATCAACAATTATCAGAGAAAACTTAATGAAAGTTTTCATTGTAAATCAAATAACTTACCTGTAGCGCTTTTAGAAAAACACCCATCGATGATTTTTATAAACATAAATGAAATAAAAAAAAACAATCTTTACTACTACATTGCTTTTTTGTTCTCTGTTGATTATGAGTTGTAGTAACTCTGACAAGAGTGCTTCTCGAAAGAATAAAATTAATAAAGCAAATCCTGCAACAGCTATCCAAGTTAATTCTGAATCTATTTCTGTAAATGAAGTAAAACTAGATAACAGCAAAAATTCAATTAATTCAGCATCTATTAAAAACAATCAATCCAAGAAAATTAAAAACGATAATCCAATTTGTGGTACTATCAAAGATATGCAAAACGGAGACTTGAAATGCTACGTTACTGTTGTCGATGAAAATGGCAAAGTGTATGAAGGTGTCGGTGCAGTCTTTGAGGTTTGTGAACCAGAAAAATACGTCAACAAAAAAGTAAAAATGTTTTATTCTCTAGAGAACGTCAGTGATTGCCAAAGTTCTGAGCCTTGCGGGAAAACAATCAAAGAATGGTTGATTAGTAAGATAGAAATTCAAGAGCAATAATTACAATATGCTCAGGACTTACGCAAACTCTACAATTCTTGGCGTTCTTGGCGGCTTGGCGGTTCGAGAAATTAAGATTTTTGGCGATTTTTGCATAAGTCCTATAAAAAAACGAACCGCCAAGGACGCAAAGGGCACAAAGGAATAAGAGTTTTAGAGAGTTATTGCGTAAGTCCTAATGCTTTTTAAAATTATATAAATCAAGTGGATCAAGTGGATGATGGGGATAGTTGACCAGTTGGGCATATCTTCGGTAAGCTAACTGTAACTTTAGTTCCTTGCCCCACTTCACTTGACAAGGTAATATTGCCACTATGTAACTCGACACAAACTTTAGCGATCGCTAGCCCTAAGCCTGTACCAGGAATTGTGTCAACGTTACTTCCACGACTGAAGGATTGAAACAAATTTTCTTGATCTACCATCGGGATACCAATTCCACAGTCTTTAATGTAAAAAATTGCTTCTGATTCTTTGCCGATCAGATGAAATTCTACACTACCTCCATCTGGAGAGTACTTAATTGCATTGGACATTAAGTTAATAAAAATTTGTTGCAAAAGTCCGCGATCGCCCCAAAATCCATGATGATTACCAGTAATTTTAAAAATCAATTCGTGGCGATCGCCTACTGTTTCTCGCTCTTGTTCTAAAAGGTCAGAAAAAAATTGCAGTAAATCGACTGAAATTGGTTGAAACTTGGGTTTTTCCAGTTCAAGTTGGTTAACCAGAAGCATATTATCCACGAGTTTGGACATATACCTTGCCTTCTGTTCAATGATTCCCAAGAACCTCTGTTGTTTAGACTCATCTAATTGCTGGCTATGTTTTACCAAAGTTGATGCCGCAGCCAGAATTGAAGTTAGCGGCGTTCGATACTCATGGGAAACCGTTGTAATTATTTGGGATTTAAATACATTGAGTTGCTTTTCTTTGGCAAGGGCTGCTTGAGTTTGAGCTAGCAATTCCGCCTGTTGAATAGCGATTGCTAATTGTACTGATACTTCATTGAGCATTTCTGCATCATCAGTTTGCCAGTGTCGCTCCCCGGAATTATGGTGAGCAATCAATAAACCCCAAAGCTTGGGTGTTGGGTTCCCATTATTGCTCAGATTAATCGGAACTACCAGATTTGCCTTAGTATTGAATTGCTCTTTTAGATTGACACAATTACACAAGCCAAGCTCATAGATATAAGGGATTGGGGAAGGTATGCCTCCCTCTGGGGATAAGGAGTAATGGGTATTGGGCACAAGAGACACAGGGGCGGAGGGACAGAGGGGCAGAGGAGAAAAACCTACTCCAACTTCCTCCCTGCTCCCCTGCTCCCCAATCCCAGCACCGACGTGATCGCACAATGCCAGAGTGCGGTATGACTCAACTGATGAGGCGACTATTTTACCATCTGTATCTGGGGCAAACTGATAAACCATCACGCGATCGCACTTCAGAAGTTGCTGTACCTCAGCTACAGCCGTATTCAAAATTTGCTCTAAGTTAAGAGACTGACGAATTCGTAAAGCAGTCGTGGCAATTAGGCGCTGTCTCTCCTGAGTTTTGATCAGCTGGGCTTGCAAGCACGATTGCTTGATGGCGTTGCGAACTGCTAGTTGCAGCACATCCTGTGTCACATGTTGCTTGACTAAATAATCTAAAGCACCCCGTTTCATTACCTGCACAGCGATTTCTTCATCACCGCGCCCTGTCAACATAATCACGGGGATAGAAGTCTTAAATATCTCCTGCTGGATGCGATCAAAAAGTTCTAACCCACTCATATCAGGTAGGCAAAAATCCAGCAAAATGACATCGCAGCGTACTTTTTGGCACAAAGCAATTCCTTCTTCTGCACAGTCTGCCTCCAAAATCTGGTAGGACTGGTGCGGATCTTTCAAAAGATATCGACGATAGATTTTCCGATCTGCGGCACAATCATCAATGATAAGTAGCGTCCATGTGTCCAACATAAGGTTATGAGGATCAGGGAGCCATATAGATCCCTTTTATCCAGATTGTGTTTTCTTGCATAATTCTAAAAATAATATAAAATAAGTGTAAATAAAATCTAAAATCTTTAGTAATCCTAAAGAAACATCAAATAGTCAAAAACAGGAAAATGGGGAAAAGGAATCTAACAGAGACAAACAGATACAGTGACTAAAAAGGAAAATATCTCTGTTTCCTCTGAGCCGTCTCCTTTATTATCCTTTTTCCCCTACTGCTACATCAACAGAAAATAAACAACTTAATCCAACACAGGCGGCGTATTGGCTTCAAGCCAGTAATCTACGAATGCCTGGATCGTCTTTTTTAGTTCCAGAGCATCCATCGGTTTTACCAGATATCCATTTGCGCCCTTTTGGTAGCACAATTCAATATCCTTGGGGTTAGATGATGTGGTAAAAACAACGATGGGGATTCCCTTGAAAGTCTTGTCTTGCTTGAGCCGATCTAAAATGTCACGCCCATCAATACCTGGCAAATTCAGATCGAGCAAGATCACAGAGGGTCGTAATACTACTTTTGAGTTAGGTAGGTCTTCGCCTTTAGGGTAGGCATCGTTCCCCAGTTGATAGAGAAACTCTAAAACCTCATCTCCATTAGTACAACGGTGTATGGGGTTCTGGACGGACATACGCCGCATCAGACGTTGCAGCATCCGAAAATCTTCATTGCTGTCCTCAACAACGAGCAGCGGTTCATGAAGTTTTTTTGTCATTCGCGATCTTAAAAGAGCTTAACAAAAATATATATTTAGTCATTATCTTAAACTATTCCAGCGTAAAATAGAACATCGAGCCAACGCCTACAGTAGATTTCACCCAAATTTTACCGTTATGAAGCTCAACAATCTTCTTAACAATAGCTAGTCCTGCACCGGCTCCTCCACCGTATTTTTCCTGGGAATGGAGCCGCTTAAACAATCTAAAGATAGTTTCTAGGTGATGGTGTGGAATTCCAATACCGTTATCTCGTATATAGAAAGTGATTGGGGATTGGGGATTGGGGATTGGGGATTGGTTATTCTGTTTGTCCCCTTGTCCCCTTGTCCCCTTGTCCCCTTGTCCCCCTGCTTCTTGAGAAAAATAGCCAATCTCAACCCATTGCTCCGCCTTATCGTTGTATTTGAACGCATTACCAAGCAGATTACTGAAGACTTCATTAACCAGCACTCGATCGCACAAAACTGTTGGTAAAGGCCGAGGAATGCGGATATCCACAAGCCCAGAGTCTTGGCGACTCGCACGAAAAACGTCTATTACTTGGTTGAGTAATTCGTTGAGGTCAGTTGCTTGCAAGCGCAGTTGGGCTTGTCCTAACTGCGAGAGCCGCAAGAGAGCATTAATCAGAGTTTCCATGCGTACAGACAAGGATACTACTGTTTGCAAGCACTCAATTCCCTCATCATCTAATACTTGGGCATAGTCTTCTAGCAACACTGTTGAGAAGTTATAAATGCCTCGCAAAGGTTCCTTGAGGTCGTGGGAAGCGGCGTAAGCAAAGGACGCTAGTTCTTGGTTGCTGCGCTCTAACTCCAGGTTGATTTTAGCTAATTCATCCGCTTTCGAGAGTACAATACCAACGATCGCATTCCTCAGAGCGATCGCACTGTCAAGTTCACAAGGTTTCCAGGGTAGAGAAGTTAATCTAACCGTTTCTTGCCATTGTTCAAAGGATTTTCGGGGAGACAGGGTATAGCTACCGTCTGCCTGTGCTTGTATGGATTCTTGTGGATTTCCTGCCCAGTGTACCGTTTGGATAACTTCAGGGCGAAACCAAAGGATGTAATAGCGCCGGACTTTAGAAATTCGCAGCAGCAACAAGCCACTAGCAGTATCTTTAAATATCAGCGCCTCTGAGTTAAGCTTCGGCAGAGAATCGGTAGAAAACAGGTTGTCACTAACTTGGGTATCCGCCCATTCAATGAGTGCCTGAACTTCATGAATATTCGGTGTTGTTCCCACAAGGTTAATTTCATTATCCAGACAAACCGCCGCTCCTGAAGCACTCACAAGATCGAGCAAGCGAATTTCCGGTTTGATTAGGGCATCGATAAAATTGTCTGCTTGGGAAATAGATTCTAAAAACTCAGACTGTAGCGATTTGAGTTTTACTTTATAATCCCATTCTGAGTAACTAATTTTGTGCGCTAACTCTGAAGAAACAATCTGTCCCAAAAATTCGCACATCTTGAGGACTTCGTAAGAAACATACTTTGGTGTTTGATGGTGACAGGATATTAATCCCCAAAGCTTCTGCTCTTGAATAATTGAAATCACCAAAAGAGCCTTCACCCCCATATTTTGATGATATTCAGTACAACACCGATCAAAACTCCGTAGCAGACAGTAGCTTAAGTCAAGATGTTGATGTGTTGTCGGATTTTCCGTTGGAATTAGTTTGATAGGTTCGGCAGTTAAATCGGGGAGAAATCGGAGAAAGCAGCGCGTGTATAACTCCCTAGCTTGCGCTGGAATATCTGTAGCCGGATAGTGGAGTCCTAAATAAGGTGATAAATCTTCCCGTTTAACTTCTGCAACAACAGAACCCGCTTCTGACTCGTCAAATTGATAGACCATCACCCGATCAAAACCGATGATTTTTTGGACTTCTTCAGCCACCAAATGCAAAAATTCTACCAGATTGGATGTCCTTTGCATCTTAGCGATCGCTTCACCCGCCAAAGCATGAAAGCTTAAGAAACTCACCTCAGATTCAGAGTCAGTTGGTTCTAGCTCCAGAATCACAGCCTCTTCTGTACGATGAGCAATAGCATCAAAGTATCTTTCCCCATTTAAAGTATTTATTAATACTTTGAAAGCATTAGCAGTGCCAATTTTTTTTCCTAAGCACTGCTTGACAATTTCCACTTGCCGAGGGTCAATTAAATAGCTCAAGGGCCGACCGAGTACATCTTCTGGCTCTTTGCCCAAATATACTTGAGTATTGTTGCTAACTTGCAGTATCTCTAGCTGAGTACTGAGTGCCAGTAGAACGCCATGAGGTTGAATAGAGCCAGGTATATGAATTGGTTTGCGATCGTGGTTAGTCAGGGCAGTAGCTTGGGCTGTAGTATATTCCGGCTGGCTCATAACTGAACTTATGTAAAGCTGATTTTTACAATAACGCAATTAAATGTCATATTTCTTTAAAGTATATGTCCTGAAGTTTGAATGCGATCGCATATCAACTCTACTTGTTACGGTTTTTACGTAGATATTTGCGAAAGTTTTCACTGGCAAGCAATAACAAAAACTGTTATTATAATGTCTATTCTTGTTATAAAGAAATAGATACATGAATATTTCCCTTACTCCTGAGTTGGAAGCCTTCGTCCAAATGCAGGTTGAGTCCGGCTTGTACCATTCTCAAAGCGAGGTGATTCGGGAGGGGTTGCGTCTTTTGAAACGCTTTAACGACCATTCCGAAGAGTATAAATTGTGGCTCAATGAGCAAATCGCTATCGGTCTTTCGGAGCTTGATAATGCACAAGGTCTTCCCCAAGAAGGTGCGCGAGAGCGCATCCGCAATAAAGCACAACAATTGATCAAAAAATCGTTGTGACGAACCCAAAACTTTATATTCTCTCCCCGCAAGCTGAAAACGACCTCGCGGGAATTTATGCCTATATCGCGCGAGATAATTCGGATGCTGCCGAACAGGTGCTAGATAAGCTTCTTTGTGCCTGTGAATTACTGACAGACAACCCCAGAATCGGACAGTACCGTTACGACCTGACTCCGCTTCCCGTCCGTTTCTGGTTGGTGCAGCCCCGATATTTCCTGATATACAGAGGTGAAAACCCCGTTGAAATCGTGCGTGTACTGGCAGCAAACATGGATATTGCGCGGGAACTCGCCGGAGAATAATTAGAAGATGGTTTTCGGTACGTTATGGAAGCCGTAACATAGCGAAAATACAAATTATGGTATATTCAAAGTAGATACTTAAAATAGTCAAAAATTAGGTGCGTCAAGCTCCGAAAGTTTTATGTTTGGGTGTGGAATTCTCTAAGAAAGCATTTATTTTGAGGTAGTTATGACTACAGTTGTTGCTAAGTGGGGAAACAGCCTAGCTATTCGACTTCCGAAAGCTTTGGCTGAACAAGTTAATGTCAAAGAGGGGACAGACATAACTTTCAGCATTTCAGGCAATAGTATTGTCATCACGCCGCAGCAGCGAAAAAAATATACGCTTGATGAATTATTGGAAGGTATGACTCCAGATAATTTCCATTCTGAAATAGATACTGGATCTGCTGTAGGGAATGAAGTTTGGTAGTTAAACCATACATTCCAGATAGAGGTGATATTGTCAAGTTAGACTGCGGAACTACAAAGCAAATTACGGCTGATTCGATCCGACATGTATTAGCCCTGAGAACATCAGGAATGTCATTTGAAGATATTGCTGAAACCCTTAATACTGAACTAAAACCTCAAGGGCGTGAGCAGATGGGCTATCGTCCTTTTTTAGTTATGTCGCCATTAAAATACAATCAAATGGCTTCTATAGTTATAGTTTGTCCAATTACTAATCAAAAAAAAGGTCTTAACTTTGAGGTTCCGCTTCCTGACGGAATGATAACCAGTGGCGTGGTGCTAGCCGATCAGATCAAATCACTAGACTGGAAAGCTAGAAAGATTTTGTTTGTAGAGAAAGTTGAACAGGAGCTAATTGAAGAAGTCCAAGCAAAAATTGAACCTCTGATTTTATAAAGACGCAAATAAATTTTACAGACGTAATTGATTACGTCTGTACAAATCAAATAAAAATCATCACATGCAGCAATGCAACACCAATATCCAACATCCAAAATCCGAAGCTGACTATGGTGTTGGGAACTTTTTTTTTACGAGTTTGGCTCCTTTAATATCCAATAATTGTGCTAATTCTGCTGTATTCAATGACTTGACGAGACTCAAACCAAGAGACTTACTAGAAATGCTTTGAGTGTAAGCGGCGTTCAGATATGGTGTGTATTGCGGCTTGCCTGCAATGTATGTTTGGAAGAAAGGTAAACTTAAAACATTCATGTAACGACGTGCTTGAGAAGCATCGCCAATCATATCAGCAGGTAATGCTACTTGTTGATTTGCAGGGTTTGCATTGCCAATGGTGGAAAAGTGTGTACCACCAACAAGCATGACGAGATACTTTTGGGAATTTGCCAACCAGGAAAAAGGTAAAATTTGCTCAGATAAAGCTGGTGCAACTGTATCATCACTACTACTGACAATCATTACTGGAGTTTTAATTTGACTTAAACCAGCTTTACCGAAAATAGAACTAGTAATGGGATTAACTGCGATCGCAGCTTTCACTCTCTCATCCCGCAGGTTATAATCTTTGCCAGACTTGCTGATGTTCAATTCTAAAGCGCGACACTGGAGCAGTAAAGACATATTCCAGGTATTTTGTAGTGCTGCTGGTAGACAGTCTTGTTTTAGCTGCTCAAAGTTGATTTTAGCGCCTGCCAGCGCCAAGGCTGTGTAGCCTCCCAAAGATTGACCAAATACTCCAACTTGTTGCAGATTTAGGCGACCTTTAAACCGTGAATCAGATTGATTACCTTTTTGCAATTGATTCAGTATATATGTTACATCCAAAGGTCGGTCTTGAAATTCACTTGGTTCTGCTACTTCAATAGCGCGTCCATTTAGCAGAGAACGCAATTGTTTCGCATCACTACCAGGGTGATTGGGAACAACGACAGCAAATCCGTAAGAAGCTAGATGAGTGGCTAAATATTGAAAGTTACTGCTGTCTAAACCCAAACCGTGAGAAATTACAATTATCGGTGCAGTCTTCTGGACATTGGGAATGTAAACATCAGTCAATAAAAGGCGATTGCGGGTTGAGTCAAAAAACTTCAGGATGTATTTTTGCGACTTAAATTTTCCCGGAACCTTTAAATCGGGCAATTGCGAGAAATTTGGTGGGAAAATGCTCTCAGCTTCTATTTTAGACCTTTGGGAAACAGCTGCGATCGCCTGATGGGTTTGGTTAACAAGTTTCTCCAATTCCGTAGCTATTTCCAAAGTCTCGGCGACATCAAGGCGAATGCTGCTGGTGGGATATTTACGCAACACATTTAAAAGTGTCAAGCCTCCTGATTCACCAGAGGCTAAAATTAGCGCCGAACGCAAAGTACCAAATCCTGGTTCTGATTGACTGGTTTTAATCACTTGCGCCAATCGATGCAGTAAAAATTCTCCTTGTGGTGTGTAGAGAAGTTGCGAAACTACTACTGGACTAACTTTCACACGATTAAGCAAAATCCGCCGCAATTCTTGAAGCTGTTCTAGAGGCAGATATCGCTGATAGGCTGCTAAGTCTTCGTTAATTACACCTGTTTTGGCGTAGTTCTCTAAAGTTGTGACTGAAATTGAAAGCTCCAAAGCTGAATAAGATGCATAAATCCGCTCTGCTGCCAAGACAGAATTACTAACTCCAAATGTTGGCAGCACCATTGAAAGAACCAGCAATAAAGAATTTTTTCTGAGGGTGCTGGCCCAATTACCAAACAAACTATTCATCGCTCAACTGTTTCGGTGGTCTGGTTTTATCAGGTGTTGGCTTTGGTAGTTATTCGGGCGCCCTGCTTAGTTTACTTAAAGTTATTAGCCTCAATTTTATCAAAACAGAATTTAGGAGTCAGGATTTATAATTCACGATGAATTAATGTATGACTTGCGAATGTAGCTGGCTGAAAATAATAGGTATAAATGGCTTTAAAATTTCCACCAAATCTGAGATTTAGTAGTCAAAAAAAGTAGTGATTCCCAATGCCCTAGTAATTTATTCTGACTCCTGAATTCTGATTTTTGAATTCTTTTTCAAGGATATTTCGGCTATAAAGTCAACAATCAAATCCTACAAAGTCACGCAGATGGGTAAAGTATCCAGATGACTTCAGTAGTTTGCCTTCACTATTAAATCATAACAAATAAAAAATAGTCTGCCTCAGTATTTATGTTGTAGCTTTGAATATTGCACAATTTCACTAGATGAAAAATCCAGTAAAAATCCTGAAAAACATTGCAATTAATCAGCTTTTCCCAAGGCGATCGCTACTGAACCTGTAACTACTAAACCCGCTCCAAATATTGCTATGAGGGTGAAGTGTTCTGGTGGTGTCCAAGAAGGTGCAATAACTGACACAGATGCGACTGATATTAATGTCACAATGGGAGCTAAAGCTATTACTGCACTTACTCGTAATGCTTCCCAATGTTGTAATGATTCAGAAAAAGCACCGTAAGCGATTAAGGTATTCAAGGCACAAAAAATCAACATTCCTAAATGGAAAGTATCAAGTATAAAAAGTGATTTAACTTTTGCTAGAGGAGTGAATAATAAAGCACAGCCCTCATAAATTATCAACATGATGCTGGTGGAAGATAAAGATTGTAATAACTGCTTTTGTGCCAAAGCATAAATAGCCCAAGCCGTTGATCCTAGAGCAATTAAAATACTGCCTAGTATATATGTGCCATGTGCTGTAATTAAATTCGTTAGTTGTTCGCGAAAAAATAAAAGATAACCACAAATCATGACACTAACGCCAATCCATTGAGACAGCCGATAACGTTCTTTAAAAATTACTAAACCTCCAAAACCTAATAAAAGGCTAGATAATTGAATGAGAACTTCAGCGTTAGCAGGCGATGTTAATGCTAAACCTTGGTAAACGAAAAGTAATTAATCCCTAAGAATATTGTCGCGATCGCTAATAATTTTCCAGAAGCAGAGCGCAGTTGTTCTAATTTGGGTAATTTGCCGCGTATCCCTAAATACACAGCAAGCATTTAATATCTATGTAATTGACGAGGAGGAATTATTAATTATTCGGTTAAATAATATGAAATACTAAATACAAATATTGCTAAGAGAACAGGAATCATTTTACTAAAGTCTATTCGCTTTTGTTGAACTATTTCTAAACAAGATATCGGAATCATCAGAGGCCAGAAGATAGTTGTCACCACAAACATCACAACCGATAAAAATTTATCTTCTGGATTGGAAGCAGGATGACATAGGGAAAATATTAACCAATTAGTTAAAAAATAGCATGTCATTAATAAGTAACCAATAGTTAAAGTCAGTTGGATCTGATTCACTGTGAGTACTCCTGAAGTTATGTAAGCTTTACTATAGCCTTTCCTTTTTAAATAATTTTTTAAATTTTGGATGATGAATATTCACTATCATTATCCAAAACTTAAAATTAGTTCAGTTATTAGAGCAATAATTAAGCGGTCTTAAAAAATCGAATAATTTCGCGGACATGATCAAGAAATTGCCCGTCGGTGGAAAGTTGCGCGATCGCATTTCTGGCTTCTCTCCCCAAACGCTCATGTTCTGTTTGATTTGTCGCCCGTAATTCTTCTAAATTAGCCACAATTCGAGCTAAATCTCTGCGAGTCTCTTCGGCAAAACGTTGTTGAGTTGCTGGTAAGGAATAGGGTTGTTCTGGGTTGAGTTGATCTTCCAATGACTGGATTTTTTGTTCCAATATCGAGAAGCGATCGCGCAGTTCAAAAATATCTTCGCGCGGATACTTCCATTCTTGGCGAATCATCGCTAACCGCGCATATAAATACTCGTAAGCGCGAATCGCGGGACGCAGAATTGTTAATAATAAAGCTGCACCAGAACTGATATATCCAACCGTACTAATACCAGTGACAGCAAGGGTATAAAGACCAACAGCTGAGAATAAGTGTAAAGCAATGGCAACCCAGAGTGATCGCTTTGCCAACAATGTGACATACTTCACTTGTTTCTCATCAACTGGAATGCCTTTCTCAGTTGATTGTGCTGCTTCTGCTAAGACTTCTTTGGCTTGAAAATGCACATTCCACGGTACGGTAACAATTACCAACAGCCACCAAAAACTAGCACCACCAATTACCCAATCAAGAAAGTTACCAGCAGGAATGTGCAACCATTGCAGTAAGCCAAAAGCTGCCAACACCACAACCACAATTCCTGCAATGGAACTGATGAAAAAGTTAATATACATCTTGCCCTGTCTCCGGTGAAACTATACCTAGATCATGACTTTGCCCTAGCAGTTATACGTAAATGCTTGTGATGGTTTTTTGAGTAGCACATATCCCACTGTGCGGAATTGAAAATTTAAAAACCCTTAATGTAGTTCTTCGATAACCGCGACAAACTTAACTTACGCCAAATAATGGAAAAACGAACCGCAAAGGGCAAAGGATACAAAGGAATGAGAGTTTCAGAGAGTTATTGCGTAAGTCCTATCTTGTTTACTCAACTAAATAACTGCGCCAAATTGATTGAGTATTTTTACTGCCTTTTTCTGGAAGTAGCAATCGCCAGGTTTTACCTTCTTGCTGAATTTGCAGGTAAACGTCAAATGCTTGTTTTGCTTGCGTCAAGCGCCGTTTTGGTAGCTTGAGAATCAAGTCGTAGGTTCCCCGAACCCGGAAAGCTGGTAAATTGTCAATGGTTAGGGGTTGTTCTTGGGTAATTGATAGCCGCTTGATTTCAAATCCTTGAAAATCTAGATCCAACTGTTGGCTAAGTTTTTGTTGAGTTTGTTCTAGCCCAAGTGCGATCGCTTTTTGCACTAACTCGCTAGTCGGTAGCAGTCCAATACTGCCACAAGCTGTTACTAGCACCAGCAATATTGCTGTCAAAACTAACCGCACCATGTTATTCCTGAGATTCCACTTATCAGCGATAGTATAACTGTAGATTCTCTCAATTCTCTCATCTACCATGCCAAAACAGTCTATAGGTCTTGATAATCAACTCTACAATTATCTTTTATCCGTTTCGCTGCGAGAACCAGAAATTCTTGAAAAGTTGCGCCAAGAAACCGCCAATCATCCCCGAAGTGGAATGCAGATTTCACCAGAACAAGGGCAGTTTATGAGCCTTCTGGTACAGTTAATTGGAGCGAAAAAAACCCTAGAAGTTGGAGTGTTTACGGGTTATAGCTCACTTTCTGTAGCTTTGGCGCTACCGGCTGATGGCAAGATTATTGCTTGTGATGTGAGTGAAGAATTTACTGCGATCGCTCGGCGATATTGGCTAGAAGCTGGGGTTGCTGATAAAATTGATCTCCGATTGGCTCCAGCTTTGGAAACTTTAGATCGGCTATTGGCAACTGGGCAAGGCGAGACTTTTGATTTTGCCTTTATTGATGCTGATAAAGAAAATTATGATGGATATTATGAGCGATCGCTGCAATTAGTGCGTCCAGGTGGATTGATTGCGATCGATAATGTTTTATGGTCTGGACAAGTAGCTGACGAGCAAAATCAAGATGAAAGCACCCAATCTATCCGAGCGCTGAACGAGAAGTTACATCATGACGAACGCATTACTCTCGCCCTTGTCCCCATCGCCGATGGACTTACTTTAGCAATCAAGCGATCTTAATACAGCAGAGCGCACAATAACTGTGCGCCCTTATTGCGTATTCTGCTTCTATTGACTTAGAAGTTGAAGCCAACTCCCAATAGTAGCCCTACATCAGTATCATCGAGAAAAGAAGCATTTACGGAACCTGTCACTGTAAATCGAGAACCTACAGGAACGTCTACACCACCAGTTAGCAGTAATCCAATATCAGTATCCAGATTAGCTTCAATTGCTACCCCAGCACCGATAAAAGGAGATATACTATAGCTTCTCTCGCCTACCGAACCAGCTCTGCGAGGAGAAAAATCTAAAGTTACAGGAACCAAAAATATTGTATCGTCCCCAAAGATCACCGATGGTCTAACTGATATATTGTTTGTCAGACCAAGTTTGCTGATTACTGCAAAGTTACTATCGCTCAAAGCTGAATCGTTGCCGCTCAAACCAATATTACCACCACCTCCGATATAGCTTCTGCCACCACGAGTACTTCTGCCTACGTTAACATCAGGCGTTGTACTTCCTGTTGATGGCTGATTTAACTGACTGATGTTAACATCAGGCGGAATCAGGACTTGGTTAATTGCATGGATAACACCATTGCTAGCTTTCACGTCTGCCTGGAGAACTCTGGCATTATTCACTGTCACTTGACTGTTAGCGGAATCGATTTTAATATTTACAGGTCTTCCTTCATCGGTTGTCAATTCCCCTGCCGAGAGTTGACTAGCAGTTACCGCACCGGGAACCACATGATATCTCAAAATCTTAACTAACGCTTCTCTGTTCTCTGGTTGCTCTAACTGCTGTAAGGTAGCAGCAGGCAAAGCAGCAAATGCATCATTGGTGGGAGCGAAGACTGTATAAGGGCCTGGCTGTTGAAGAATATCTGTTAGACCGGCTGTCTTTAATAAAGAAGTCAGAGTTGTAAAAGAACTACTGGATGCTGCCAGAGAAACAATATCAGTACTTGTGGGAGTTCCAGCTACAACGTACTGACTAGCTGGAAGATTGCTAGCAATGGGTTGCACCCGTCCCTGTTTAACTAAAGCTTGATATAAAAGTGCTGCTGCTTCAGCACGAGTCAAAGACTGTTGCGGATTGAGTTGTTTTACATCCGGGTAGTTGACAACAAGATTACCTACTGTCGCTGCTGCCACACTACCAACAGCATATTCTGGGATAGCTGAGGCATCGTTGTAGTAAGTAGTGAGAGTACTTGTATCGCCACCAGTTAAACCTAAGCCACTACTTAAAGCAACGATCCCCTGTACTCTAGGAATTTCTTGATTTGGTCTAAACACGTTCCCAGGATAGCCTGCCAAAAATCCAGTTTCGTAGGCGTTTTGAATTGCAGCAGCTGCCCAGTAGTTAGCAGGAACATCACTAAATCCACCCGCACTTAATTGCCGGACTCGGTTTTGGGTACTGAAAGCTTTTTGAATCAAAGCAGCAAATTCAGCACGAGTCACAGGCTGATTTGGTCTATAAGTGCCATCAGGAAAGCCACTAATCACGTTATTCTCAGCTAGGGCTTGAATGAAGGGACGCGCCCAATAATCTGAGGAAACATCAGACAGGTTAACTGTTGAAGTAGGCGATGGTGTCGCAGGTGATGGTGTCGCAGATGGAACAGGAGTTTGAGATGAAGCTGGGGCAGAAATTACGATGGGAGTTATTGTCGCAGCTGTAATTCCCAGAACTAGCAAAGTAACCTTTGTTGATGACCAACGAAACAAACTAGACATGGAAATATCCTCTTTTCAATTTCTTGGGTTGACTATTGGAAAATACTGGATGCAAGGTTAAGTGAATACAAATATCCAGATAATTATTTGGTTCGCCTTAATATGGAAACCAAAAATGAAACCCGTTTACTCTGAAAAATTCAAATGTGGGACATTATGAGTAGCTGCTCTGATATCTCATAACATTTATCCAAATGTTTACCACATGTAGTATCGGATTCCTATTTGCTTTTTAAAGAACCGGAGATCGCACTAAAGAGAAGCAGGCATACCAGGGTAATCTCTTCTGTTGCAACAATAAAGATAATTAATGCAAGTAGGCGATTTTATCAGTTCTAAAATTGCAGTCAAGCAGTAAAATAATTGGCCTTTAATAGCCGTATCTTTATAATTGCCGAGGAGGGTTCATGCTGTCAAACTTAATGTATCATGATCTTTAGCAAGATTTAAGAAATAAAATGCCTCTTGGCGATATGATGCATTATTAATCTTTGATCGAAATTATACAACTAACTCAGGGCTGGATTTTGAGGAAAAACTTTCACTCTTTAGATAGTTGTCCTTGATGGCAAATTTTCAAATACTAGACTGGAAATTAGCGATCGCAATCAAAAATTTCAAGCCTGATTGCGCCAAGATTTTTGGCTAGGAATTATTTTTTTACAAAAGACTATTTTATAAAAGCGAACCCAAAGATAAACTAGGATTTTTGGAAGCTGGCTAATCTGTCTCAATTTTGCTCACAACTTTTCTGGAGGTAGGGCAACAAATCCGGTTTTTAGTCCACGCTTGAATCCTGCTTTTTCATAGAAGTGCAACGTCTCCTCGTTTTTTGAGCCACTTAGAAGCATCACTTTATAGCACTTTTGCTGCCATGCTAAAGCTAAGGCATAATGTAGCACTTGTGTACCTAATCCCTGTTGTCGAAAATCGAGATGGGTGACAACATTTTCAATGATGCCGTATGGACGTGCGCCACGCGTCAAGTTGGGAACAATGGTTAAATTACATGTTGCTACTAGCTGGCTATGAACATCAGCCACGATGTAATACAAATGGGGATCATGTAAAATCTCATCCCAGATAGATTGTAAAACATCATCAGCTGGTAGAGGCGCATCGACAGGATTTAGGTGGTTATATAAAGCCAAAAGTTGGGGAAGTTCGTCGCGTGTAATTAGGCGAACGGTAATTATAGGTTTAGACAAAGCTGTATTAGGATAATATCGCAGGAAGTATATTTGACAATTTCAAATGTCAAAATTATGGGAATGTCAATTCAGTACGAACAACTCCAGCACGTTCATGGCGGGCTAGCAGTTTAACTGTGCTACCTTGAGGCACACGCACCACCCATTCTACTTTTGCCCGATCCTTGGTAGGATCGCTGTGCCGTCTAATGGGAGTTGAAGGCTTATAGGCTCGTCCTTCTAATTGACCTAACTCTTCACGGGGCTTACCGGTTACCAAAGTTCCCCCAGGAGGTAGTTCAATTTCACAGATACAGCCCCGCACCAGCTTTTTTTCTAAGGCTTTTTGAGTGACGTTGGTGGGCAACCAGCCTGTATTATGCACAACTAATTGCACCCGATAAATATCATCACCCAAGCTGTGGACACTGGCTTCGTAAATTTCTAAACGCGGAGATATTAACAGATGCCAAACTAGCCATTCTGGGAAGAGGGCTATTTCTTTCTCCAGAAATTCAGGGGGTGGATTTGTCCAAGCGTACATGGTATCCCAGCCGCCTAGTTCAATCTGACCGAGTTGGGGATGCTCGAAGGGATACCAATCTACGTAGCCTTTACCTGCAAGTTTTTCATCGTTCCAACGCAGCAATTTCAGATCATCTTCTACAGAGTGTTCTCGCTGCCAATCGATGTATTTATAATCATTAATTCCAGCTTGGCGCTGCGGACTCCAGACTTCTACTGTCCAGGCAAATAGACCTTGATATTCATAAGCCCAGTCATCAAATGTCCCTGTAATTACGTCTTTGGGGTCATAGCGGAAATCATGAAAGGCGGAGATGGCTGGGTATTGAGTAAGTTCAGTACCTTTTGCGCCAATACGTTGATAAGTGCGGAGGTCATTAACGGGGAATTCGTCATCGCTGAGGTGGGTGTAGGGACGGATGAGAACACCGCTAAAAGTATGAAAGGCGATCGCTCCTGTAATATTAGGATGTGTAGTGATAAATTGAACTAGCGATCGCACTTCTGTTTCAGATGTAGGATAAGGGCCAGACCCCGATTGCTCAGATTCTTGCCGCCATAAAAATGGAAAATTTCGGTTTAAATCTAGCCCTTTCTTAGAAGGCTGAATTTTAATCTGAACTCCGTCATAATTTTCTATATTTCCTTCTAGTAGTACGCGATAATACTGTCCACCTGTTTCTGTGGGTTCGCGTCGCACCAGCAGACGAGGTTCAGTAGGACAGACTTTCCAAGCCCCATTGTCATCGGGGATTCGCATCAGTAAAATCCGACCATCGCCATCGATATCTTCCATGACTAACCCATCGTTGCCTTTTTCATCATGGGGATAGGGACGAGTACTAGAGCGAATAAATTTCGGTTTGTCAGCCAATGCCAACTCAGCACCATCAGGGTTAACGCGGGGGCAAATGTAGAAGGTGCGAGTATCTAAACAACGGGTAATTTCTGGGTGAGTACCGTAAGCTGTAACTAATGTTTGCAAGAGGTATAGACAAACACTTGACGGTGCTAATTCAGTGGCGTGGATATTGCCATCAACCCAAAGGGCAGGTTTTTCTTGGTGTGCGCCAGTGGCAAAGTTGGTAACTGTCAATACCCAAATATCACGTCCTTCGTAACTCTTGCCAATGCTTTCTATGCGTACTAGTTGGGGAAATTCCTTTGCATAACTGTGCAGAATGCTTGCCAGGTCTTCATAACGATAGTATTTATCAAACCTAACATCTGGCATAACAAACCCCCCATTACGAATTATTTTAAACCTATTGCCGTTTCAATTCTTGTATTAATAGCTGACAACGCTTACTAGGTTCCCTAGCTTGTTCCCGATCCGTCAAACACACTTCAGTTGCTTTTTTACTAAATTTTACAGCTTGACTACTGAGTTCTTTGATTCGAGTCTTTAATTCTTCAATTCTCTTCCTTGCTAACGCTGCGCGATCGCAAATCTAAAAACCAAAATTGTTTGACTAAGCTTGAAAAGATTAATTCGGCTTACCCGTAATCGTGAATGCTGCCCAGTAGTAAGGATGGTTATAAAGAATTTTATCTGATGCCATTTTACTATTTCTATATAGTTGCGTCGCTAAATAAGTTTGAATTCTTACTTCCTCTGGATGCAGATTATTCAAAATATCTTCATACCATTTTGTCAGTTCTCCAGCAGTTAGTTCTTTTAACCATTGTGTGGCTTCCGCTAAAGCAGTAATTGCTGATTTATTGGGCTGTAATCGTCGGTAAAACTCGATCATTACTAAGGCACTAGCCGAAGATTCTACACTCCAGAGAGTACTCACTACATGAGGTACGCCCTGAGTTACAAAACCACTGACTAAGCTCAAATATTCGCTGCTAATAGTGTAGTTATTAGTACTTAAATTTTCACAAGCAGAGAGGGTAATCAGGTTGTAACTATCTAGATTTTGTTGGCAGATTTCATCTAGAGTAAGTTTGTCTTCACCTGCTAATGCTAATTCTGATTTTTTAGGTTCAGCTAAATTATTAGTGACATGACCTGTAAAATGCAAGATGTTATAATTATCAGACAAGGCATTTTCGACAATACTTTTTGTAGCTTCTGCCCCCTGAATTCGTTGGATATTATTGAACATCTGACTAACAATTTCAGACTCCAGTTTGGCAAATTTCAGTGTGGGATAACTTGTACTTTCAGGATGTTCAATACTGAGCAAGAACTTATTTTGCCACTGCCAAATATCCTCAGTTCTGATTGATAAACCTATTTGGGCACTAGGTAGATAGGTAACGCTGAAATTTGATTCCACATTTGGTAACTCTTCCAGAGATGGCGAAGAAAGATGGAAAAGTGTATGAATGGGCAATCTGTACAAGTCACGGTGAGGAATTAAGACCAGTTGGGTGATGCCTTCGAGTTCCTGTGCAATTGTAGAAATATTCAGAATTTCATACAGTCGCAACAGTTTCTCTTCCATATCAACTCGCCAAGAATGCTGACTTTTACTTTCTCTGTCGTGGGCTGTGCTGCGATATTCTTGGTATTGTTGATGCCAATCTTCTAGCCAAATTTCAAATTCAATTAGGCGTTGCACTGCTTCGGGTAGAGGCAATTCATTTAGACGGATAGCGTCTTCTCCTAAAGGTATTACCCCAGCATCTTGCATGGGTGTAAACAGGAGAATTGGTGATGGAGCTTGGTCTTTGAGAATAAAAGTATGTAGGGCAACTGGACTAATATGCCAGTAAATAATTGCTGTTGTGGGATTGAATAGTTGTTGAATTGCGCCATAATAAGGCGAGTAAATATTATGATTCCAACCAGAAAGCAGCCAGTTTAAACAAGCATTTTTACCTTGTTCGGCAATTTCCCAAGCTTCTACTAAATCACCCGACTCCACAGCTAAATCAACTGCCAATTGATCGAAGCCGGCAAATTTTAGAGCTAGTTGTTTTTTACTTTCGTCTGAGCGAGTTTCTTCACTCAGTAATTGTCGCAATAAATCTGTCCCACGTTGCAGCAATTCTTGAACTTGTGTGGTTTGTCCCAAACCCATCAACACTTTGCTAAGAGATTGCAAAACCTCTAGGTGCAACTGGGGAAAATATTCTAGTGTCAGGGTTAACAGCGCCTGATGATACTCAGATGCAGCTTTGCGCCAATAATCCCGCGTATTGGTATGTTTTTTACCTTGTTCGTAGTAAGTATTAGCGATCGCAAAATGCAATCTACCCCAACCTTCTGGATGGGTATCTGTCCGTAGATGCTTTAACCCTTCTTCGTAGCTGGCTAATTTTCCTTCGTAGCCGCCCTGTTGTAAGGCGGGATTTGCCGCGATGATACTACTCGACAAATTCAGCAATACGTCAGAAGCTACTAAATGACCGATCGCAGTTCCCCGACCAATCCAAGCTTCCCAATAATCTTGTTTAATTTGCAAAGCGTTGTCATAACAAGCGATCGCTTCGGCAAATTGTTCTAAATGAAACAGTGCTATTGCCTGATTATACCAAGCTAAGTGGAAGTCGGGTTTAATGGCGATCGCTTGCCGATAGGAGGCGATCGCTTCTTCTCTCCGTCCTAAGTTGTCTAACGCTATACCTCGGTTGTACCAAGCTAAGTAGAAATCAGCTTGAACTGAAAGTGCTTTATCCCAAGAGGCGATCGCTTCTGACCACCTACCTAAATTAAACAGCACTACACCCCGGTCTATCCAAACTTCGTGGTACTCTGGGTTAATTTCTATAGCTCTGTCGTAAGATATAATCGCCTCAGCAAATTGTTCGCTGACAGCTAAGGCTATGCCTCGGTGATACCAGTTTTCCTGGTCTTCTGGTTCGAGTTGCAGCGCTTGGTCATAACTAGCAATAGCTTCTGGTAGCCAACCTAATTTCAGCAGTGCCAAACCCTTGCTAGACCAAGCTTCTTGATAGTCTGGCTTGATTTCTATAGCTTTGTCAAAAGAAGCGATCGCTTCTTCAAAGTATCCTAATTCTCCGAGAGTTCCACCCCGGTTGTACCAGGCTTTGTAGAAGTCTGGTTTCAGTTGTGTAGCTGTTTCATAAGATGCGATCGCTTCTTCAAAACGTTCTAAATGGAACAGCGTCAAGCCTCGATTAAACCAATATTCTGAGAATTCTGGTTGCATTGCAATGGCTTGGTCATAAGATGCGATCGCGCCCAACAAATCACCCGTTTTCGCTTGCTGAAGACCTTGGTAAAACCACCCTTGAGCGTCGGTAATCGGATTATCGTTATGTCGCTCAATAATACCAGGGGAATTACTGCTTTGAACTGCCAAATCCGAAGCAAGTTGCTGAACTAAATTGGTACTTTGATCCAACCTCACCCACAACTCATCTAAAGTATTAGCCACATTCGGCTCTAAATTCGTCAGAGTGTTATCCCAGGTTTCCACCGAGGAAGACGTTGCTAATTCAGTCTTTTGCCTAGTGGAAAGGAGATTTACTGGTGTTGTAATTTGAACAATTTCTTCTTCGTCAAACCTCAATTGGGTTAACAAAGTGATTGAATCTTCTGCTGCGGGCAGAGGAAGATTTTCTGGGATTGTGGTTTGGGCGTCTTCCCTTTCATATTCCCATACCACTTCCTCTAAGTTTTCGGGTAATCTTTCCTCAAAAGAGTCATTTTGGGGTGTTGACGTTATTGCTTCAACATCTGGCGCATCATATTCCCATAATTGTTCACCTAAACTAAGAATTAGCTCTTGTCCAGGGGGAGTTGGGAGAATTTCTTCATCGGGTGTACTTTCTATTACATCTGGCTCATCATACTCCCATAACCGATCGCCTAAATTGCGGATCAGTTCTTGTCCAGGAGTGATTTCTATTACATCTGGCTCATCATGCTCCCATAACTGTTCGCCCAAATCGCGGATCAGTTCTTGCCCAGGAGTGATTTCTAGATCATCTTGTGCCTGATTGTCCTGATAATCTTCTATTTCTGTAGGTAAGTTTTGCATTAGCCGAATGCCAATGTCATAAGCAACTTCTCCAATTCTGCCAACACCAAGTTCCCCCAATTGCACCATCTGTGTTGCTAAAAGAGGATTTGGTGTAGGTGAAGCTAGCAAGCTTTCACCAAACATCAACAACCAGTCTATCCAACGTTCAGCCGGAATGCGATTTTCGATCCGTTGCAGATACCTCAATGCCCACTGTCGTCCTCGTGCTTGATGCACGCCTTCTAACAATTGGATAAACAATTGTTCCAGATCCGCATTGGTTAGTTCTGGTAGTACCCCCACCAGATTGCGTCCTCTCGCACCCTTGAGAGAACTATTCTGTTTACTTGCAATGAGGCGCTTTAAAAACCTTTTAAGCGACTGCGATATCCGCCTGAGCATCTGCCACACTCTTGGATTTTGTTTTTCTAGATTGTAGCCATCGTTGTGTTAAAAAAATCATCAATTACGTAAAAATCCATTAGATTCGGACAGCGCTTCCGTAGCAGGTTAGCAAAAAATATACAAATCTTCAAGAGCATAGCATTACAACGTTACAATTCCCAGATTTAACTCTTGAATTTGACTTTGGCAAGCAGTTAATTTTCAGTTTGCTCTGTAGTCGATTGACCAGCAGGATATAACTGACTAATTAATGCCTGGACAAGCACTTGTGGATCGTCTGTTTCAACGGCAAGCTGTTGAGCAATTTGCTGACGTAAATTTTCATCCTCCTGCAACATCACAAACAACTGTTCTAGGGTGACAGTTTGGTATTCTCCCTCTGGGAGGTTCTCTAGCGCATCTGCTGACTCTGATACTGGGACAGCTACCTCAGAGGGCAAAGCAGTGCTAAACGCATCTGGCCCTTCGTATTCCCAAATTGGTTCGCCTTCATTGCGTGTCAACAACTGCATCCCGATATTATAGGCAACATCTCCAATTTCTCCGATGCTCAACTCACCCAATTGCACTAACCGCGCAGCCATTTCATTATTGGGTGTAGGAGATGCTAGCAATCTGTCGCCAAAGCGCCCCAACCACTCAACCCACTCTTGAGTTGTGATGCGATGTTCGATATTATGCAGCCACTTCTGTGCCCATGCTTCCCCTCGTGCTTGATGTACTCCTTGCAACAGTTCGTTGAAGAGAAATTCCAGATCCGTATCGCTTAAGGGTGGTGCTGGTTCTTTTTGGACATTTCCCCTAGATTTTGAGGTATTCTGTTTTCCACCAAACAAGCTCTGAAAAAGCTTTTTGAGCCATTGAAATAGCCGCTTGAGCATCTGCTGCACCATCGAGTTTTACTTTATCTATAAAATTGTAGCGATCGCACTGGACTATGGCGTTAGTTCAGTCAATAAAACGTATAGTCATTGGTCATTCGTCATTGGGCATTGGGCATTAGTCATTGGGAACTTATTAATTCTTCTCCCTCTGCCTCCCCACTCCTTTATAAGAACAAATGTACTAAATGATATGCTATAATTCCGATACATTGATGTTGAAATCATAGTAGAGGATAAGCTCTGGTTACTTGCTTTCCTGGGTGCCAAAATTCACGGCATTAGTTGAGTGCAAGGGCTATGGCAACATCGATCAACAAAGCAGGTACGAGAGTTTAAAATAATTGAATCCTAAACTCGACTCGGTGCTACTAATCAACATTGAAAGGCATTGAAGTCTATTTTTCCATGTCTTACGAACCCCTGCACCACAAATATCGCCCCAAAAGTTTTGCTGAACTGGTGGGTCAAGAGGCGATCGCGACCACCCTCACGAACGCGATCGGCACATCCAAAATTGCCCCCGCCTATTTATTCACTGGGCCAAGAGGTACGGGGAAAACTTCTAGTGCCCGGATTCTGGCTAAATCTCTCAATTGTCTAAAAGGTGATCAGCCCACTGCTGAACCCTGCGGTGTATGTGAGGTTTGTCAGGGAATCACCAAGGGCTACGCCTTAGACGTAATTGAAATAGACGCCGCCAGTAATACTGGTGTCGATAATATCCGCGAGTTGATTGAAAAAGCCCAGTTTGCTCCTGTGCAGTGTCGCTACAAGGTTTATGTAATCGATGAATGCCACATGCTCAGTACCCAGGCATTCAATGCGCTACTTAAGACCCTAGAGGAACCACCGAGACACGTAGTTTTTGTATTGGCGACAACAGACCCGCAACGGGTGTTACCAACGATTATTTCGCGCTGTCAAAGGTTTGATTTTAGACGCATTCAGTTAGAGGCGATGGTGAAGCATTTAAGTGCGATCGCATCTATAGAAAACATTCATATTTCACATGATGCTGTCACCCTGGTAGCCCAACTTTCTCAGGGGGGATTACGGGATGCCGAAAGTCTACTCGATCAATTGGGCTTGTTAGCGGGTGAAGTCACACCAGAGCAAGTTTGGGATTTGGTGGGGACGGTAAGCGAACAGGATTTGTTAGCGCTTTTAAATGCGATCGCTCAAGATAAACCCGAAGCAGTTCTAGACTGTACTCACTACATTCTAGATCGTGGTCGAGAACCCCTAACTATTCTGCAAAATCTCGCTGCTTTTTACCGCGATTTACTCATAGCGAAAACAGCACCCAACCGCCACGATTTGGTTGCTTGTACTCAGCAAACTTGGACAGCGCTGGTTGAGTTTGCTCAATACTTCGATATCAGCACGATTTTGGCGGGACAGCAACACCTGCGAACATCAGAAGTACAAATTAAAAATACCACCCAGCCGCGTTTGTGGTTGGAAGTAACATTACTAGGATTGTTACCTAGTGCGACAAATATTCAGCCACAAGCCCCAAGTGTCGCACCGCGAGTTAATACACCTGCTGTATCTCCAAGCTATCCTCCAGCAGTTGCCCAAAATCACCCAGTCTCTTCTGTACCTTTAGCTGAACCGCAAACAAATCATAATTCTGCATCTGCCAATCATCAAACGGCTGCCCAAACTCAGCCCGTTACTTCATCTCCCCCAGTTGAACAGCAAACAAATCACAATTCTGTTGCTAAATCAGTTTCAGCACCAACTCCAGAACCTGTTGCTGTTCCTGTTCCAGCTGCGAACATTGAACCAGTAACTTCAGAAGTTGTTGGCGAAGCAGAATATGACTTAACTCAGATTTGGCAACAAGTGCTTGCCAACCTCCAGCCAAAATCAAGGCAAGAAATGCTGCGTCAAATGAGCCAACTCATAGATTTTGACGGTGTTGTGGCTCGAATTGCGATTAAACAGGCATGGTATGACAAGGGTAAATCTTATCTACCGATGATTACGGCAGCTTTCCAGCAGACTTTCCAGCGTGAAATCCAGATAAATATAGAAAAAGGAATTTCTTCAAACTCTACCTCAACTAAAAAAAATCCTCCGCCAAAAGATTCGACTCGCGTTCAGCAACCACCAACTCCCAGTTACAACCAGCAAATTTCGTCTCCAGCGCCGGCACCGCAGCCAACTAATCCACCACCAGCACCGACAGCAGCAAAAAATGGAAACGGCGTAAATGGAAATGGGGCAAATGGAAATGGCGTAAATAGAAACGGGGTAAATGGAAATGGGGCGCAAACTTTGCCTCCACCGCCAAAACAAACACCCGCACCTGATTGGGAACCTGACGAAGTAGCGATCGCAGCTCAACGTGTAGCAGAATTTTTCAACGGACAAATTATCCGTTTTGCAGATGATTTCCCAGAATTCTCTGATTCCATAACTACACCAGAATGGGTAGAGGAAGCAGAAGTTGATGATGAATAAAAAATGCAAAATTATTTTTGGTAATTTTGCATTTTGAATTTTGAATTTTAAATTTTGAATTCCCCAAAGGGGCTATTCCCCATGCCCAGTATGCAAAGTTTTCACCCATTTCAGGCGCTTTGGTCTTACCGACATTCGAGCAGTAGTACTGCTCATGACGACTAACCAGTGCAACATATATAAACTGCCGCGCAGGGTTTGCACCAGCATTATAAAATATGTAGAAAGTGGGAATTTTTGATCTTGACGTACCCGCTTCAGACCTGTAAACATCCCTACCATCGACATAGAAATAGACAAACCAGTGATCGGACTTAACATTGGTGGACGATGACGAGCGATCGCCATTAATAAATCTGGGACTGCTGCTGTTGGCAAGATATACATAATCAGCATAAAAATCAGCAAATCCCAGCTTTTACGCGTTCCCATGCGGTTTTTGAGAATTAAATCCCAATAATCCAAATAGCGCTGATAACCGCCTTCTGCCCAACGGTTGCGCTGATGCCAGAGTGAAACTGCACTTGTCACTCCTTCTTCTTGCACCGCTGGATGGAAAACACACTCAATATCCCATTTATCCAAATGTAAACGGATTGTCAAATCCAAATCATCGGTAATGGTTTCTTCATTCCAGCCACCGCAGCTTTCCAAGGCTGAACGCCGGACAAATTGACCATTGCCCCGCAGTTCGCCAATGCCACCAAGGGCAGTCCGCTGTTGCTGGAACCAGGTATCAAGTGCCATTTCTGCCATTTGACCCTTAGTCCAAAAGTTGTCTTTAGCGTTGGCGATCGCTTTTCGCACCTGCACCGCCCCCACGTTTTCTCTTTGAAATAAAGGTATTACCTGTTGCAGCAAGTCTGGTGTCACTTGGGCATCAGCATCAAATACTGCTATAATATCGCCCTTTGTCAGCGGCAATACCTGATTCAACGCCCCCGATTTGCCACCAGTAGCTTCTGCTGAACGCCTTAGTACTTTCAGTTGGTCGTGTTTCTGTTCGAGTTCCGTTAATAAATGTGGCGTGCTATCACTGCTGTGATCGTCAATTATCCAAATTTCGTACTGCCCACCTGGATATTCCAGATTACAAAGATTTTTGACTAATTTAGCAATTACCGCTTCCTCATTTTTCGCAGCCACTAGCACAGAAACAGAAGGTAAATCTCCCTGTATTTCTTTTGGATAGCGACGGGATTTAGTAAACACCACCACCAAAGCATGAAATCCTAGAATGGTGGTCAGTCCTAGAATAAAAATGGAAGCCCAAGAAACTAAATGTAGAGCGATCGTGCCACTCCAGACGATAGTCAAGACTAGAGCTGCTTTGCCTCTACGACCTTGAAACCGGGATGGTAGAGACATAGAATCTGTCTCTAACACTGACTCCTCATCTACTGATAGGTCAGACAACAAGGAGTTGAGCGGATCAAGCTCTTGATAAGAATCTTCTTCGGGCCAGGAATTCGCTGGCATAGGTTAGGTTGCTTGATTCAAAAACCACTATTTGTCTACAGTTAGTAATTTTACGGACAAATATCCCTAAGCTACTTTTCCCGATATTAATCGGAATGGGCAAACTGCAATACCCGCTATCCCTAAGCCAAAAGCCGCTGGGACTACCTTTGTTGTCACCGTCACTGTGCGTAATTACCTCATATTAACCGCGTTTACTACTCTTAGACAGAAGCTTGATTCCTTTGATAGCCACTTGGGCAGGAAGCTTGTAGAGTCGGACTTTCTCTAACGAGAACTCTGGTTTGGGTAAAGTAATAGCAAGGTAGCAGCAGCTTTTTGTTGGGAAAAACTGCAATAACGGCATCCACCACTTTACAGTAGACATTTTTAGTGTTAACGTTCCCAGATTCGATAACAGTTAATGCAGCATTATTGTAACCGAAATTTTAATATTTCTTAGTAGTAACTTCATTTATTAAGCATGGGGCATTGGGATTAGGGAAAGGTGACAGGTGATAGGGAATAATCTGTACCCTGTAACCTATACCCTATTCCCTTCTTCACTGACCACTATGTGCTTTAGACACATCTTTGGGGAATACTACTAACATCCACTAATATCCCCAGTTGCTAACTAACTTGAGGAATATTTAACTATGTCTATTGAGCAACTCCAGCCTGCAACTCAACAACAAGCCAGTGTTTACTTACCTTATGTTCAGGGCGCTAGGCGCAATTTCTTACCCTATGCCATCAGTCTTTATCAAAAAGGGGTTTTGGAGGGACATCGAAAGATCGAAGCCAGCGAACATGTCCCCTTTGTCGCTTCCTGGAATGTTGCTACTTTACCCTCAGACTTAACCCGTTGCCGAATTCAGTTTGATGGCAATGCTGACCTGAGTTATGAACTGATGATGGCTAGTTTCGAGTTTATTAATTTTTTAATTGAACTGATGGACAACTATAAACGTTATCGCGTAACCGATTTTTCACAACCGTTTTACCGCAAGCTACTGCGTATAGATGATTGATTCAACTCAGCCGGATTTGCAAAAGTCCGGCTTATATTTAAAATTACACTAATGGTTTGTCAATTTTAAATTGATGGGTAAGCAAGTTCGTAGTCAGGACTTTAGTCCTTATTTTCTAAGAGGATGTTTGAAAAGTGGTATGTTGTGATTTTTATCGAATTATTACCCCCCTTAATCCCCCCTTGTAAAGGAGGGAAACAAGAAAATCCGGTTCTCTCACGCCACATGCTTCAAGTCGGGCGTTGCCCGCCCAACGCAGTGGCTCCCCTTTATAAGGGGAGGGTTAGGGTGGGGTAAAAAAATATTTGATACATCAATCATGACTTTTCAAACATCCTCTAAGATTATTTGCTCACAAGGCGCTGACTTTACAATTCAGCACCTTGTGAGCTTTCTTACAACAACCTTTGAGTTTTAAAATGTCTTCCTAAGTCCGCTGTCTTTTCTTCTTTTCAGAACGATACCAAAACTAGCAACCATCAGAGTTCCGAGAAGGCTAGCGGGTTCTGGAATAGAAGTTTCATTTATAGGTACTTTGATTCTTAGATTTGCCAAGCTAGCGTTAGTTATGGTCAAGGATGTTACGCTTGGCAAACCTGGGATATCGGACTGGAAATCAAAGACTGTGGGAGTTAAATTACCATTGGGATTACTATATCGTTCCCCATATCCACTCACTTCAAAAGTACCTTGATACTTCTTTCCGGTGTCTGGGTCGGTGACAGTACCAGTGTAGAAAGCTTTTGTGAGATTAAATTCATCTTGAACTACTCCTTGAAATGTGGTTCCTGGCAATTGTCCCTGGTAGAGGAAGGCAGTCAACTGACCACCAGAAAGCACCGGCGATGTCAGAACACTATTAAACGAGACAATGGGAATACCTTTAAAGTCAACAAAGTAATGCAGACTTCCATCGGAGCGTGTTTCTACCTTTAAATAGTCTGACTGGTATACAGGAACATAATTAGGATTATTATTAGTACCTAAGTTCCGGTAATAAGTTCCAGTTTCATCCGTATCAATACGAGTAGTACTATTATTGAAAATGGGATTATTTCTGGGAAGTTCGATAGTTCCTGATAATGTGCCAGTGCTTTCAATTGTGATGAATTGAGCAGCAATTGCACTTGCTCCATTGATAGCGATCGCTACTGCTGCGAGACAACTGCTGCTAACAGCTGCAAAACCTAGCTTAATCCCTGATGAACTCACTTTCATTAACAAATTGTTCCTTTAATTGCCGGTAGTAAACACACCTAATCTGCTGAGATTAATTGCAAATCTTTCTCAAGCATGATTTATTATTCCCAAGCTGGTGATGGAAGTTTCATCGGCAATAAAAAGTCTTGTCAATTGCTACTTTTATACTTGCACTTGCGAAATATGTTAGAGACAATCACCTGATTAATCAATTTCAATCTCGTTATTTGATGAGAATTTGTAGATTAAACTACAACGCGATCGCGTCCTTTTCTTTTGGCTTGATAGAGTGCTTCTTCAGCAGCATTAACTAAAGTAGTAGGTTCAATTCCTATTACCGGAATCACGCTAGCCACACCTAGACTGACAGTTAAAACAGCAGCAGGTAAACCACCAATGTTAGAATACTCACATTTAATACCCAAAGCTTTTACTTGCTCTCGAATATATTCAGCAATGTCCATTGCAGCAGTTACATCTATTTGAGCAAGAATGGCGAATTCTTCACCACTATAACGAGCTACTAACACTCTGCTGCTTTCGTCTCGAAAATCTCCTTTTTGGGAACTCACAAAAGGACTACCAGTTGAATGATTCATATTCCTACTGGATAAGAAAGTGCTATTATTTAGTGAGTGCTTGACGCAGTTACAGATAGTATTAGCGATTTGTCTTAAACACTCATCTCCTGCCGAGCTACCATAAGTTTTATTATAAATTTTAAAATAATCGATATCGCACAAAATTATTGATACTGGAGTGTTTTCACGAGTGGAATTTTGCCACTCAATTTGCAGGTAGGTTTGAAAGTAGCGGCGATTTCCTAATTGAGTTAGTTCATCTAAGCTAGAGAGGAAGAGAAACTGTTGATTTTCTTGCCTCAACCGTTCAACATGAGTATTGTTGAAATGCTCACTTTTTTTGAGATATTGTCGGAAATATAACCGATATAATTCACACGCAGGAGTACTGCGATCGCCTTCTAAATTAATTAGCCCTAGACTCTGTAATTTATATGCCAATCTTGGCTCTAATTTTACATAATTTGTAGTATTAATCACTTCATAAAAAGCATCTACCAATTCTGGCTCATCTCGTAGTGCTAACACATACTGCCTTAAATACTCGTTATAGATTCCGGCATCTGTAGATGCTTGTTGTAATAACTGCCCTAAATCCCCTTTTAATCCACCTTTACCTACAAGCTGATACAATGCCAATCGCACTAAATAAGGGTTTCCTCCCACCATTGCCATCAAACTATCGGCATCTTTATCATCTGTCCAATCCAACCCGTGACGTTGTGCTAAATCTTCCACCTGCTCTTTCGTAAAGGGAGGTAAATTAATTGTCAAACCAATATTAAATGGCGATTGAGTCAGTTTTATGGGAACAAGAATTTCTGTTGAATAAACCAGAACCAGACGTAATTTTTGCCAAATTTCTACCCTTTTAGCTTGTTCATGCCACGATCGCACTAATGGTAGCAATTCTCCAGTAATTTCCTGATACTCAAATAGCCAATCCACCTCATTTAATACTAAAACCAGGGGACTGGAGAGCGCAGACAGTAAATATTTTTGGAAATAGATAGAGCAGCTGATTTTGCTACCCATATCTTCATCCCAATAATCATTGAGTTTTGGTTCTAGCTGTAACTCCCGACTAACATTCGCACAGAACCAGCGCAAAAATTTATCCAAACTGGCAAATATTGCTTTGTCTGCTTGCTGAAAGTCCAAAGTTACGGTGCGAAAGCCTTGCTTGTTAGCGTGTGCAAGCAAGCGCAAAACCAGAGAGCTTTTCCCCATCTTTTTGGGTGCTTTGATGCAAATTACACTCCCAGGTTCAGCCATTTCTGCGTAAGCGAGTTCTTCAATTGGTGGGCGAGGGATGTAAAATCTGGAATTAAGCGATACTGGGCCACTAGGAAATTCTAAGGATATCGCCGTGGCGGCTCGGTTGAATTCCTTAATTAACTGCTGATGCGCTTCGCTAAGATGGTGATTTTCTAGAGTCTGGCGAAAGTTGGATTTATGTATTGGTTCTTTGCAAAAATTACTCAGTACTTGCCATAAATGAGCAGCAATTTTCTTGACACGTTCCTCGCCGTAGTGTACTTCATCGGCTATATTGGTGTAGGTTTTTCCTTCCCACGAAGAACGCAATATCAACTCTTGGAGCGTCGTTAAACCGGTTGCTTGACTGGCTTTTAGTAGCAATACTAGTTCATCTATAGTCATTACTCATTGACTCTAATTCAGTATGATATTTTCTTCACACCATTCAGCTTTGGAAGTCAATGTAGACTGCCTTGTATGCATAGCAGCCAGTCCTGACTAAAAAAGCTACAAAAAAGCCTTGACAATTTTTTGCATCCTTAAATTATTTGACATGATTTAATCATAGAATTTTTTTTACAAATTTTTTGGGGTTTTTAGGTAATTCTATGTGACTTGAACTACTTTTTTAAGACATATCTTAGAATGTAGATGCACACAACGTAGCGATTTTTTCTAAAAGATTGCTATGGCGATCGCAACAGAGGTTACACTCGTCCATTTACCTTTTTATAAATTCCATCCCAATTTATGATGTGGGCTGATATATCCGTAACGTACAGCAGATTTCAAGTTGATGAGGTACACAAGCTAAGTCTGTTATCCAGGTATAAAGTCTGTTTTACTTCTGAATTCTGCTGTAAGTTACAGCCTAATAAACCAACTAGGCGGATTTGTCCATAACTGAATCGTCAGGGTGCTAAGACAGCGTAGAGAGAGAGCTACAGAATATCTTCCTCATCGTACCAGCAGCTATGCATATCCAAGAACCCGCTACCCATGAATCAGAAACTCCATTTTCAATACAAGATTCTCAGAATTTCCCAGAAGCCAAAGACTTATCTCCAGAAAATTTAGATACTTGCCAATGCTCACAAGCCGCCTTACAAATGGCATTAATCACTAGTGGCTTGGGGTTGTGGGATTGGAATCTGGTAACTGACAAAACCTATTACGATCCCCAGTGGAAAAGCATCCTGGGATATAAAGTAGACGAAATCGACAACGATTATAAATCCTTTGAACAACTTGTACATCCACAGGATTTACCGAGAATTCGTCAGGTATTGCACGATTATCTCCAAGGATGCATACCTGTGTTTGAAGTCGAATTGCGAATGTTGACTAAATCCGGGGAGTGGAAGTGGATTTTGACTTGTGGCAAAGTATTTCAACGGGATAAATTCGGTAAACCAGTGCGGATGGTGGGAACGCACAAGGATATTACTCAGGATAAGGCGATGTCTACGACGGGCTGCGCCTACGCTACCCAACAATACCAACTATTTGAACAACTCCAAACTGAAATCGCTCAACGCCAGTCTACCGAAGACCAAGTTAAGGAAAAATCAGAGCAGCTAGAAACTACCCTCGAAGAACTCAAATATACTCAAAAGCAGTTATTGCAGAACCAGAAAATGGCTAATCTCGGTCAACTGGTGGCGGATATGGCTAACGAAATTAAGAACCCCGTTAGCTTTATCTACGGCAATCTCCATCCTGCTAGTAAATACGCTGAAGATTTAATCAGAATTATTGAACTTTACCAATATTACTATCCCACACCAACACCAGTCATAGCCTTACATTTGCAACACCTTGACCTTAGTTTCGTGAAGACAGACTTTTTAAAATTACTGTGGTCAATGCGAGCCGGTTCTGAGCGCGTTCAAGAAATTGTTTTTGCCTTGCAGAATTTTTCCACCTCTGACGAAGGTCAAATGAAAAAGGTTGACTTGCATGAAGGATTTGATAGTGTTCTCAGGATTTTGCAGCATCGTCTCAAAGAAAACCCTGATAGAGCAGAGATTAAAGTAATTAAAACCTTTGGTGAATTACCCTTAATCGAGTGTTACCCTGGTGAACTGAATCAGGTATTCATGAACATCTTAACTAATGCCATTGATGCCTTAGAAGATAGGATGAAGCATGATGATTCTTTTACTCCAAAAATTTTGATTAATACAGAAGTTGTTAGCAGTCATTTATCATTGGTCAATAATCATGAACCTTGGGTAAATGACAAAATACTAGGGAAAAAACACAAAGTTATCATTCGCATTTTTGACAATGGTAAAGGTATACTTCCCCATATCCAAAGACATATATTTGAACCGTTTTTTACAACTAAGCCAGTAGGCAAAAGTCAAGGATTAGGACTATCAATTAGTCGGCAAATTATCGTTGAAAAACATCAAGGTAAACTTAAGTGTAATTCTCAATTAGGTCAAGGGACAGAGTTGGTGATTGAGATGAATACAACAGCAAGACACTATGCCGCGATTAGAAAACACGCAAGCGTTTAGATAATGAACTTTGGGGAGAAGGTGTTAATTTTTGCAAGTCGATGCATTCACAAGGCGGCCGCCGCATTCACAATGCAAGTCGATGCATTCACAAGGCGGCCGCCGCATTCACAATGTAAGTTGATGCATTCACAAGGCGGCCGCCGCATTCACAATGCAAGTCGATGCATTTACAAGGCGGCCGCTGCATTCGCAATGTAAGTTGATGCATTCACAAGGCGGCCGCCGCATTCACAATGCAAGTCGATGCATTTACAAGGCGGCCGCTGCATTCGCAATGTAAGTTGATGCATTCACAAGGCGGCCGCCGCATTCACAATGCAAGTCGATGCATTTACAAGGCGGCCGCTGCATTCGCAATGCAAGTTGATGCATTTACATATCTGATACTAATTCAATTAATGATTGCAACACATCCTTGGGTAAAGACGCGATTCATCGCGTCTCTACAAATGGTTTTTTTAAAATGCCTTGTAAAACGGCTTTGGTCTGCACAACTAACAAGCAGAGCAATTTCTGCGATCGCATTGATTAAGCAAATTGCTGCAATCCATTAAGAGGTAGATCGAGAATCACTCCTGAAATTGGAGAATAACCAATATCTAGAGAAACACTAGCTTTTACAGGCTGAGAACCACCAATTATAGGAGTTGTAGAAACCCTATCTGTTATTAGATTAGACACGAAGGGAGATGGTCTAGGATTGTCATTTGAGTTAATATCAATGTCAATAATCTGTCCAGGGGTCAACTGCAAGGTACTAAAAACAGCCTGAGCCTGAGCTTTGGCATCTTTAACAGCTTCGCTCAAAACTTGCAGGCGTGCCTGCTGCAATACTTCGTCTGAGGCAGTGAAGCTGATATTCTGTATGACATTTGCGCCTGCTTGGATAGCTTTGTCAATTGCTGCCCCAGATTGATTTGTTGGTAACTCAAACTGAAGTGTGTTGAGGCCTTCAAAGCCGGTGAGGGTTTGAGTACCATTTTCATAGCTATAGACAGGATTTAGTTGAATAGATATAGTTTGAAGTTCTTGCGCCCCAAGCTGACGCAGTACATCAACTACCGCTGTTGAACGTTGAGCAACTTGTTCTTGAACTGCGGTTGCAGTTTTTCCCTCTACTTTAATCCCCAATTCTACATCAGTTAAAGTGGTAGCAACGCTGACCTCTCCTTTACCAGTAACTTCCAATATCTGAGGAGTGTTTGGAGCAGTGCTACCAATGAAGGGATTGGCGATCGCAAGACCCAAATTTCTCACACCTGTGAGATTATCTGTGTTAGCCATCTTATTTTCCTTGCTTAAATGATGTTTGATATCTGTTGATGTTTTAATCTTAATCGTATCTGGACACTCACTCGTGACAACCAGCATTTTCAACATTCTGATGTTTTGAAGCGTTTTATTAGTCGTGTTCGTCAGCGTGTAGAAGGGGTTTTTCATGAAATTCAAAACACTGGAGTCTCAACCTATTTAATTCACATTAGGCGTAATTTAGCTGAGAACAACCCTAGCCATACCTAAACTGACAGTTAAAACAGCAGATGGTAGAGCATTAATGTCAGAATACTGAATCTAATGATGAGAAAATAAAGATAAATAGCCCACCTCCAAACTTGCTGGGCTATTTACCCAAGACAGATAAACAGCAAATTTTATCAGTCAAAATTTATGACTTCCACCCTTACCTCTCAAACTCGAAAGCGACCCACTCAAGCAATAGGAGCCAAAATCTTCCACTGGTGTAACATCATTAGTCTATTTATCATGCTCACCAGTGGACTACAAATTTACAACGCCAACCCTGTTTTTGGTGGACGTGCAGGTTTGCACATTCCTCCGATATTTACTTTAGGAGGTTGGCTGGCAGGAGGTAGACACTGGCATTTTGCAGCAATGTGGCTATTCTCGCTGAATCTGTTGTGGTATGGAATTTACATTTTAGTTACCCGACGCTGGCGACATCGCTTTGTCGGTGCTAATGACTTGAAAGCATTACAAAAAACTCAAAATTCCCAACGTCTAATTTATGCTTGGCATCGGATTGCTTATACAGCAATTATTCCTATTTTGCTGCTGGCATTATTTACAGGAATAGGAATGTATAAACCTGCTCAATTTCCCTGGATTGTGGATTGCTTTGGCGATTGGCAAGCATTGCGAATTGTTCACTTTGCCTCAGTGCCGATGGTTATCTTATTTGCAGTAATTCACTATCAATTAGGGCGTAAGGCTGGTGGTACTGAATTAACAGAATCAATGTTTTGATCGACGATCCTTTTTTAAACAAAAAAAATGAACTTTTTTGATAAATTGAATGGAAATATCTTACAAAATCAAAGCTTACTATTTGTAGGACTCGATCCAAATCCAGAGATGATGCCTGAGCGTTATGAATCTGAAGAACTTATTGCTGGTTTGGAGAAGTGGTTACAATTCATTATTGCGGAAACTTCTGATTTCGTTTGTGCTTATAAACCGACACTTGGCTTTTACGAAGCTTTAGGTATTCCTGGTTTAGAACTGCTGTACAAAACTTTAGCAGCTATTCCAGCCCATATCCCAGTGATTTTAGATGCCAAACACAGTGACTTAAATACTAGTACCATCTTTGCCCAGACTGTGTTTACGCAATGGCAAGTGGATGCAATTACTCTCAGTCCCTATACAGGACAAGATCATGTAGCACCTTTTTTGGTCTATCCTGATAAAGCGGTGTTTATTTTATGCTGTACTTCTAATCCAGGTGCAGAAGCTCTACAGCAATATCCTACAAACGAATCACCCCTTTATTTACAGGTAGTAAAAGAATCCAAAACCTGGGGGACTCCAGAACAATTGGGTTTAGAAGTGGGAACTACAAATCCTGAAGTTTTAGCACTTATTCGAGCAGTTGCACCTGAACGAATTATTATGGCGCGTAGCATCTGGGCGGAGGCTCAAAACCTGAAACAAATTTTAGAAGCTGGCTTGAATAGTAATGGTGATGGTTTACTGATTCCTGTTCCTCAAGATATGTTGGTAAATACACAATTATCAGAAGAAGTCCAGTTTTTACGTGCAGAAATCAATCAAATCAAAACTGAAATTGTTCACGAAAATTCTACTTGTTCTGTGTGGTTTCCTGATGTTTGTTTTCTCAATCAGCACCCCCACCAAGATTTGATTTTACAACTTTATGATCTTGACTGCATTATGTTTGGCAGCTTTGTGCAAGCATCAGGAGCGATATTTCCTTATTACATCGACTTACGCAAAATTATTTCCAACCCCCAAGTTTTTAATCAAGTTCTCACAGCTTATGAGGATATTTTGAAGAACCTCAATTTTGATAGATTAGCAGGTATTCCCTATGGTTCATTACCTACTGCGACTGGTTTAGCTTTGCGCCTTCATTGTCCAATGATTTTCCCGCGTAAAGAGGTGAAAGCACACGGAACTCGGAGAGTAATTGAGGGTAATTTTCATACTGGTGAAACAGTTGTAGTGGTTGATGATATTCTCATTAGTGGTAAAAGTGTCATGGAAGGGGCAGGAAAGTTGGAATCAGCAGGATTAAAGGTTAATGATATTGTGGTATTTATCGATCACGAACAGGGGGTGAAAGATAGGTTACAGCAAAATGGTTATCGTAGCCATGCGGTTTTAACTATTTCGGAAATTACTAATACTCTGTATCAAGCAGGGCGAATAAATGAGGAGCAATTTTCAGCTTTTGCTGAAAATTAGTAATTGGAATAATGGGAAGTGGAGAATCGGGAAAATTTTTATTGTCTACTTCCTCTTGAGCCGATTTGATGATTCGGTTAAATTTAGTAAATAGAATAATTTTCGCTTTGAAATTAATTATGAATTTTTCACTGAATCAACTACTTAGATGGTTAATTTTTACGTTGTTATTTCCTCTAGTATTTCTCAATGGTTGGCTAGCATTTTTGCTGGTTAAAAACTTTCAACCTGTTGTCACAATTCTTGTCTTGGCTACTTTGCTTGCATTCGTTTTAAACTATCCTGTTTCAATTCTCCAACAACGGAGAGTTAAACGTAGCTATGCAGTAGCATTAGTTTTTATATTAGCATTGGTAATTGTTGTGGCTCTGGGTATCACTTTAGTACCCATTGTTTTAGAGCAATTTAATGAGATGGTTAAAGTATTTCCTCAATGGATTGACTCTAGCGAAGAAAAACTTCAGATTGTAAATAATTGGTTGTTTAAACATAAAATAAATGTGAATCTAAGTCAGCTATTAGCACAAGTTACTGACCAATTACCTAATGAATTAGAGTTTGTTTCCGATAAACTTTTAAGTATTATTATAGATACAATTGATAGTATTTCTGAGGCATTAATCACAGTAGTACTAACTTTTTATTTGTTGTTAGATGGCCCAAGAATTTGGGAGGCGATATTTAAGAAGTTACCTGGAAATCTTGCCCAGCAGATAAGCCAGTCTATTCAGCAAAACTTCCAAAATTACTTAATTGGTCAGGGAACTTTGGCTTTGCTGATGGGTGTTTCAATAACATTATTGTTTTTAGCTTTTCAAGTCCAGTTTGGTTTACTCTTTGGCTTGGGAATTGGACTTTTGAGCTTAATTCCCTTTGGTGATGTCGTCAGTCTTGTTTTAATAACTTTAATAATAGCGTCACATGACTTTTGGCTAGCAGTTAAGGTTTTTGCGGTAGCTGTTGTTATCGATCAGTTAATCGATCAGGCGATCGCACCACGTCTTTTAGGTAAAATTACTGGTATTAGACCAATATGGGTATTAATTGCTCTGCTTGTAGGAACCAATGTTGGCGGAGTCTTGGGTTTACTAGTTGCGGTACCTGTAGCTGGTTTTATCAAAGATGTAGCAGATGGTTTTTCTAAATCTGTTAATTCTGATAACCTGGGTGAGGGTGAAGCAGGATCAGAATTGTTGGTAGAAGAATCAATATCGCAATGAGTTGTGGATAAAAATTGCCATCTCTACCGTTAACGGGAAGTTGCAATGGTGTCATTTCGATCGTATTATACAAACGAATTTGGCTCACTGTCTCTTCGCCGTGTACTCAGCTTCCAAACGGTCGTATTCTTCAATTTCTGCGGCAATCTCCGTGTCAATTACTTCCTGGTTAGCATAGTAGTAAGCTAGCGCTGCATAAACTTGTGCCAACATTAGCTGTGGCCTTTGGACAACTATCTCTTCCGGTTTCATGCCTGCGTTGAAATCGATCGCAATATTATGTACCGTAATCCGGTGTCCCGCAATCCGAGGACGACCACCACAAGTTCCGGGTGTGCTGACAATCAGCGTGCCAATGTCGGTAATTGTTTGCATAGCTTGTTTACTAAATTTTGCTCTCATAGACAACTGAGCAATTTTAAACTTCTTTTAATCTAGAAATATAAATATCCAGTTGTTTATTTAGCTACCTACAGCAAAATAAAACATTTATCCCTAATAATTAGGAGTCTACCATTAATCCCAGAATACCAAACATCCTGCCTGCATTGGAGACGATAGACTTTTTATAAGAGTAATTTTGACAAAAACTCGAATTTTCTAACATTTCAAAGCAGGTATGAGGCAATGGTGCGATTAAAACTGTGGCAGTGGGTGGTCTTAGCAATTCCGATCGCGTTTATCATCATTTTCTTACTGGTATCCGCCGGTTCACAAATTCATGCGTGGGGGATTAATTGGATTTGGGGTGTATTCACCGTTTTATTTGTTGGTTGGCGTTGGCTGCTAGTCAAATGGACTCAACCAGCTGTTAACCAAGTAGAAGCTGTATTAACTCAAGTCCGTGAAGAACTGGAATCGACAGCAGAGGATACAGTAAGGCTACCTGTGGGAAGTGACACCACAAAACTTGCAGAAACCGCCCTTCAAGAAATTCTCCAAGCAGCACAAAGCGATCGCCCGATTTGGGAAGACTGGCAAACTTTTTGGACGCGATGCCAAGATTTAGTGGTAGCGATCGCTCATATCTACAATCCTCAGATTCAATATCCCCTGCTGAATATTTACGTCCCCCAAGCTTACGGGCTGATTCGGGGAACGGTAGATGATATGGATCAGTGGATGCAAAAGTTATCCCCAATCCTCAATCAGGTAACGGTTGGACAAGCATACCAAGGATATGAGGTCTACCGGAAGTTGGAACCATCGGCTCGGAAATTCTGGAAAGTTTGGAACTGGGCACAGTGGATCTTAAATCCGGTGGCGGCGGTGGCAAAACAAGCCAGTCAGGGTTCTAGTAACCAAGCAACTCAGCAATTATTGGGGAATTTGAGCCAGTTATTTCGGGAAGCTGCCCTGAGAAACTTATGCCGACAAGCGATCGCACTTTACGGAGGTAACACATTACCAGTTCCAGCAACCGTAGTTTCCCCGCCAACTTTACCCAAGGTAAAAACCCAAACACTCCGAGAAATCCTGACTCAAGCTCAACCAGCCGAGGCGGTTGAGCAAAAACCCGTGAATATTCTGCTGGTGGGGCGCACGGGATCGGGAAAAAGTAGCCTGATTAACACGCTATTTCAGGCGGATCTCGCAGCCGTTGATGTTTTACCCAGTACCGATCGCATTCAGAATTATCAATGGCAGACTCAAACTGGGGAATCCTTAACGCTTTGGGACACACCTGGTTACGAACAAGTCAACCGTGCCGAACTCCGAAATTTGGTGCTTGATTATGCCATCAATTCAGATTTGCTGCTGTTAGCCACCCCTGCCCTCGATCCTGCCCTGCAAATGGATGTGGACTTTTTGCAAGACATCAAAGCAGAAGTTGCAGATTTACCTGCGATCGCTATTGTCACTCAAGTAGATCGTCTCCGTCCCATCCGCGAATGGCAACCGCCTTATGATTGGGAATGGGGCGATCGCCCCAAAGAAATTGCCATTAGAGAAGCCACTGAGTATCGCGCCAAACTGCTAGGAAACTTCTGTAATCTAGTTTTACCCGTGGTTACAGGTGACAGCAAAACGGGTCGAGTTGCCTGGGGAGTAGAGGCGCTATCGTTGGGATTAGTGGATGCGATCGCACCTACTAAGCAACTCCGTCTCGCCCGCTTTTTGCGTAATCTAGAAGTCCGCATCGTCGCCGCCGCCAAAATCATCGACCACTACACCTTCCAGATGACGACAACACAAGGATTAACGGCATTGCTCAAAAGTCCCGTCCTTCAGTTTGTTTCTACGCTCTCAACCGGATCTCCGGCTTTAGCATATATGCTGGCGGAGCAAATTCCTGTGGAACAGTTGCCAATTGTCATTGGTAAACTACAAATGGGATATGACCTTTTCTCACTCTTGAACCCCAACGCCCTCAACTTTGAATTGCTATCCCTTTGGCCGCTACTCTTGGAAAACACCGCTGCACCCGATCGCAACGCCTGGGCATTTGGTCATGCCCTGGTGGAGTACTGGACTCAAAATCTAACGATTGAACAACTCCGGGAGCGATTTGAGTATTATTTAGCGATCGCCAAATAATTTGCCTGCGATCGGCAATGTCTACGAAGGATTGTGACGTATCTTCGATTTTCTTGCAATTACTACGCCTAAATAACGAGTTTAAGCTAAACATCAAAAGTTGCATTAGTAAATAAAAGTAAATTGCGAATATTTACTTAGCACTTTTGAAGAATTTCATACTATATAAGTAAAAGCAAAAATGCGATAACAAACAGATTGTACTCTCAATATCAAAGTTAAGATTACGATTAAGAGTAGGCGTGGGAGTATCCACTTTTGGAAGAAACACCAGGTGATTGGAAATCGCGGCTATACAGATTAAACCCGCCTGCTTTGGGTTTTATAGAGTCCGCGCAGGCGGACAAAAGTTTGTATAGCCCCAGACTTCACTTCTCTTCGCGTAGCGTGCGCTGTCTTCGCAGGGCGATCTGCCAAAACGGGATGCTCCCCTCCCTGTGGTGTCCGCCGAACCTACCCGCTTTACCTAAGTTTTTATACAGACATCTTTTTGTTCGGAGTTTTTATGAAAAATATATTACAAACCTCCATCTCTCAAGAACAGAATTTAAATCAGAGCTATAGCATTTCGTCTTACGACAGGCTACTTTCGGTTGTGAAGGATTTAGCTTGTGTGCGGACTATTGAAGAAATTATTGAGATTGTGCGTTTGGCTGCTCGCGATCTCACAAATGCTGATGGAGTAACTTTTGTATTGCGGGATGGTGAATGTTGCCACTATGTCGATGAAAACGCTATTGGGCCACTTTGGAAAGGTATGCGTTTTCCGCTCAAGTCTTGCATCTCCGGTTGGGCAATGCTCAATAAAAAAGCAGCCGTAATTGAAGACATTTACCAAGATGCGCGAATTCCTCTTGATGCCTATAAAGTGACTTTTGTCAAGAGTTTAGTAATGGTTCCGATTCGGGTTTCCGATCCACTGGGTGCGATCGGAGCCTACTGGAGTACACGCCACCTAGCCACGCCCCAAGAGATCGGACTCCTTGAGATTTTGACCGATACTACAGCAGTTGCGATCGCTAACGTGCAACTTTTCCAGAAACTGACGAACCAAAACGCCCTGAAAGACAAATTTATTGCGATGCTGGCTCACGAATTGAGGAATCCCGTTGCCCCCATCTCCAACGGCGTTCAGCTACTGAAGTTGAAGCTAGGCGAGACTGGCGCAGTCGGGGAAACAGTTTTAATGATGCAAAACCAGATTAAGCACCTCTCCAAATTGATCGATGAGTTACTTGACGTATCGTCCATCACTTATGGAAAGATTTCATTAAACCTTGAGAAGGTTAATCTGGTGGAATTGGTTCGCCAGAGTCTTAATGACCATGCACAAGCAATAAAAAGATGGAATCTTAACGTAGTACAAGACCTGCCAAACACACCCGTGTGGGCTTATGTTGATTCCACTCGCTTCTTCCAAGTCTTTGGAAACCTTCTTGATAACGCCTTAAAGTTTTCCCAGCCAGATGGGACGATCTGGGTGGATTTCTCAGTTATTCCAGGTGACAATGGCTCAGGTAGTGTAGCAGTTTTATCTGTAAGAGACTTAGGCATCGGGATAGACCCGACAATATTACCAGAACTTTTCGAGCCGTTTACCCAGGCCGATCGCAGTTTAGATCGTTCGAGGGGCGGGCTAGGTTTGGGACTTTCGGTAGTCAAAAGTCTTGTGGAACTTCATGGTGGTAATGTTGAAGCCTCAAGTAGAGGGATTAATTTGGGAGCAGAATTTAAAGTCACTTTCCCTGTATGCGAAGAGATTACAACCTTGGACAACGACCTAGAGATTACAGAGGCGGCTAAAAAATCGTTGAAGATTTTAGTCATCGAAGATAATGACGATTCAGCCATATCATTACAAGCAGTACTTGAGCATTTTGGGCATGAAGTTTCCATTGCCAAAAATGGAATTTTAGGGGTAGAAACTGCAAAAAAACTTGAGCCTCATGTAATTATTTGTGACATCGGACTTCCCGAAATGGATGGATTCGCAGTTGCACAGGAACTGAGTAAAGACTCCAAATTTACTCGCTCAATTCTGATTGCGCTTACCGGCTACGGTAGCCAAGAGGATCGGCAGCTTGCGCTGAAGGCTGGTTTCAAATGCCACTTGACCAAGCCTGTAGACTTTGAAATTCTGATAGCAGAAATTGATCGATACTTTGATGAAGTATTATCAAGTTGAGAAATTTTGCTACTTGTGAATTTTGACTGAGGAGTGTCAATCCATTAAATCATCTGTGGTAGACTGACCGGGATAAAAGCGATCGCTCAAAATTTCCTCAAAAAGATATAAACATTGGAGGGGAAAAGTTGAGAGCGGCAAATTTGTTTCTCCTGATGCTAAATCCCTACCATTTTCATAAGATTCTTGGAGTGCTTCTTCAATGTAAGGTTTCAGACTAGGATTTTCGTTCAGCAGCTTGAGAATTTCCCGTCGTTGTACTCTAATTGTTGCTAACCCTTCGGGTTCGCCAGTCGCTACAACGGGGGGAACCCCCGCAACGCGCTGGCTCACCAACTACGGTTGCGTTGCTTTGGTTGATATTCCCATTTGAGTAAATGTCCAATTAACACACTAAAACGATTTCTCAATTCTTGGCGTTCCTTTCTTCCCAAAGATTCAATTTCCTCAATTAAATTGGGTAGGTCAAGCTGGTTCCATTGATGATGACGGAGAAAGTTAGCCTGTTCTTGAGTCCAAGTGTAGAAGTCTGCTTCATAGAAGTTTGGCATCAGTTTTTTTGCCTTTTTTCAGATTTGTAGTGTCTACATAATTTAAAAACTCATCATTCATAATTATGTTTCAGATAGAGATTTAAACCTTATTTGAAACAGGAATGTCTGCGTAAGCATCAAGCGCAAATTACGAATTAGAAAGTCACCACACTGCGAATTGATTCACCTTTGTGCATCAATTCAAAAGCATCATTAATTTGCTCAATGGGCATCACATGGGTAATTAAATCATCAATATTTATCTTACCTTCCATATACCAATCAACAATTTTTGGCACATCTGTACGTCCTCTAGCGCCACCGAATGCTGAACCTTTCCAAACGCGCCCAGTTACTAATTGAAAAGGACGAGTACTGATTTCCTGTCCAGCACCTGCGACACCAATAATCACGCTTACACCCCAACCTTTGTGACAGCATTCTAATGCTTGACGCATCAATTTAACATTACCGATACATTCAAAACTGTAATCAGCACCGCCTTTTGTTAAATCAACCAAATAGGGAACTAAATCACCCTCTACTTCTTGGGGATTAACAAAGTGCGTCATGCCAAACTTTTCCGCCAAGGCGCGTTTGTTGGGATTAATATCTACCCCGACAATCATATTTGCCCCTACCATCCGCGCCCCTTGGATGACATTTAAGCCAATACCACCCAAACCAAAAACCACAACATTTGCTCCAGGTTCCACCTTGGCAGTATTGATAACTGCACCAATACCAGTAGTCACACCGCAGCCAATGTAACAAACCTTATCAAACGGAGCATCTTCGCGAATTTTTGCCAAGGCGATTTCCGGCAGCACCGTATAGTTAGCAAAGGTAGATGTACCCATGTAATGATGAATCATTTGCCCATCGATACTAAAGCGACTAGTACCATCGGGCATCACACCGCGTCCTTGAGTTAGGCGAATAGCTTGACAGAGATTAGTTTTGAAACTCAGACAATATTCGCACTGACGACATTCGGGAGTGTAGAGGGGAATCACATGATCCCCTGGCTTGAGACTGGTGACACCAGCGCCTACTTCCACTACCACACCAGCACCTTCATGCCCCAAAATAGCCGGAAACAAACCTTCAGGATCGTCACCAGATAAGGTAAAAGCGTCAGTATGACAAATCCCACTTGCTTTCACTTCAACTAACACTTCGCCGGCTTTTGGCCCCGATAGTTGAACGGTTTCAATCGTTAACGGCTTACCTGCGCTGTAAGCTACTGCTGCTTTAACTTGCAATGTCAGCGCTCCTGTATAAGTTTTGTCATTTGTCATTGGGATTAGGGGAGAGGTGACAGGTGATAGGTGTAGGGAATAATCTCTACCCTATTCTCTTCTTTACTCCCCAGTCCCCTCATAAACATTCAACACGTAAATTGAACACGTGATAAACTTTTGTATTACTTCATCAGATTTACTAAGCACGATCGCCACTATCACGATAAATATTATTACCTTTGTTAAAATGTCATTCTCTAGCTAGATTGGTTAAAGGCGGCAACAGCTGTTTTGGCAACGATGTAAACTGGATGTCAGCAGCAAACCCCAAATAATTTGTCCACCCCTAAATTAATATATTTTGTCACAGCTTATGAACCCTGCCCTAACTCAAATTGGCGCTCAAATGTCCAACCTGACTGGCGTCAGAGCAATCATGAAGGATATTATCGAAACATTACGAGCGGGTGCAGGGCAGCAGTTTATTAATTTAAGTGCTGGTAATCCGTTGATTTTGCCAGAGGTAGAACAATTATGGCGGGATTGCACTGCACAGCTTTTGGCTAGTCCAGAATATGGTGAGGTAGTTTGCCGCTACGGCTCAAGTCAGGGCTATGCACCATTTGTGGAAGCGATCGCTAATGATTTTAACAAACGCTACGGGTTAAACTTAAGCGATCGCAATATCCTCATCACCCCCGGTAGTCAAACCCTCTACTTCTACGCTGCCAATACTTTCGGTGGTTACACCCCTAGCGGCGAGTTAAAACAAATCGTTTTACCCCTCAGTCCTGACTACACAGGTTACGGCGGCATCTGCTTAGTTCCAAAAGCCTTAACTGCCTACAAACCAACTCTCGATATCGATGAAGTTGCCCACCGATTTAAATATCGCCCAGACTTCAGCAAACTTACGATTACAGAAAATACGGGTTGTGTCCTCTTCTCTCGCCCCTGTAATCCTACTGGTAACGTCCTCACCGATGATGAGGTGAAAAAGATTGCCGCCCTAGCTGCTCCTTACAATCTACCTGTGTTAATTGACTCGGCTTATGCGCCTCCCTTCCCAGCATTAAATTTTACAGAGATGACACCAGTGTTTGGTGATAACATTCTCCACTGTATGAGTTTATCGAAAGCCGGATTACCAGGAGAAAGGATTGGTATAGCTATTGGAGATGAAAAGTGGATTGAAGTCCTGGAGTGTTTTCAGGCAAATATCAGTCTCCATTCTTCACGTTACGGCCAAGCGATCGCAGCTTATGCAATCAATTCTGGTGCTTTAGTAGAAATTTCTCACACTGTCATCCGTCCTTTTTACCAAAATAAATTTACCGTTTTAGAAACTAGCTTAGAACAAGCGATGCCCAAGAATTTACCTTGGTTCCTCCATCGCGGTGAAGGGGCAATTTTTGCGTGGTTGTGGTTACAAGATTTACCCATCAGTGATTGGGAATTTTACCAGCAATTAAAGCAAGTAGGTGTGATTATTGTTCCTGGAAGCACCTTCTTCCCCGGTTTAGAGGAAGAGTGGGCGCATAAGCACCAATGTTTCCGCATTAGCCTCACAGGTACAGATGAAGAGATAGCCACTGCTATGCAACGTTTAGCAAAAGTAGCTGAAGAAGCTTACAAAGGTGCGGCAGTGACTGCCTAGTACCGCAAGGCGGAATTAAAAATTAAAAATTAAAAATGAATACAGCGTAAGTATTTCAATGATTTGGAATGGGTGGTTTATTTCCGCCGTGTTGTACTAGTAGGAAAAATGGAAATGAAACACGAAGAAGCTAATAAAGAGATTGGAGGCAGAGGGGCAGAGAGGCAGAGGGGCAAGAGAGTAGGAGTAAATTCAAAAATTCAAAATGTCCAATCTCCAGTCCCCAATCCCCAGCCCGTAGTTCCCAGTACCCAATCCCCAGTCCCCAATCTCGATGATTGGTTAGAAATTGGTAAGATTGTTTCCCCTCAAGGATTGTCTGGAGAATTGAAGGTTTATCCTGTCTCTGACTTTCCCGAAAGATTTGAGGTGCCGGGAAAACGTTGGTTGTTGCGTTTAGATGGTACAGAACCACAACCAATCGAATTATTAACAGGACGTTATATCAGTAACAAAAACTTGTATGTAATCAAATTAGCTGGTGTGGAAACTTGCGATCAGGCGGAGGCGTTGCGTGGTTGTAAACTAATGGTACCAGCGAGCGATCGCCCCCAATTAGCCGAAGATGAATATCATGTCCTCGATTTGATTGGCTTGGAAATCTTCATGCAAGTATCTGGCCAACTCGTTGGTACGGTGGTAGACATCATCCCCGCCGGCAATGATTTGTTAGAAGTAAAATTACACCCATCTTTTACCACTGACAAAGAGCAAATCACAAATGACAAAGGACAAATGACAAATGACAAAAAGCAAAAGACGGTTTTGATTCCATTTGTGGAAGCGATCGCACCAGTAGTAGACTTGAAATCTAATCGCATTGAAATCACGCCACCACCTGGGTTATTGGAAATTAATAATTAGGTTATTCCTTGATCTGCCTCTAGCTAGTTTTGCTGTACTGGATAGTTCAAGGAAAAACAAAGCTTGAAGCATGAGAAAATTAGAGTACATACTTTATTTATCAATCTAGGAAGTGTGGCAATGCCAGATAAACCAACAGCAACTATTCACAGGCAACTACTGGAAATATTGTCCCAATTGCCCAAGTCTAGTCAAGAAGAAGTATTAGATTTTGCTATCTCTCTTCAGAAAAAAAAACTAACTCAGCATTGGGATGCTATTTCTGATATTGAGGCTGCTGCATTGAAAATTGAGTTTGCTAATGAAGATTTAGCTTTTGCAGAATCGGTTTTAACTGATTATCTCCCCCAACTTCAACAAGAGGATGCAGTTTGATGCGAGGAGAATGTAGATTGATAGCATTAATTAATAGTTTTAGATGTAGCTCATCGTAGACATCACTTTCCATCCTGTGTGTAGAAGCAAGGAATTTAGTAGCAAAGGCTGAAAAAATTCATCATGGGTAGATGGCCATCATCTGGAAAACAAGTATAATTGCTTACTGATGAATCCATCAAAAACCTTTTGGAATGGAGTGTCGATAATGACATTAGCAACGACTCCACAAACAAAGCCTTTAGCTGATGAAGAATTACAAAAGATAAACGCCTACTGGCGTGCAGCTAACTATCTTTCCGTTGGGCAAATATATCTACTCGACAATCCGCTACTAAGAGAACCCCTAAAGCTGGAACACGTCAAACCCAGACTCTTAGGGCATTGGGGAACAACGCCAGGGCTGAACTTTATCTATGTTCACCTGAATCGACTCATTAAGAAATATGACCTAAACACAATCTACATTGCTGGTCCCGGTCATGGAGGTCCTGGACTGGTAGCCAACACTTACCTAGAAGGCACTTACACCGAATATTACCACAACATCTCTCAGGATGCTGAGGGAATAAAGAAACTCTTTAAACAGTTCTCTTTCCCCGGTGGTATTCCCAGTCACGTTGCACCGGAAACTCCTGGTTCGATTCACGAAGGCGGGGAATTAGGTTATGCCCTCGTTCACGCTTATGGTGCTGCCTTTGATAACCCTGACTTAATTGTTGCTGCTGTTGTGGGTGACGGCGAAGCTGAAACTGGTGCTTTAGCAACTAGCTGGCATTCCAACAAGTTTCTTAACCCGGTACGTGATGGTGCTGTATTGCCGATTCTGCACCTAAATGGGTATAAAATTGCTAACCCAACGACATTGGCACGAATTAGCCGTCAGGAGTTGGAGAGTTTATTTGTAGGCTACGGCTACAAACCATACTTTGTAGAAGGTGATGATCCCGCAGAGGTTCACCAGCAGATGGCGGCGACTCTAGATATAGCGATCGCCGAAATTCAAAGTATCCAAAGAGAAGCACGTGTACATGGTTTCACTGAACGTCCCCAGTGGCCGATGATTGTCATGCGAACCCCCAAAGGTTGGACAGGGCCCAAGGAAGTGGATGGCAAAAAAACCGAAGGTTATTGGCGATCGCATCAAGTTCCCTTTGGCGAAATAGCAAGCAAACCAGAACACCTAAGACTTCTAGAAAATTGGATGAAGAGTTACAAACCAGAAGAACTCTTCGACGCTAACGGCACACTGATTCCCGAACTAGCAGAACTAGCCCCCAAAAAGCATCGACGCATGGGTGACAATCCCCACGCTAACGGCGGGATTTTGCTGCATGACCTGAAAATGCCCAACTTTCAAGACTATGCTGTAGATGTTCTTGAACCAGGGAAAGCGATCGCAGAAGCTACCAAAGTGACCGGTAAATTCCTGCGGGATATCATGCGGCTTAACCAAGAAAGTAGCAATTTCCGTATCTTCGCCCCCGACGAATTAGCATCGAATCGTCTAGATCCTGTATTGGAAGTTACTGACAGAGTTTCGACAGCCGAGATTTACCCTGAAGATGACCATCTTTCCGCCGACGGTCGGGTGATGGAAATTCTCAGTGAAACTTCTTGCCAAGGATGGTTAGAAGGCTACCTCCTTACAGGTCGTCACGGATTTTTCACTTGCTACGAGGCATTCATCCACATCATTGATTCCATGTTCAACCAACACGCCAAATGGTTGAAAACTACCAAACATATTCCCTGGCGTAGACCGATCGCTTCCCTCAATTACTTACTCACCTCTCACGTTTGGCGACAAGACCATAACGGCTTCTCTCACCAAGACCCCGGTTTTATCGACCACGTACTTAACAAAAAAGCTGAGATCGTGCGCGTCTATTTGCCCCCCGATGCCAACACTCTGCTGTCGGTAACTGACCATTGTCTAAAAAGCCGCAACTATGTTAACGTCATCATTGCTGGAAAACAGCCAGCATTGCAATATCTCAACATAGATGCAGCCATCAAGCATTGCACCAAAGGCATCGGCATTTGGGAATGGGCAAGCAACGACGAAGGCGGCGACCCAGATGTAGTACTAGCTTGTGCTGGGGATGTTCCCACCTTAGAAACTTTGGCGACTGTAGACATCCTGCGTCAGCACTTCGCAGATTTAAAAGTGCGGGTAGTGAACGTAGTCGATTTGATGACACTACAGCCAAAAACCGAACATCCCCACGGTTTGAGTGAAAAAGATTTTGACACACTTTTCACCACCGACAAACCCGTTATCTTTGCCTTTCATGGCTATCCCTGGCTGATTCATCGCCTAACCTACCGCCACACTAATCATAAAAACATCCATGTGCGTGGTTACAAAGAAGAGGGAACTACCACAACTCCCTTTGATATGGTTGTTCTCAACGATCTAGATCGCTTCCATTTGGTAATTGATGTAATCGATCGCGTACCCAAACTAGGATCTAAGGCAGCTTATGTCAAACAGCAGATGCAAGATAAGCTGATCGAACACAAGCACTACATTGAGAAGTACGGCGACGATGTGCCGGAAATTCGTGACTGGAAGTGGCCTTATTAAGAAGAAGACACGCTTTTTGATTTGCAGATAATACAGAATTTCTCTAGCCCCTTTCCTATAAAGTAAGGGGGTTTTTGTCTATCATTGTGTGGTGCAAGATATAAAGCAATACGCTTGGGTTGAGCATTTTTTTCTTCTCTCTGTTTCCTCTGCGCCTCTGCGGTAGCCTGCGGCAAACCGCTTCTCTACGAGACGCTCCGCGAATGCGTCTACGTTAAAAAAATTGAGTTTGACAAAGAGTTTTAACCTTAACTGAACCGTATTGAGATATAAAGTTATACATCTGCAATTAACCTCGCTTTATCTCAAGAAAAATTGCAGTACTGTTTCTTCACGAGAATAAGATGGTTGAACGCATGGATATCCTATTTACAGAAGTCATCGCTTCATGGCAAAGCAGAGCCAAACCAATTATTACTTCACTACTTGAAGTATCGTTTTATCCTGGTGTTCAATTAATTCATA